>JANYHV010000054.1 GCA_025362195.1 Fimbriiglobus sp. | reverse complement strand
GCTAGCGAGGGTCGATGGGTCGTTGACAAAGTCGGGGTCGTCGGCCGTTCGGTCAACACCGGCCAACCTTGCCCTCGACCGCTCGACCCTCGCTAGCGCGTCGGGCTAACAAGAGTCGCCTGCGGCGGAGTCGAAAATCATCGCGCTCCGGTCATTCGGACACTGCTTTAGCCGAACACCGACCCCGCCAGTGCCCGCACCAGTAACTTCGATTTCGTGAGCTTCGACACCCGCGGGCGGCGGGTCAGCACGTCGAACCCTTGCCGCTCGATCCCGCACAGGATCGCCCGCCCGCCGCCGAGGAACAGGGCGACGTTCCGCCGCGCGGGTCGGGGCAGGGTGGCCAGCAGCGGTTCCCCGGCGTTGAAGAAGCCGCGTACCCGTTCGACTTGGAAGGCCATCATCTCCCGGAACTGTGGCGTGAACCGACCGGCCGTCACGTCCGCGGCCGGCACGCCGAACCGGGCGAGGTCTTCGGCGGGCAGGTAGACCCGGCCGATGGCCGCGTCGCGGGCCACGTCCTGGCAGAAGTTCGCCAGTTGCAAGCCGGTGCAGATGCGGTCCGAGAGTTCGACCCGCCCGGGTGTCGAACTCTCGAAAAGGTAGAGCACGAGCCTGCCCACCGGGTCGGCCGAGTTCGCGCAGTAGCCGACGAGGTCGGCCAAGGTGGCGTACGACTTCGCGTGCTGGTCCTGGACGAAGGCCGTCAACAGGTTGAAGAACGGTTCGGGCGGGATGTCGAAGGCGGTCACGGTGTCGCGGAGCGCGATCATGACCGGGTGCCACGGCCGACCGGCGTAGGCGTCGAGCAACTCGAACCGCCACCAGTCGAGCAGCGCGAGTGCCCGGGTGCCGCCGCCTGTCTCGTCGGCGAGGTCGTCCGCCCACCGGCAGAAGGCGTAGACGGCCTCGAAGTGGGGCACGAGGTGGCCCGGCAGCAGCCACGAGACGACGGAGAAATTCTCGTAATGGGTCCGCGTGACGCGGGCGCAGTAAGCCCGGGCGTCGCGCAAGGAGAGCACCCGGTCCCCGGCGTGGGGGCCGTACTGCCGCAGTTCGTCCGCGAAGTCCCAGGGCATCCGGTTACTTTTTCGGTTCCAGGATGCGAATTTGCGTCGAGTTGTGCAGCGGCAGGCCGTCGAAATCGAACACGACTTCGCCGAACACGGCCGTGAACTTGTCCGCCGCCGCGGGCAACTTCAGGCCGACTTCGACCGTCCCGTCGTACCGCTTCTTGTCCTGCTTGTCGTAGGCGACCTGTTCGGTCCAGCGGGCCTTGCGGAAGTCCCGGGTGTCGCTCGTCGCCGTCCACCGGCTGACCGATTTGACCGTGCCGACCGGCTTCGCCATGAGGTAGTCCCCGGCCGGTTGGTACTCCCACGTGAGCGTCGGCAACGGCTTGTCGAAGACCTGGCTCTTGCAGAACGCCGCGAGGGTGTCGATGGCCCGCTTGGGGAACAATTGCCGTGCGCCCATTTCGTCGGTTTCGCGCAGGTCGTGCCCGGCGTTGGGAATGTAGGCGACGCCTTTTTGGCCCTTGAGATCGCCCCAATACGTGTTGAGCGCGTCGAGCGGCCAGTACGGGTCGTTGGTGCCGTGGACGAGCATTTTGGGCAGGGTCAGGGCGTCGCGGTAGGCCCACGGATCGACCATCGCCCAGAGCTTGCGGGCCTCGGGCGAGTCGGGGATCGGCACCAGGCCGGCCCGGGTGTAGTCGGCGATCATTTCGCTCGGCTTGCCGAACGCGGCGACCTGGTTCCTCATCTGCACCGGTAGGTTGAGCGTGTCGATCACCAGCGGGGCAATGGCCTTGACGCGCGGGTCGCCGGTCGCGGCGGTCAGCCAGCTCGTCCAGCCACGTTTTGACGCCCCGGTGACGACGAAGTGCGTGACCTCGAACTTCCACTCGCCCTGGGCGAACGCCTGGAGCGCGTCCATCGTCTTGACGACGCTCTTGGCCATCGGGAACAGTAGCGGCCAGGTGGCATCCTTGGTGGCGAGGTACTTGACGAACGTCTCGGCGATCAGCCCGTCCTCGGTCTTGCCGCCGAAGAGGGGTTGGTTCGGCACGCCGTACAGGAAGGCGACCGGGGCTTGCACCCGCTCGGCGATTTGCAGTGCTAGCACTGCGCTCCCGGCCGACGGCTTGCCGCCCTGGTTCCACAGCACCATCGTCGCCTGCGGCTTGGCCCCCTTGGGCACGACGACTTGCAGGCCGTGCTGCCAGACGATCCCCTGCCACTTCTGCGAGGTGATTTCGAGCGTGTGGACGACCCCTTGCGGCGTCTCGACCGTGGTCAGCTTCTTCCAGGCGTAGTCCGATTCAGGCCGCTTCACGTACTCGCGCAACTCGGTCGGCGGCACCGGGGCCGTCGTCTGCTGGGCCGACAGGCTGCCGGCGCACGTCAACAGGGCCGACGCCAACATCACGCGGAACCGTACCATCGCATCACTCCGGGGAAAGAGTCGGGGCCACTGCCCCGGCGCGGTCGGCGCAACGGTGGCAACCTGTTGATAGGGACGGGCGGCGGAACGTCAGCGCTTCCAGGCGTCGCCGTCGTCGCTGAACCACGTCCGTTGCTTGCTGTACTGCTGGAGCATCTGCCAGTTCTGAATGCCGATCAGGACCAACCAGACGATCGTAATCGGCCCGAAGCTGAACGGCATCCACGCGACGGCCGGGTGCTCCGGGTTGACCTGCCTCAACCCCGCGAGAATGATGAGGACGCCGATGACGCCGATCGACACCGTGTGCGTCGCCGGGTCGGGGCGACGCATGCCGCAAATGTAGAAGACTTCCCGCATCGCCTGCCCGCCGTCCATCGGGTAGATCGGCAGCAGGTTGAAGAGTCCCCAAACGAGGCACTGGATGCCGATGTATTTACCGAACGCCCAGAGGACCGGGTGCAGTTCCATCCAGCCCGTCGATAACTGACTGACGTAGACTAGCCCCAGGAGAATGAAGCCGGCGATCGGCCCCATCAGGCAGACGACGAGCCGCCGCCAGCCGGACGGCGGGGCGCGGTCGTAGTACTGGGCGTACCCGCCGAACGCGGTCAGCACGATCAACGACGGCGTGCGGAACCACCGGGCCGAAACCGAGTGCCCGAGTTCGTGGACGAGGATCGAGACGAACCCGGCGACGACCCAGAGGACGAGGGCCAACGGCCCAAGAACTCTGTCGTCCATGGTCCAACTGCCGAGCAGGGCCATCGTCAGCCAGAACCACGGGGTCACGCGGACGGGGAAGCCGGCCACGCGGAAGTTGATGTCGAGCGGGGTCGGGGCGTTGTCGAATAGCACGGGCGGTCCTTCCAGAATTCCGGCCGGGCCGCGACATCGTCCTTCCCGTGCGGCCCCGGCTCGGTCATTGTATCTTAGGGCGGGGCGAAGGAAATTCCTTCCGCGGCACTCCGGGGACCGGGCATGGCGAAGAAACTCAACCCGCGCGTGGCCGTCTACACCGGCACGTTCGACCCCGTCCACCGCGGCCACCTGGACGTGATCACCCGCGGCGGCCGGCTGTTCGACCGACTCATCGTCGCCATCGGCGTCAACCCGGACAAGGCGACCCTGTTCGGCATCGACGAGCGGGCCGACCTCGTCCGCCAGGTCACCAAGGACTACGCGAACGTCGAGGTCCGCACGTTCGACGGCCTGGCCGTCCGGTTCGTCCGCGAGTGCGGGGCGCAAATCATGGTCCGCGGCCTGCGCACCCTCTCGGACATGGAGTACGAGTTCACGATGTCGCTGATGAACCTGCACCTCGACCCGGGCATCGAGACGGTCTTCCTGATGGCCAACGAAGAGTTCTCGCACGTCAGCAGTTCGCTCCTCCGGCAGATCGCCAAGTTCGGCGGCGACCTGGGCAAGTTCCTGCCGGAACCGGTCAACGAAGCCCTGGTGAGCAAAATCCGCGGCGGCTGAGCCGGGTCGCCGCCGACCGACACCGGCCGTATCTCAGCCACCATGACGGAACCGTTTTTGACCGCCTGCCGCCGGGCCCGACCGTTCGCCGAGCATGTCGGGGCATTCCTCGCTTGGACGGTCCTGTTCGCCCTGAGCACCACGCAGGCCCCGCCGTACTACTCCAACCAGAACCAGTACCTGTTGCACGGCTTGGCCGCAGCCGGCGACGGCAACCTCGGCGACGACTGGCTCGCCAACACCCTCAGCCCGACGCCCGTGTTTGACGCCCTCGTGACGGTCACAGCACGGCACCTCGGCGAAGGACTCTTCCCGGTTTACTACGCGCTGTTGCAGGGGGCGTACTTCGTCAGCCTGCTCGGCATCGCCACGCACGTCGCCGGGGACCGACTCACCCCGCGGGCCCGCTGGCTGGTCGCCGCGCTGCTGTTCCTGGCACACGCGGCGGTGTTGCGCTGGGCCTCGTTCCGGGTGTTCGGCTGGGACTACCCGTGCTACGTCCAGGGGTGGCTCGCCGCGCAGTACGTCCTCGGCCCCGCCTTCCAGCCGTCGGTTATCGGCGTCTTCCTCGTCGTCGCGCTCGACCAGTTCTTGCGCGGCCGGCCCGTCGTCGCCATAACTTGTGCCGCCGTCGCGGTGACGCTGCACCCGACTTATGCGCTGTCGGCCGGGCTGATCTTTCTCGGGTTTTTGGCAACCCTGACGCGGGACGGGCGGCTACGGCGCGCCGTGGCTTGCGGCGTCCTGTTCGCGGCGTTGACACTGCCAACGGTGGTGTACGTCCGGTCGAATTTTCTCTCCTCGGCCCCGAAGACGGCCGCGTCCGTCCGGGACTTGCTCGTCAACGTCCGCATCCCGCACCACGCCATTCCCGCAGTCTGGTTCGACGGCGTCACCGCGGTGCAACTCGTCGCAATCCTCGTCGGCGTCGCGCTCACGCGGGGCACGCGGCTCTTCCCCGTCGTGCAAATTCTCGCCGTCGGGTCGCTACTCCTGACCGTCATTCAACTCGGGTCGGGCAACGACACCCTCGCGCTGATGTTCCCCTGGCGGTCGTCCGTGATCCTGATCCCGGTGGCGACGGCCATCATCCTCACGCGGTTGGTGACGCTGGCCGGCCGGCGAGTCGACGGCCGCGCGACGGTCGCCGTGAGTTTCACCGTTCTCGCAGCCTGTGTGGCGGCCGGGGCGGGGCTGATGCTGACGCGACAGGGGTACGCGGCCCGACCGAACGAGGCGGGGTTGCTCGACTTCGTGCGGACGCACAAGCGGCCCGGGGATGTGTACCTGCTGCCGGTCGAGGTGCCGAACTCGCCGCGACGGTGGAGTGGGTCGTTGTCGAGCGACTTCAAGCCGGCCGCGGCCCCCCGGCTCGTCGGCCGCGTCATCCCCGCCGACTTGCAGCGCTTCCGCCTCGTCACCCGCGCGGCGATCTTCGTGGACTTCAAGGCGATCCCGTACAAGGACGTGGAAGTCCTCGAATGGCACCGCCGACTCGTCTGGAATCAGGCGGCCTACGAGTCGCGCGACTGGGACCGCGCCGGCACCGTGCGCGAGGCCGTTGCCGAAGGCGTGACCCACGTCGTCACCACGGCCGACCGCGACCTTTCCTCGGCCGGGCTGACCCTGGAGTACGCCGACGAGGCCTTCAAGCTCTACCGCGTCCGTCGGGGATTACCGGAAGACCGTGGACCGGGCGGCCCGGCGGGCGGTACGATAGACCCGTGAGGTCACGCGTCACTTTCGGGGTCCGACCATGCTGCGGTGGCTCAACCTGTGCGCAATTCTGCTGGCGGCCGCGTCGCCGGCGTTCGGCCAAATCGTGCTCCGCAAGAAGCTCAACCTCTTTCCGGGCGTGCCCACCGCCGCCGCCGTCTTCGACCCGGTCAAGGCGGACAAGGCAGCGCTCGCCGCGGCCAAGATCGCGCCGACGGACGCGGCCGCACTCCTGGCGTACTTCGAGCGGCGGATTCTCACCGACGCGGACGCGACCCGCATCCAGGCCGTGATTCAGCGGCTCGGGGCCGAGTCGTTCGACGACCGCGTCCGGGCGATGGACGAGGTCGAGAAGTTCGGCCCGGCCGCCGTCGGCCCGTTGCGCAAGGCGACCGTCGTCGATTCGGCCGACGTGAACGCGGCGAACTTCGAGATCGTCTACCGCGCCGGCGAGGTGCTCAAGCGGCTCGAAAAGGTGCCGCACGCGGGCATCGCCGTCGCCGCCGTCCGGGCACTGGCCAAGGTGCCGCACCCGCGGACCACGCAAGTCC
This sequence comes from Fimbriiglobus sp., assembly GCA_025362195.1. Lineage (GTDB taxonomy): Bacteria > Planctomycetota > Planctomycetia > Gemmatales > Gemmataceae > Fimbriiglobus. The sequence goes on along the minus strand of JANYHV010000054.1, from coordinate 30,035 downwards.
TCCTCGCCTTCCTGCCCCAGGCGGACGACCAGGCCACGGCCGAAGAAATTCAGCGGACGTTGACCGCCGTCGCGTCCGTCGGCGGCAAGGTCGACGGCCACTTAATCGACGCGCTCAAAAACAGTTCCGCGCTCAAGCGCGTCTACGCCGCGACGGCACTGACCCAGGGCGGCGACGCGACGCAGCGGGTCCGCATCCCCGAGGCGTACCCGAAGGTCGTCGAGGCGGCCCGGGTCGAGACGGTGATCGACGCGAAGTTCGCCATGACGCTCGGCCTGGCCGTGACTTCCCGCGACAAAGACGCCGTCGGCGCGATCGTCGGCATGCTCCCCGACCTGCCGCGCGGCCGCTTGTGGCAGGCCGAAGACCTGCTGCTCGTGCTGGCCGGGCCGGACGCGCCCAAGGTCGCGTTCGGGGCGACCAAGGCGGCGGTCGTGAAGGCGCAAGCCGAGTGGCTCGCCTGGTGGGCCAAGGCGTCGCCGGCGATCAACCTCGACAAGATCGCCTACGCCCCGCGGATCGTGGGCAAAACCTTGCTCGTCGTGATGGACCCGCGGAACGGCAGCGGGTACGTCGCCGAACTCGGCCCGGACTTGAAGGAACGCTGGAAGATCGTCGATCTGTCCACGCCCTACGACGCCGCGGTCCTGTCGGACGGTGCGGTCGCGGTCGCGGAGGCGAACGCGTACAACGTGACCGTCCGCGACACGACGGGCAAAGTGCTGGAGGTCAAGCCGACCACCGGGGCGGCCAACCGCCAGGTCAACGGCAGCCCGCACCAACTGCAACTGCTCCCGGACGGACGGTTTTTCGTGGTGTGCAAGAACATCGTCCTCGAAATGGCCCGCGACAAGCCGGACCTGTCCGTCGTCTTCGACCGGTCCAACAACTACGACATCGCGTCGGCGACCCGCCTGCCCAACGGCGAGACGGCGGTCCTGTTGCAGAACGGCCCGGACCACCTGATCTTTCTCGACAAGGCCGGCAAGGAGATCCCCGAACGCAAAATGAAGACCGGCCTGCCGTACTACCAGTCGCACATCATCAGCACCGGCGAGGACCGCGTGCTGATCGCGGAGAACCAGAAGGTCGTCGAATACGACGTGAAGGAGAAGAAGGTCGTCTGGTCGCACGCCGCCGCGACGGCCCGCGGCATGCAACGCCTGCCCAACGGCAACACCCTGATCGTCGAGGGCAACGGCTCCGCGGACGGCAGCAACCGCGTCGTCGAAGTGACGACCGCCGGCGAAGAAGTCTGGTCGCACCGCCTGGCGGCGGGCCTCATGATCTTCCGCGCGTACCGCCGCTAGAATCGGCATAGTGTTTGAGTCGCGGGTGACCTGCTGTACAGCATGTGGCTCCGCCGCAGGCGACTCTTGTTAGCCCGACGCGCTAGCGAGGGTCGATGGGTCATTGACAGTGTTCGGGGTCGTGGACCGTGCGGTCATCGATAGCCGCCTTGACCTCGACCGCTCGACCCTCGCTAGCGCGTCGGGCTAACAAGAGTCGCCTGCGGCGGAGCCGAAGCCCTCGGCATTCGACGGGACCAACGACACGTCACAATCACTCGATCTCCACGTTCTAAGGGGCCAAGGGCGGGGGCGGCTGCGGTATCCAGTCGGCCACCACGCGGTGGATTTCGACGACTAGCCGCGGCTGATCCCGGCCGGTGAACGGGTACCGGCCGCCGTAGAGTGTCGGGATGGTGGTGCCGGAAATCGCGTCGTCCCGGACCAATCGGCGGACGAACCGCGTGCGACTTTCGTCGAGGGTGAACAGCGCCCCGCCGTGGTACGGCCGGTAGAAACCGCCGTCGTCCGGCGGGACCGGCAGGATCAACCAGTCCCCCTTTTTCAACTGCGACACGCCCGGCACGACCAACTTCGCCCCCGCGCGGTCGGTCGCGTACTGCCAGCCCCAGTGCCCCTGCGTCCACAACTTGCCCGGCGTCGGCAGGATGCTTTCGACGGACGCCCGGGCCGTGTCCCGCTCGGCCATCGCGTCCCAGGTGTCCAGGGCGTACAGCCCGAACCCGACCGCCAAGCCGAACGCAACCGCCGACCGCGTCGGCCCGGCGCGGCCCGGGATGCGACCGCAGCGGCTGACCCAGGCGCAGGCGACGACGCCGACGACCACCGTCGGCATGACGACTCGGCGGGCGGCGGGGAAGGGCGTTAGCACGAACATTCCGCCCACTTCAATTGCCAGCCAGCCGGCCAGAAACCACGCCGTCGGGCTGCGTCGCCAACCCCGGCCCGGACCGGTCCGCCCGACCAAGAATTTGACCAGGACGGTCGCCATCGTCACCGTCGTCGCCGCCCCGAGGCCGACGAACACGACGTCCGGGAGGGTCAATTCGGGCCAGCCGTTCGCGTCGTGGGAAAGGATTTGCGATTGCGCCGGAAGTGCCAGGATCGCCACGAGACCGACCCCGGCCGCGAGTGCGACGGCGTGGCTCAGTCGGCGGGAGAAGCCGACGGTCGGCCCCGCGAACAGCCCCCACCCGGCCGCCAGTCCGCCGAAGTACCCGAGCAGCGGCAAGACCAGCCCGCCCTTCGCCCCGACCCAGTGGCCGATCTTGTCCAGAAACCCGACCTGCCCCGGTTCCGCGGCTTGCTGGTGCTGGACGTGGTGGTAGAAGTGGCTCTCCCCGCACTGCCGGGCGACGAACAATTCCCACGCCGCGAAGAGCACCACGCCGCCGACGCAGGTGGCCAGCGACCGCGTCAAATCGCGGTGCGTCAGGCCGTACCAAGCCCAGACGGCCGGGAGGACGATCATGGTGTACTTCGACTGGGCCGCCGCCGCGCCGAGAATTACGGTGAGCACGAGCCACGCACTCCGGCCGCTGCGCCGGGCGTGGACCAGGCAGGCCGTCGAGGCGAGGCCGCACGCCACCGCCGGGATGTCGATCATGACACTGACGAGCGGCAAGATCGCCGGGGAGAATGCCAGCAGCACGCTGCCGCGGACCCGTTCGCGCGGCGCGAACTCGCCGAGTAAGTACCAGACGGCGCGGGTGAACAGCCACAGGAACGGCAGCAGCCAGAGCTTGAGCGCGACGAGGTTTTCGCCGAACAGCGAGATACCGAGGGCGAGCCACAGCGGCACTACCGGCGGCAGGAGAATCTCCATCGCCGGCTGGGGCGCGCTGTTCCAGAAGAGTTCGAAGGCGTAAGGGTGCGTCGGGTCAGCAGCGAGGTGCCGTGCGAAGAGCAGGTACGCCGTGTCGTCCACGACGGCCGGCTTGGCCGCGTTCAGGAGTGCGACGGCCACGGCCAGGAACTCGGGCAGATAGCGCAGCGACCGGTGCAAGCGGAACTCCCGAGACGGCCCGCCGGCCCGCGGTCGGAATCGACCGTGTCGGCGCGGCGGGGTGCGGACTAGAATAGGAGTGATGCCGCCGCGCGGGCGGCCGACCCGGAGAACTGAATGCGCTCGCCGTTACCGTTGCTCGCCGAACCCCCGGCCGAAACCGCCCCGGCCCGCCGCCTGCCGTCGTGGCTCAAGCGGACCCTGCCGGCCGGCAACGCCAACTTCTTCACGCAGAGTCTGATCGACGACTTGAAACTCGTGACCGTGTGCGAGAGCGCGAAGTGCCCGAACCGGCCCGAGTGCTGGTCGCGCCGCGCGGCCACATTCATGATCATGGGCAACCTGTGTACCCGCCCGTGCGGCTTCTGCTCCGTGCCCAAGGGGACGCCCGAGGCCCTCGAACTCGACGAGCCGGACCGCGTCGCCGAGGCGGCCCGCCGGCTCGGGCTGAAGCACGTCGTCATCACGTCGGTCACGCGGGACGACCTGCCCGACGGCGGGGCCGACCACTTCGTCCGGTGCATCCGCGCGGTCCGCGACCTGACCGGCGCGGCCGTCGAAGTGCTGACCCCCGACTTCGGCGGCAACGTCGCGGCCATCGACGCCGTGACCGACGCGGCCCCGGAGGTCTTCAACCACAACCTCGAAACTGTGCCCCGGCTGTACCGCAAGGTCCGCGGCCGCGCCGACTACCGCCGCAGCCTCGACCTGCTCGACCGCGTTAAACAACGCGCCCCGAAACTCGTCACGAAGGCCGGCCTGATGCTCGGCATCGGCGAGACGGTCGGCGAACTCTTCGACGTGCTGGCCGACTTGCGCGGCATCGACTGCGACGTGCTGACCCTCGGCCAGTACCTCGCGCCGACGCTCAAGCACATCCCCGTCGCGCGGTTCCTGCCGCCGGAGGAGTTCGACGACATCGCCGCCCGCGCCCGGCTCATGGGCTTCCGCCAGGTGACCGCCGGACCGTTCGTGAGGTCGAGCTACCACGCCGGCGACATGGTCCCCACGGCCGAGGGCGTGATGAGCGACGCCGCCGCACACGGAGGCTGACGCGATGCCCCGGCCCCTGTTCCTCGCGCTCGACGGCCTCGACGGCAGCGGCAAATCGACGCAGTTCCAGGTGCTCCTGGCGGCCCTGCGGGCGGACGGCATCCCGGTGACGGCGGCCATCGACCCGGGCGGGACCGCACTGGGGCTGAAACTCCGCGAAATCTTGCTCTTCGGCCGCGAACACGCCATCAATGCCCGGGCCGAAGCGCTGCTGTTCATGGCCAGCCGGGCACAGCTCGTCGAAGAAGTCATCCGGCCGGCAATGGCCCGCGGCGAGGTCGCCGTGTCGGACCGGTACTTGCTCGCTAACGTCGTTTACCAGGGCCACGCCGGCGGCCTGGACCCGGCCGACTTGTGGGCCGTCGGCCAGTTCGCCACGGCCGGGGTCGTGCCCGACCTGTCGCTGGTCTTCGACTTGCCGCTCGAAACCGCCCGCGCGCGGCGTGGGCGGAACCCGGACCGGATCGAGTCGCGCGGCCCGGACTACCACGCCGCCGTGAAAGCCGGGTTCCTCGCCGAGGCGGCGGCCCGCCCGGACGCCGTCGTCGTGATCGACGCGACGCCGGGTGTCGAGGTCGTGGCGGAGCGCGTCGCGGCAATCGTCCGCGCCAAGTTGCGGTCGCACGGCTGGCCCGTCGCCCTCGCCCCGGAGTAACCGCATGACCTGGCAGAAGATTCGCGGGCACGACGACGTTCGCCGGCAACTCGACGCGGCCAACGCCCGGGGCCGACTCGGCCACGCCTTCTTACTCGCCGGGCCACCGGGCGTGGGCAAACGGCTGTTCGCCACGGAGTTCGCCAAGGCGCTGCTGTGCGAGAACCCGCCGGCGGTACTCACGGCGTGCGGTCATTGCCCGGGCTGCCAGCAGGTCGCGGCGAACAGCCACCCCGACTTCACCGTCGCCCGGACCCCCGAGGACAAGCACGAACTGCCGGTCGAAGTCGTCCGCCAGTTCTGCCGCAAGCTCGGGCTGAAGCCGTCGCGCGGCCGGCGGTCGGTCGGCATCGTCGAGGACGCGGACGACTTCAACGAGGAGTCGGCCAACTGCTTCTTGAAGACGCTCGAAGAACCGGCCCCCGGGTCGGTCCTGCTGTTGCTCACGACCGGCACCGAACGGCAACTGCCGACGATCCTGTCGCGCTGCCAGGTCCTCCGCTTCCACCCGCTCCCGCCCGACGAAATGCGGGCCGTACTGGCCGACCACGGCGTCGGTGATGCGGCCACGCTCGAACGCCTGGTGCGGCTCGGTAACGGCTGCCCGGGGCAGGCGCTCGCGCTCAACGACGACGCCTTGTGGCAGTTCCGCGAGGTCGCCGTGCAACTGATCGCGTCCGCCAAGCCCGACCCCGTCGGCTTCGCCGTCAAGTGGATGGAGTTCATCGACCAGGCCGGCAAGGAGTCCGCCGCCCAACGTGCCCGCGCGTCCCTCGTGATCCGCCTGCTGATGGACTTCCTGCAAACGACCCTGCGGACCGCCCTCGGGAACGACGGCACCGACGCGCGGGCGACGCAGTTGGCCACCCGCGTCGGCCCGGACGCAGTCCTGACGCTCCTGGAAGCCTGCAACCACGGCGACTACCTCATCGACCGCAAGGTGCAACTCGTCCTCGTCGTCGAAAGCCTCGCCGGCAAACTCTGTCTCGCCTGAAGGCCGTCACGCCACTTGAATCCACTTCCTCGATTTCCCAATTCCTTCTCGTCACACGACCCATTTTTGCCGGTCCCGTCTTCTGCGCAGTCTGTCGGGGATGCGCCGGCACACTCCCTCACTGCACACTGCGTTTGGCGGTTGTTCCGTTCGTACCGGCGGGCCGAACGGGCGATAAATGGCGTGTACCGGTGGGGGAGACGCCTCACGGATGGTCCCGATCAAAGTCAGGGAGGATGAAACTGTGAACGTGCGTACTCTCGCATTCAGTGCCGCGGCGCTCAGCTTGCTGGGCGGGGCGGTTTCGGCCAAGGAACCGGCCAAGGCGGCGGCCAAGCCGACCGCGACCAAGGCGACCGACGCCGCCCCGGTGGCGAACCAACAACTCGCCGAAGCGATCGGCAACCGGCTCACGAGCACGAACGTCGCCCAGGGCGCGGACGTCAGCATCGTGACGGACAACGGCGTCGTCACGGTCACCGGGCCGTGCGGCAGCCCCGCCCAGAAGAAGGCCATCGTCGATGAGGTCCGCGTCGTCGCGGGCGTGAAGATGGTCCGCGACGGCATGAGCGTCGGGTCGGGCGTTCGCCAGGCGCAAGCGGTCGGGCCGCTCGCCCAACAACCGCAGTTCGCCACGCCCCCGGGTGCCTCGCCGATGCTGGCCAACGGCGGCCCGCTCGTCGAGCCGGCCCCGGTCGGGATGCCGGGCGCGGGCACGGGCGACGGGGCCGCCCCGCCGCTGCCCCCCTACGCCTGGCCGACTTACGCCCCGCACAACAACGTCAGCCGCGTCGGCTACCCGACCGCGTACCCGTACAACGCCTTCCCGTTCATCGGCCCGTTCTACCCGTTCCCGAAGGTGCCGCTCGGCTGGCGGTCGGTCACGATGACGTGGGAAGACGGGCACTGGTGGTACGGCCGGACCTCGACGCCGCAAGACTACTGGCGCGTCCGCTTCTGGTGAGAACGGCCGTCGGCGACGCATGTCGCCGGCAACCGGTCTTTACCTCCGGGGCCGGGCAGGGCACAATCCGTCATGGAAATGATGGAAAGCCTGCTCGGCCCCGGCGGCGTTGTCTCCCGCCGGTGGGGCCAGTTCGAGTCCCGCCCGCAACAGGTCGAGATGGCCACGGCCGTCGCCGGGGCGTTGAAGACGGGCGAAAAGCTGCTCGTCGAAGCCGGCACCGGCGTCGGCAAGTCGTTCGCCTACCTCGTCCCGGCGGTCCAGGCGATCGCCACCCGGGACAAGTTCCGGGTCGTCGTCTCGACGCACACGATCGGCCTGCAAGAACAAATCCTCACCCGCGACATTCCCTTCCTGCAAAGCGTGCTGCCGTTCGAGTTCCGCGCCGCCCTGGTCAAGGGCCGCGGCAACTACCTGAGCTTGCGCCGGCTGCGGGTCGCCCAACAGCGCGCCGGCGGCCTCCTCACGGACGCCAACGCCGCGTCGCAACTCGTGCAGATCGGCAAGTGGTCGCGGACGACCAAGGACGGCAGCCGGGCCGACTTGCCGGTGCAGGCGTTGCCGAGCGTCTGGGACCTGGCCGAGTCCGACAGCGGCAATTGCCTCGGCCGCGTCTGCCCGAATTACAGCGAGTGCTTCTACTACAAGGCCCGCAAGGCGGCGTTCGGGGCCGAACTCCTCATCGTCAACCACGCCCTGTTCTTCAGCGACCTCGCCCTCCGCAGGCAGGGGGCGGGCCTCCTCCCCGATTACAACGCCGTGATCTTCGACGAGGCCCACACCCTCGAAGACTTGGCGGCGGACTTCCTCGGCCTGTCGGTCGGGCAGGGCGGCGTCGATTACCTGCTGAACCAACTCCTCGCCCCGCGGTCGAACAAGGGCATCCTCGCGGTCCACGGGGACGCCGAGAGTTTCGTGCAACTCGAAGCCACCCGGTACGCGTCCGACCGCTTCTTCGGCAGCCTTCACGCCTGGCTCGGGAGCCAGCCGCGCGCCACCGGCCGGGTGCGCCAACCGCTACTCGTCCCGGACGTTCTCTCGAACGAGTTGAGCAAGCTCGCCGGCCACCTGACGCGCACGGCGGCACGTCTGTCGAACGACGAGGACAAGATCGAGTTGACCAGCCGCGCCGGTCGGCTCGAAGCCATCGGCCTGACCGTCAAGCAGTGGCTCGCCCAGGAACTCCCCGGCCAGGTTTACTGGGTCGAGACGCGACCCGGCCGCGTGCCCAAGACCGGCATCGCCAGCGCCCCGATTGATGTCGGCCCGGCGCTGCAGGAACAACTCTACTCGAAGGTGCCGACCGTGATCCTGACCAGCGCGACACTGAGCGTCGGCGGCCGCGGCGGGTTCGGACTGTTCCAGCGCCGGCTCGGCCTCAAGGACGCGACGACGCACCAACTCGGCAGCCCGTTCGATTACGCCGAGCAGGTCGAGTTGCACCTGTTCCGGGACATGCCCGACCCGTCCCAACAGCCGGCGAAGTTCGAAGAGGCGGTTTTCGAGAAGCTGCCCGAGTACGTGCTGAAAACCGAGGGCCGCGCCTTCGTCCTCTTCACGAGTTACGCCTTCCTGAACAAGGCGGCCGAGCGGTTGCGGCCGTGGTTCGCCAAGCACGGCTACACGCTGTTCGTTCAGGGGGACGGCCAGCCGGCGAACAAGATGGTCGAGGAGTTCCGCACGGCGACGAAGGGGGTACTGTTCGGCGTCGATTCGTTCTGGCAGGGCGTCGATGTCCGCGGGGAAGCCCTGTCGAACGTGATCATCACCAAGCTGCCGTTCGCGGTGCCCGACCGACCGCTGACCGAAGCCCGCCTGGAAGCGATCGAGGCCGGCGGCGGCAACCCGTTCATCGAGTATTCGGTGCCGCAGGCCGCGATCAAGTTGAAGCAAGGCTTCGGCCGGCTCATCCGCACCTCGCTCGACCGCGGCCTCGTCGTCCTGTTCGACCCGCGCGTCCTGACGAAACCCTACGGCCAGGCGTTTCTGGACGCGCTCCCCAAATGCAAATCCTTCATCGACGGCGTCGAACAACCTCGTAAGGTCATCCCGAAACCCCGTTCGACCCGGACGGCCGGCTGACAATCAGGAGAATCCCGTGAGCACAGGTGTCATTCTGGCTGCGGCCGCAGCCCACTCGGCAGCCGTGACTTCGGTGGGCGTCATCACCCGGCTCGAACCCGACGCCTTCGTGGAACTGCTATCTCGCCAGACCGCACCGCTGGTCGTTCATGCCGCGGGTGGCATGTTCACCACGAAGTACAAATACCTCACGAGCTACAAGGGGCTGGCGTTCGTCACGACCTCTACGGCGGAACTGATCATGCCACCGGGTACGGAATTGATTACTGCCAAGACTCTCAACGCAATGGTTTGAGTCGGCTCACCGCTTGCCGTTGACGGATGTGGTCCAGTCGCCGATGGTCACGTCCACCGCGCGAGTTTGGCGAGCGCGCCAGACCGTCATCCGCACCTTTTGGCTGACCGGCAAGGCCGAGATCAGGTTGATCAGGTGGTTCTCGTCACGCACGTCGATGGCGTCGAGTTTCAACACGACATCGCCCTGCTGCAAGCCGCCGACGCCGGCCGGGCCTTCGGGGTGGACACCTTCGACCATCGCCCCGCGGACGCTCGTCAGTCCCAACCGAAGGGCGGTGAGCGGTTCGAGGGTCGGCGCGAGTTGCAGACCGAGGTAGCCGCGGCTGACGGTCCCTTTTTCGAGCAGCTCCCGGGCGACCCGTTTGACGAGGTTGGCCGGGATGCTGAAACTAATACCGCTGTTGCTGCCGTTGTTCGTGGCGATGGCCGTGTTGATGCCGACGATATTGCCGGCCAAATCGACGAGCGGCCCGCCGCTGTTGCCCGGGTTGATCGGGGCGTCGGTTTGCAAGAACTCTTTGATGCGAATGGTCGGGCCGAGGCTGATCTGGCCGCGGTCCCGGCCCGAGATGATCCCGTGCGTCACGGTCTTGTGCAGGCCGAACGGACTGCCGAACGCGAGCACCCACTGGCCGATGCGGACGCGGTCGCTGTCGGCCAGTTCGAGCGCCGGCAGGGTGTCCTCGGGGAGCTTCAACACCGCGATGTCCGACTCGGGGTCGAACCACGCCTTCTCGGGCATGAGGATGCGGCCGTCGGCCAGCGTGACCGTAATCTCGCCCGGCTTGGCCCCGCCGACGACGTGATTGTTCGTCAGCACGAAGCAGCCGCGCTGACCGGCGAGCCGGACGATCATGCCCGACCCCGACTCTTCGACCGGCTTGGCGCGGGTGTTCGGGTTGGCCGGCGGCTTGAGCGCGTCCACGGTGACGACGGACGGCGCGACTTTGCGGACGACCTCGTCCAACCGCGTCAGGGCCAATTCTTGGGACGTTTCGAGGTCGGTCTGGGCCGGCGGCAGTGGGCTGAGGGGGCCGGCATACGCCGCGCGGTGGCCGTCCAGGAGTTGGTTGCCGACGAGACCGCCGAGGAACGAACTGCCCAGAATCCCCGTGGTCCACAGCAAGCGATGTTTCATGACGGTTAATCCGCTCCGGCCGGGGCATCGCAGGGCCAACCCGCGCGGTTTGCCTCGAAAGACTGTACCCGCGAGTTCACTGCGAGACTTGAAGCAAATTTCTCGCCGGCGGTAACGGGCATCGAAGGCCGACCGCAAAGAACGAAAAAAGCCCGCAGGTTACCGAACCTGCGGGCCGCGTGCGACTCGGACGACCGGTCTACTTGCTCAACTCCCGGTCGAAGTCCGCCAGGCTCAGTTCGCGGGTCGAGCCGTCGCCCATCTTGTTGAAGTCGAGGGTCGCCAATCGGTCGTCCAGCCAGTGCGAGTCCTTTTCGGCCTCGCGCTGGCACTTGATGCACAAGATCGAGTACGGCAGGGCGTCGAGCCGGGCGACGGGGATTTTGATCTCGCACCCGTTGCAGACGCCGTACATGCCCTGCTTAGCGCGGTGCAGGGCCAACTCGATGTGGCCGAGTTCGCGGGCGTCGAGCTGGGCGAGTTGCGTGGCGATTTCTTCGCCGCTCGCGGTAAACGCGGCCTCGGCGCTGTCGCCGACCGTCGTGCCCTTGTCGAGTTGGTCGAGTTGCATCCCCAGGCGCTTGCGGAGCTGCGTCCGCTTGGCCAGGAGGAGTTTGGTGATGCGCAGGAGTGCGTCGTTTCGGGCCATGAGGACACCCACTTTCGTTCGCCGGAAGCTCCGTTAGGCAACAATCCCTCGGAAGCCCCGAATCGGGTTTGAGCCGCGGGGTGCGATGGGGCACCCCGTGCGGACGACGAAGTATTAGGTACGGGAAATGTCAAGTGGAGAAAAATCGCGGAAATTTGCTGGACAAAGCGCGACGGTGTTGTCCGTCTCACCGGAGAGGCGACCTATCTCGCGTCGCCCGCTGGCTTTGACAACGGGCCGATCCCGGCGGGTCACGGTTGCAAGTTTTGCAACATTTCCCGGAGCGGGACGAGCCGCTGGCCGCGAACGTCTTCGATCTTAAGAGCCTTTAAAAACCGCCGGCGGAGTTCCGCTTGCAGTTCTTCGATGGCGGACAGCGAGCAACTGGTGAGCGGGATGCACCCGCCTGCGCGGCGGTCGTGGCCACCCGCCTTGCCGAGTTCGCCGACGACCTTGCGGAGCATGTCGCCCGCCTTGCCGTTCTCCTTGCAGGTCCGCACCGACAGGATCAGCGACTCATTGACCACGCCGACGCACACGGCCCAATCGACCTTGTCGAAGCGGACCATGAAGTCGCACACCTCGGCGGCCTGCTCGGGTTGCGGCAGCGGGTTGACCCAACTGATGATGAGCCGGTCGTAGATGAACGAACTTTGCAGGGCTTGCAGCAGACACTCGAAATGGCTGTGCGGCAGGCGGGCGTTGCGGATCTGGGCCAGCAGGTCTTTGTCGGCCTGCGGGTAGAGGAGAATGAGTGCCTTGTCGTCGTCCGGGCCGGCCTCGCGGGGGAACCCGGTGACTTCAGTCTCGATGCCGTACAGCAGGGCCGTGGCCACCTTCTCCGTCAGCGGCACGTCCTGTTCGGCGAGGTACTTGGTGACCAGCGTACAGGTCGCGCCGAGGCTCGGCCGCACGTCCGCGAACGGCACGTCGTCGAGGTCGCCGGGAGTCTCGTGGTGGTCGATGACGGCGTACAATGGGGCACGGTTGCAGCAGGTGTGCCGGCCGGTGTTCGGCTGGCTGTCCACCATGACGACGGCGTCGCCCGGTTCCCACTCGACCTCTTCAATGGGCGTGGGGTCGAGGTGCAAGAGCTCGACCATCGCGCGGTTCTCGGCCCGGCTGATGATCCCGTCCCGCGTGATGAGGGTCGGCTTGCCCAGTCGCGTTTCCACGAGGTGAGCCAGACCTAACATGCTGCCCAGGCTGTCGGGGTCGGGTTGAACGTGGGACACGAACACGACGCGGCCGGCGGATTGCAGGCCGGTCAGGAAGCGGTCCGAGCGTCTCATCCCGGACCGCGTCGTTCCCGAAAGCGAGGAACTGGCAATAGCGGCGTGGGTTCCACTCTCGACCGTGGAGGGGGCGCTTCGTCGCGCCATAAAGGGGTCACCTGGTGAGGCCCCCCGGTGTCGTCGGGGAGGACGCCGCCCCCTCGGGGCGAAGATCGGCGGTGAGGCCGGCAGACAGTTTTACGTCGCGGTCGCGGGAAAGCCAAGCGCGGGCGCACGAATCCGCGCGGGACCGCGGCGGGGGCACCGCGTCGGACAAGTTGGGCGAACTCGGTCGCCCCGCGGGAGCGTGCGAACTCGGCAAGTTGGGCTGTTCGGTACGATTGCCCGTCCGCTACACTTTCGCACGCGTCGCCGTTGCCGGTCGTCTGGGAGTTCGTGTGGTCAGTCTGGCGTCCATGCCCCCGATCTTCGTCGAGCAGTTCACCGAACCGGTGACCGGGTGGGTCATGCTCGGCGTCGGCTTTGACCTGATGGTGCCCGACCGCGGCCCGCTGACCCTGGAGTTGAGCTACGACGGCACCCCCCGCCTCCGCGAGACGGTCGCGCACGGGCCGCACGGCTACCGCTACGGGGTGCAAATTCCGCTCGAACCCGGGGTGCGAAGTCTGCGGGTGACGTTGCAGCAGGGCGAGCGCCTGACGGGGACGACCTACTTGATTGCCGAGATTCCGCCGCGGGGAACGCCTCCGACCGTCTCCGCGGGCAGGCCGTTGCCGCGCTGGTTGTCGCCGCTGCGGACCCTCGGTCGCGCGGTCGCCGCGGGCGACTGTTTCCGCGGCGACTGGTGGCGGGCGCGGGTCGAGCGGTACCGAGAGTTCAGCGTCCAGGCGCGGCAAAAGTGGACCGACAAGTACCACTTGCGCGTCCACGAACGGTCTCGCACCGTCCACGACGCCTTCCGAACTTCCACGCGACTCACCGATGCCGACCTGGCCGCGATGCGCGCGGCGGCCGGGCGATTCCGTTATCAACCGATCCTCAGCGTGCTCTGCCCGATCTACAACGTCGATCCCCGCTGGCTGATCGCGGCCGTCGAATCGGTCCGGCGGCAGGCGTACCCGAAGTGGGAACTCTGCCTGGCCGACGATGCTTCCACCGACCCGGCGACGCTCTTCGCACTGGAGCAATTGCCGAAGGACGAGCGAATCAAGCTGGTACGCCGCGCCGAAAACGGTCACATCTGCGCCGCGACCAACTCCGCCGCCGACCTGGCCACCGGCGACTTCGTGCTGCTGCTCGACAACGACGACGAACTCGCCCCGCAGGCCCTGTTCCGCATCGCCGAGTTGTTGCAAACCCACCCGGACGCCGACCTGATCTACTCCGACGAAGACAAGCTCCGGGCCGACGGCACGCACTTCGACCCGCAGTTCAAGCCCGACTGGTCGCCGGACCTGTTCACCAGTTACAACTACGTCAACCACCTGACGTGCGTGCGGCGGGCGCTGTTCGAGAAGGTCGGCCGCTACCGCCTCGGCTACCACGGTGCCCAGGACTGGGACCTGCTGTTGCGCGTGACCGAGGCGACCGACCGCGTCCACCACCTCGCCGAAATCCTCTACCACTGGCGGGCGGTGCCGAGTTCGTCGGCCGACGACGCCGGGGCGAAGCCGTTCATCCACGCCGCCGCCCGCCGAGCATTGGGCGACGCCGTGGCGCGCCGGCGGTTGCCGGTCGCAGTCGGCACGCCGGACTTCGCCGCGGCGCTGAAGTTGCCGGCCTACGAGTTCGACGCCGAGTTCCCCGCCGGAGTGAGCGTCGCCGTCATCGTCCGCGGCGTCGCCGACGCGGCAGCCCGGACGTTGCGCGCGGTGCGGGCCACGACCCCGGCGGACCGCGTGACGACGTACCTGGTGCTGGACGCGGCGAATCCCGCCGAGAGCCTCAACCGGCTCGCCGCCGGCCGCACCGAGGACTTTTTGCTCTTCCTGGAAGCCGGGGTCGAACCGGCCGGGCCGCACTGGTTGCCCCGGCTGCTCGCGTACTGCCGACTGCCCGGCGTCGGCGCGACCGGCGGGCTGCTGACGCACGGCGGCGGCGAAATCGTCTCCGCCGGGACGGTCGTGACCGACCACCCGCGCGACGCCTTCACCGGGGTACGGCAGGACCCCGTCAGCTACTACTTTCAGGCCGAGTGCGCCCGGACCGTCACGGCCCCCGGGCGCGGCTGTTTGCTCGTGTCGCGGCCGCACTTCGAGCGCGTCGGCGGGTTCGACGCCGACCGGTTCGGCACGTCACTGTACGATGTCGATCTGGCCCTCCGGTTGGCCGGGCAAGGCTTGCGCAGCGTTCACGTCGGCGGCGCGGTCTTGCACTGGAACGCTGCCGACGCCGGGCGGCACGACGCTCCGACGGAACGCCAACGCCTCCGCGCCGCGCACGGCTCGCCGGCCGATCCGTACCACAACGTGAACCTCGACCCCGACCGGCCGTTCACGCCACGACCCGACGCGCCGCGCACGGCGGTCATACTCCAGGGCCGGCCGGTCGTGTTGTTCGCCACGCACAATTTGTCGGGCTACGAGGGCGCGCCGAAAATCCTCGCCGACCTCGCCTGCGGGTTGCACGGCCGGGGCGACGTGGCCGCCTGCGTCTTCGCCCCGGCACCCGGCCCGGCGTCGGATCGCTTCGACGCGGCCGGCATTCCGTGGACCGCCGAGCCGCAGCCGCACACCGCCCGGTACACCGACGGCCGCTGGACGCCGACGGAGTACCGGGCGGCGCAACGTCATTTGATGCGGGTGATCCGTGCCGTCAAACCGGCCGTCGTCGTGGCCAACACCATCGGCCTGTTCCCGCTCGTCGAGGCGGCCGCGCGGCTCGGCATTCCAGCGGTGTTGATGGTCCACGAGAGTTACACGGACGCCATGTTTCGTGCCGCGTTCAGCCCCTACGCCCAGGCCCGGTGTCAACGCGCCCTGTTACTCGCCGACCGGGTCGTCTTCGGGTCGCGGGCGTGCGCCGACCGGTACGCGCGGTTCGACGGGCGGAAGAATTTCACGCACCTGCACTACGGGCTCGACCGCGACTCCCTCCTCCGCAAAGTCGCCGACACCAGTCGGGACGCCGCCGTGCGGCAACTCGGCGGCGACCCGGGCACGGTCCGCATCCTCACCGTCGGCACGGTCTGCGAGCGCAAGGCCCAGCACCACCTGGTCGAAGCCGCCGCGCTGGTCGCCCGCCGCACCCGGAACTTCCGCTGCCTGCTCGTCGGGGCGCGGGAAGGGCTGCCGTACCTCTCCTACGTTCGCCACCTGATCCGGGCGCGCGGCCTCGAAGACGTGGTCGAAATCGTGCCCGAGACCGACCGCGTCCCGCTCTACTTCCGTGCGGCCGACGCTTACGCCTCCACCTCGTACGTCGAGGCATTCAGCCTGTCGATTCTCGAAGCCGAGGCGTTCGGCCTGCCCGTCGTTTCGACCCCGTGCGGCGGCCTGGACGAGCAGGTCGTTTGGGGCCAGAGTGCCCTCAAATTCGACTTCGGCGACACCGTTCAACTCGCCGCGCACCTGCAACGATTGATCGAAGACGTGCCACTCCGGCAACGCCTGGCCCGCGAAAGCCGGGCGATGTCCGACGAGCACCCGACGCCGGACGCGATGCTCGACCGTTTCGCCGAAATCCTCCGCGCGGCCGACCGACCGAACTTTCGCCGAGAGACCTCCCGATGACCCCGCGCCCGAGTACCGCCGTCATGCCGACGCCCTGGAAGATCGCCCGGACCGTCGCCGGCCGGATCCGCCGCCGCGTCCGGGACTGGCACCGCGGCGAGACGAAGCAGACGACGTTCGACCTCACGAACCTGCGCGACTTCAACGACGCGGTCACCCCCCTCGGGGTCGCGGCGTGGGTCCGGGGGACGGCCCAGGCGAACCGCGACGAACTCGGCGCGACCCGCTTCGTCCTCACGGAGTACGCGGCCCTGCGGCGGAAGTTCCCGCGCGGCCTGACCGAGCGGGTCGCCCTCCGCGACCACCTGTGCCGCACGCACGGGTTGACCCCCGCCGGCGTGGCCAACGTGACGGCCGCGTTCGACGGCCACCGCGGCGAGCGGGTCAAGCGGGTCTACGACATGCGCGAGGACCTGCGCGCCGTCTTCCTGTTCGGCCTGACCCCGCACCCGATCCGCATCGATTACGTCCACTGGTTCCTCCACCACGGCATCCCGCAGTACGGCTTGACGCTCGAAGAGGTCGTCTGGAGCCTCTTCGAGGAGGGCGAGGCGACCGACCGCGGCCTGATAACGACGTACCTGGCCATCCCGGCCTGGCAGCGCGACTGCCCCGACGCGCTGACCGTCTTCGGCTGGGACCGCTTCAAAGCCTACCTGGCGCGCGAACACGGACTCGCCGGGCAGTGGTTCGAGAACGCCACGCGGACTCCGTGCATGCGGCCGTGGGACGAGTTGACGGTCCTGCGCCGCACGCGGACCGGCGACGACTTTCCCCGGGCCGCGGCCGAGCGGGGCGACGCCGACGCCGTCGTCGGCTGGGTCCGCGCGCAACGCCTCGACGCGACCCCCGGACCCGCCTGGTTCGCCGGCCTGCGCGACGACATCGCCGCCGGACTGCCGGCCGTCCCGGGCGTCAATCTGGTCGGGCACTTCCGCTACCAGTCCGGGTTGCAGGAAGCGGCCCTCGGGGTGAACCGGGCGTTGAATGCGGCCGGCAGCCGCACGACCCTCCGCGAACTCCCCGTCACGCACGCCTGCGACTGGACCGAGCCGGAGCGCTTCCGCGGAGTCGAACTCTTCGACACGACGATTTTTCTGGCCGCCGCGAACACGCTCCCGAAGGCCTGGACCCCCCGCGCCGGCGTCCACTGGCGGCCCGAGGTCAAGCGAATCGCCTACTGGTACTGGGAGTTGGAGGAACTGCCCGCCGGCTGGCACGCCGACGTGCAATGGCCGGACGAAGTCTGGGCACCGACGGCCTTCCTCGCCGAGACGTACCGCAAGGTGGTCCGCGTGCCGGTCGTGCCGATGCTCCCCGGGGTCGAGCTGCCGGCGTTCGTGCGGCAGCCGCGGAGTACCTTCGGCCTTCCCGCGGACCGGTTTCTGTTCCTGTTCTCGTTCGACATGAACAGCCTGATCGCGCGGAAGAACCCGCACGCCGTCCTCGCCGCCTTCCGCCAAGCCTTCGCCCCGAGTGACGCGGCGCACCTGGTGCTGAAAGTCTCCCGGGGCGGCACGCAGCCGGAGGAACTCGCCCGGCTGCAACTCGCGGCCGCGGGGGCCAACGTCACGATCATCAACGCGACGCTCACCCGGTCGGACACGCTCGCCCTGCTCGACCTCGCCGACTGCTACACGTCGCTGCACCGTGCCGAGGGCCTGGGGCTGGGCATGGCCGAGTCGATGCTGTTGGGCAAGCCGGTGATCGCCACGAACTATTCGGGCAACACCGACTTCACGACGGCGGACACCGCTTACCTGGTCGATTACGACCTCGTGCCGGTCGGCCCGGGCCTGTTCCCGTACCCCGAAGGCGCTCACTGGGCCGACGCCCGCGTCGATCATGCCGCCGCGTTGATGCGCCAAGTCTTCGACGACCCCGCCGCCGCGAGAGCGACCGGCGACCGCGCCCGAGTCCACGCGACGACCGTCCTCGACCCGAAGAAGTTCGGCGAGAAAATGACCGCCCGCCTCGCCGAGGTCAGGAGAGCTTCACCAACAGGTTGACCATCTCGATGGCGGTCGCGGCGGCTTCGTAGCCCTTGTTGCCGGCTTTTGCCCCGGCGCGGTGCATCGCCTGTTCCAACGTGTCGCACGTGAGGACGCCGAAGATGATCGGCACGTTCGCTTCGGCCGCGGCGCTGGCGATGCCGCCGGTCGCGGCCCCGGCGACGTGGTCGTAGTGGTCGGTGTCGCCGCGGATGACGCAGCCCAGGCAGACGACCGCGGCGTAGTGCCCGCCCTTGCCCAGCTTCCGCGCGACCAACGGAATCTCGAACGCGCCGGGGACGCGGACCACGTCGATGCGGTCGTCGGTCACCCCGTGCCGGCGGAGGGCGTCGAGGGCACCGGCCGTGAGCCGGTCCACGACCAGGTCGTTGAACCGGGCGGCGACGATCGCGTACCGGCCGGGCGGGGGGAGCAGGTCGCCTTCAATGGTGCGGGGCATGGGCACTCCGTCGGGGGTTACTTCGTCGTCGCGCTCGCCAGGAAGGCGGCGTTGGTTTTGTACTTACTCACCTGCTTCAAGAGCATGTCCATCGCCTCGACCGGGTGCATGTCCGACACGACCTTGTGGAGCAAGTGGACGAGCCGCAACTCTTCGGGGTCGCGCAGGAGTTCCTCCTTGCGGGTGCCGCTGCGGTTCACGTCGATGGCCGGGTAGATGCGGCGGTCCACCATGCGGCGGTCGAGGTGGACCTCCATGTTCCCGGTGCCCTTGAACTCCTCGAAGATCACGTCGTCCATCTTCGACCCGGTCTCGATCAAGGCCGTGGCGAGGATGGTGAGCGAGCCGCCTTCTTGCAGCTTGCGGGCGGCCCCGAAGAAGCGCTTCGGCTTGTGCAAGGCGTTCGCGTCCAGGCCGCCGGTGAGGATCTTGCCGCTCGTCGGAATCTCGGTGTTGTACGCGCGGGCCAGGCGGGTGATGGAGTCGAGCAGGATGACCACGTCGGTGCCGTACTCGACGAGCCGGCGGGCCTTCTCGATGACCATCTCGGCGACCTGGATGTGCCGCGCGGCCGGCTCGTCGAAGGTCGAGCTGACGACCTCGACCCGCGGCCCCTTGACCGACCGCAGCATGTCCGTGACTTCCTCCGGCCGCTCGTCGATGAGCAGCACGATGACGTAGCACTCGGGGTGGTTGTGGACGATGCCGTTGGCCATCTTCTGCAGCAACACCGTCTTGCCGGTCCGCGGCGGGGCGACGATCAGGCCGCGCTGCCCTTTGCCGATCGGCGTGATGAGGTCGAGGATGCGCGTGCACATCTCGTCCGGGTCGTGCGACAGGTTCAACCGTTCCGTCGGGTGGTCGGGCGTCAGGTCGGCGAAGACCGGTTTTTTCGTCAGCAGTTCCGGGTCCTGGTAGTTGATCGCCTCGACGCGGAGCAGGGCGAAGTACCGCTCGTTCTCCTTCGGCGGCCGCACCTGGCCGGCGACGACCGACCCGGTCCGCAGGCCGAAGCGGCGGATCTGACTCGGGCTGATGTAGATGTCGTCGGGGCAGGGCAGGTAGTTGTAATCGGGGCTGCGCAGGAAGCCGAAGCCGTCGGGCAGGACTTCCAGGGTGCCCTCGCCGAGCATCATCCCGGACTGCTTGACGCGCTCGTTGAGGATGCGGTAGACGAGGTCTTGCTTCTTCAACCCGGCCAGTTCTTCGCGGGTGATGTCGCTCTCGAGTGCGGCCTCCTGGAGTTGCGCGAGCGTCATCTGTTGCAACTGCGTGATGTACGTGTTGCCGCGCTTGATCTCCTCGAACCGCGAGTTCGTCTCGGCGTCGAAGCCGTGCTCGCGCGGATCGACGTTCGGGTGGAACGCCGTGACCGCGGCGACCGGCTCCTCGATCGGCGCGGGCGCTTCGGCCACCGGTTCGACGACTTCGGCGGGCGCTTCCGGTTCGACCGGTTCGGGCGGTTCGGGGTCTTGCACGGCAACGGCCTCCGGGAGTTCAGGGGGCGTCGGCGTCTTGCGGGCACGCGGTTTGGCGGGGCGTCGGGTCGCTTCCGCGTCGATGATTTCGGTCATTCCAGCCGTCCTTCGGTCCGTCAGTGTCGGCTCAATCGGTCCCGCGTCGGCGAGTCAGGTGGCGGGCGGGGCGAGCAGTCGCCAGCGGTGCAGAACCTCGACCGCCGCGGCGTGCAACTCGGCCGCGTCCCCGTCGTTCACGATGACCGCGTCGGCCAGTCGCCGCTTCTCGGCGAGCGGCAGTTGGGCCGCCTCGCGGCGCGTCAACTCGTCGTCCGTCCAGCCGCTGCGGGCGACGAGCCGCTTCAAGCGCTCGTCCCGCGGGGCGTCCACGAAGAGCAGTTTCTTGCACACCTCGGACCGCCCGGCTTCGACCAGCACCGCCGCGTCGAGGACGATGAACCGCGCGGCCGGGTCGGCGTCGGCCCGGGCGAACAGTTCGGTCTCGCGCTCGTGGATGCGCGGGAAAACGATCCCTTCGAGCACCTTTCGCTCGGCCGGGTCGGCGAAGACGATCGCCCCGAGGGTGCGGCGATCGACGCTGCCGTCCGGGCGGAGCAGATCGCTCCCCCAGCGGCCGACGAGTTGGTCGCGCACGGCCGGCTCGTCGAGGACTTCGTGGCCGAGTTTGTCGGCGTCCACGACGAACCCGCCCCGCCCCGCCAGCACGTTCGCCACGGTCGATTTGCCCGCGCCGATGGCCCCGATCAGGCCGATGACGGGTTTGAGCGGTTTCACGGCAACTCCTCCGCGTCCAGCCAGTTCGCCCCGACGCTCACGTCGACTTGCAGCGGCACGCTCAACGTCATCGCCCCGATCATCTCCTCGCGGACGGCGGCGGCCAGTTTCGTCGCGTCGGCCGGATCGACCTCGAACACGAGTTCGTCGTGGACGCTCAGGAGCATGTTCGCCCGCAACTTCTCCTTCTTGACGCGGCGGTAGACGGCGAGCATGGCCAGTTTCATGAGGTCCGCCGCGGACCCTTGAATCTCCATGTTGATCGCTTCGCGCTCGGCCTGGCTGCGGTTCTGGTAGCTGGAATTCGGCCGGATGCCGGACGGGTCGAAGCGGCGGCGGCGGCCCAACAGCGTGCCGACGTACTCGTTCGCCCGGGCGTCGCGGAGGAGGTTGTCCTGGTACGTCATCACGCTCGGGTACCGCTCGAAGAAGCCGTCGATGAACGCCTCGGCGTCCTTCCGCGGCACGCCCAACCGCGTCGCCAGGCCGGACGAACTCATGCCGTACAGCACGCCGAAGTTGACCGTCTTGGCGATGCGGCGTTGGGCCGAAGTCACGTCCACTTCGGGCACCTTGAAGATTTCGCCGGCGACGCTGGTGTGCACGTCCCGGTCGGCCGCGAAGGCCGCGCGGAGGTTGGCGTCGCCGCAGAAGTGGGCGAGCAGCCGCAACTCGACCTGCGAGTAGTCGGCGGTGAGCAGTCGCATCCCGTCGGCGGGGATGAACGCCTGGCGGATCTGCTGGCCCATCTCGGACCGCGTCGGGATGTTCTGCAAGTTCGGGTCGGACGAACTCAGCCGGCCGGTCGCCGCGACGGTCTGGTTGAACGACGTGTGGACGCGGCCGGTCCGCGGGTTGACCAGCGCCGGCAGGGCATCGACGTAGGTCCCCTTGAGCTTGGCGATCTGCCGGTGGCCGATGATCCGCCGCGGCAGTTCGTGGCCGAGGGCGGCGAGCTTCTCGAGGCTCTCCTGGTCCGTGCTCGGCTCGCCGGTCGTGCCGGTCTTCTTCTGCACCGGGAGCTTCATCTCGTCGAAGAGGATTTCGCGGAGTTGCTTCGGCGAGCCGATGTTGAACGGCTTGCCGGCGAGAGCGTGGATGTCCGTTTCCATCGCCGCCAAGTCGGCCTCAATCTGCACGCTCATCGCCGCCAAGACCGGCAAGTTGAGGCGGACGCCGTGGAATTCCATCTCGGCGAGGACTTCGATGAGCGGGATTTCGAGCGTGTTGTACAGCGACACCATGCCGGTCGTGATCAACTCGGGTTCGAGCAAGGCCGTCAATCGGCAGGCCGTGTCGGCGTCTTCGCAGGCATAGGTCGAAACTTGCGCGACCGGCACCTGGTCCATCGTGATCTGGTTCTTGCCCTTGCCGATCAACTCCTTGATCGAGATGTTCTCGTGCTGCAAGTAGCGGCGCGACAGTTCGTCCAGGCCGTGCGACCGCTCCCCGGCGTGCAGCAAGTAGTCGGCGATCATCGAGTCGCCGGAGACGCCGCGGAGGGTCACGCCCTGGCAGCGCAGGACGAGTTGGTCGTACTTGATGTTCTGGTTGACCTTCGAGATCGCCGGGTCCTCGAAGACGTACTTGAGGGCCGCGAGCGTGCTCGGGCCGTCGAGCAGTTCGCTGCCCGCCGGCCCCATCACGGGCAGGTAAAAGGCCTCGGCTTCCTTCCAGGCGAAGGCGTAGCCGACGATGTCGGCCCGCATCGGGTCCACGCTCGTCGTTTCGAGGTCGAAGGTGACGCGGGCCTGCTGGTGCAGTTGCCGCAAGAAGTCGTCGAACTTCGCGGGTGTATCGACGGTCGAGTACGCCACGTCCCACGCGGCGGCCGGGGCGTTGGCCCCGAAGGCGAAGTCGAGGTCGCCGTTGCTGCTGGCGTCGATCGTGTCGAACAGCGACGGCTTGCCGGGCTTCGGCAGCTTCGGCGTCTTGCCGCGCGGCGCGGGCCGGTCGGCGGCCACGGCGGTCGTCGCCGTCTCGCCGATGCTGGTCAGCACCGCGGCGTTCTTGTCGCTGCCGCTCTTGGTCAGTGTCGAGCGGACCTTGTTGGCGAAGCCGCGGAAGCCGAACTCGGTGAACAGTTCGAGCAACCGCTGGCCGTCCCAGTCGCGCCGCTTCCAGGTCTCCCACTCCAACGGCATCGGCACCCGGTCGTCGAGGCGGACGAGTCGGCGGCTCAGCATCAGCGACCCGTCGGCGACTGACTTTTTCAAAGCGTCGCGCAACTTCGGCCCGCCGACCTCGTCGGCGTGCGCGATGAGGTTTTCCAGCGTGCCGTACTGTTGCAGCCACTTGGCCGCGGTCTTCGGGCCGCACCCGGGGACGCCGGGGACGTTATCGACGGAGTCGCCGACGAGGGCCTGGAAATCGACGACCTGGTTCGGTTCGACGCCCCAGTCGAGTTTCAAGCCGGCCGCGTCGAGGGTCTCGCCCTTGCGCAGGTTCATGATCTTGACGCGGTCGGTGAGCAGTTGCCGGCAGTCCTTGTCGCTGGTGCAGAGGTGGACCATCAGCCCGCGCGCGGCCCCTTCGCTGGCCAGCGTCGCCATCAGGTCGTCGGCCTCGAACCCGGCGACGCTCAGCACGGGGATGTGCATCGCGGCGAGGACTTCGGCGATCATCGGCTCTTGCACGATCAGGTCGGACGGCGGCGGCGGCCGGTGCGCCTTGTACTCGCCGTACAGTTCCTCGCGGAAAGTCGGCTCCTTGCGGTCGAACGCGGCGACGAGGTAGTCGGCCCCGTGGTCGTACAGGTTCATGATCGCCCGGGTCACGCCGAACACCGCGTTCGTCGGCCGGCCGTCGGGCGCGGACATCGGCCCGATGCCGTGGAACATCTGGAAAATCATGCCGTGCGAGTCGAGCACGTACAGCGCGTCGGCCCCGGCGAACGTCGGCAACGCCGCGGACTTGACGGGGGGGGCGATGGGAGTGGCGGCGGGGTCCACGGCGGCGTCCGAAGGTGGGGCGGTGGCGGGGCACGGGGCGGGGTCGTGAGTCGTCGGCTGGAGAGTTCGCACCGGGGGGTGGGAGACGGCAACCCGGTGTCCGCGAGATAATGGTAAAGTCAATGTACGGCTAACCCCCGGCCCAAGTCAAGCCGCCGGGGGTAAGGATTTGGCGTGGACCGGTCGGCCGGGATTACTTCGGCGCGGCGACCGCCCGCAACACGACGCTCCGCTGGCCGTCGATCTTGCCCCACAAGTTCGCGCGATTCTGGGCGTCCGCGCGAATGGCCTCGGCCTGCCGCTGGCGAATCTCCGGCAGGTTGGTTTGCACCGCCCCGCCGGCCCCGAACCACGGGTTGTACTGGACTCCGTAGAAGGGCGACCAGACGAACAGTGGCTGCCGCTCCTGGTACAAGTAGGCGTTCTGTTCGAGGACCGCGGCCTGGACCGGGACGCCGCGCAGGGAGTTGGCGATTTCGCGCAACAACGCGGTCGTGCCGTGGGCGTACTCGACGGCCGCCGGCTCGACGCCGATGACGGACATGGCCGCGATTTGCCGGGCCGCCGTCTCGTGCCACAGGGCCGTCTGGAAGTAATCGGTCGCGGTGTCGTTGCGCTTCTTCAAGCCGTCGAGAATGCCGTTCACGGCGACGACGTGCTTTTGCGACGCCTCGCGGTTGACCCCGGCCGGGGTGACCGGCAGCGCGTCCGAGGCGGCAATGTCCGCGGTGATCGGCGGCAGCACGAGGCCCATCAGGTAGCCGAGTTCGTCGTCGGTGATCTTCAGCGTCAGCGAGAAGTCGGTGTCGCCGTTCTTGGCGACGG
Organism: Fimbriiglobus sp.; assembly: GCA_025362195.1. Lineage (GTDB taxonomy): Bacteria > Planctomycetota > Planctomycetia > Gemmatales > Gemmataceae > Fimbriiglobus. The sequence continues at coordinate 5,443 of JANYHV010000054.1, read as the reverse complement.
CGGCGGCCATGTCGGTCGGCATCAGGCCGTTCCGCTCCAGGAACTCGGCGACGAACTGCTTCATCAATTCGGGCGGGCAGGTCGGCTGGTGGTTCGAGTCCAGGGTGACGCGGAACTCGGTCCCCGCTTCGGTGAAGGTGCCGATCAACCGCACGCCGCGGAGCGCGCCGAGGAACTGCTTCACTTGCCCGGCCGCTTTCTTGTCCGCGTCGAGCGACGGGCTGAGGCCGATCGCGGTGGTGATGGCGGCGGCGTCGAACAGGTCGCCGGCGTCGAGGGCGACGACGACGTGACTCCGCGTGGCGAAGTTCGCGGCGGTGGTGGTCAGGTAGCGCGGCGGGGCGGGCAGGGTGTTCTCCTTCTTCGCCTGCACCCACCGGCTCAAGTCCTGGCGGTGGGTCGTCCGCATCAGGCCGAGGAGTTGCGGTTCGAGTTTGACGAGGTAACTGCCGGCCGACGTGGCGACGGCTTGCTCCCCGCCGACTTCGACGAGTTGGCCGTGCAGGCCGGCCGCGACCCGGGCCAGGTCGATCGGCTTCTTGACCGGCACGACCGCCTGGGCGGAACTGTCGCGCCGCTTGCCGGGGGTGAACTCGGTCGTGGCGACGATCCGCTCGACGGCCGGGTGGATCGGGATCGCGCCGGCGAGGTAGGTCGTCATGTCGATCTTGTCCCACCCCTCTTTCACGGCCCGGGGCGATTTCAGAATGGCCTCGACGTTGACGACGGCGAGGGTATTGAACGGCCCCGGAAGGCTCTTCAACAGGTCCGGCGGCGTCGGCCCCTGGGCCGACAGGGCGGCCGAGGTCAGCAGCAAGGCGACGAGCGAAAGCGGAACGGAGCGCGGCATCGGTTGTCCCCGGGGTGTTGGCTTGTGAGGCGGAATTGTATCGCCGGACCGGGGCCGCGAGGGGAGTCGGCGGCCGGCGTTCGTATAATGCCCGACTATACTCGCAGCGTGTCCCCCCGGAGGTTCGCCCGTGCCCGACCGCATCGCCTATCAAGGGATCACCTTCGACGACGTGCTGCTCGAACCCGGGTACAGCGAGGTCGTGCCGCGCGACGTGGACGTGCGGACCTGGCTGACCCGCTCGATTCGGCTCAACATCCCCATCGTGTCGTCCCCGATGGACACGGTCACCGAGAGCGAGTTGGCCATCGCCCTCGCGTCCGAGGGCGGCATCGGCATCATCCACAAGAACATGAACGTCGCCGCCCAGACCCGCGAAGTGGACAAGGTCAAGCGGTCCGAGAACGGCGTCATTACCGACCCGATCACCCTGCCGCCGGACGCGACCGTCGGGACGGCCCGGCAGATCATGCAGACGCACCACATCTCCGGCGTGCCGATCACCGTCGGGGACGAGAAGTTCCTCCGCGGCATCCTGACCCGCCGGGACTTGAAATTCCTGACGGACAACGAGCAGAAACTCGAAGAGGTGATGACGAAGCACAACCTTGTCACGGCCCCCGAGACGACCACGCTCCAGGAGGCGGAATCAATCCTTCTCAAAAATAAGGTGGAGAAATTACTCCTGACGGACGATCTATTCCGTCTGAAGGGGTTGATCACGATCAAGGACATCGAGAAGACCGAAAACTTCCCGCTCGCCTGCAAGGACGGCCGCGGCCGGTTGAGGGTCGGGGCGGCGATCGGGGTCTACGATTACGAGCGGGCCGCGTCCCTGATTCGGGCCGGGGTGGACGTGCTGGTCGTCGATTCGGCCCACGGCCACAGCAAGAACGTGATCGAGACGGTCCGCGAGATCAAGCGGCGGCACACCATCGAGGTGATCGCCGGCAATATCGCTACTGCCGAAGGGGCGAAGGCCCTGGCGGACGCGGGGGCGGACGCCGTGAAGGTCGGCATCGGCCCGGGGTCGATCTGTACGACGCGGGTCGTGTCCGGGGTCGGGGTGCCGCAGATTTCGGCGATCCTGAACGCCGCGAAGGCGCTCAAGGGGGCCGGCATCCCGCTGATCGCCGACGGCGGCATCCGGTACTCGGGCGACATCTCCAAGGCGATGGCCGCGGGGGCGAGTGCGGTGATGATCGGCGGGCTGTTCGCGGGGCTGGCGGAAAGCCCCGGGGACTTGATCCTGTACCGCGGCCGGAGCTTCAAGAGCTACCGCGGGATGGGGTCGCTGGGGGCGATGGCCGCGGGCAGCGCGGACCGCTACCAGCAGGGCGAAAAGGTCGCCCCGGGCACCAACGGCAAGTTGGTGCCGGAGGGCGTGGAAGGGCGGGTCCCGTTCAAGGGGCCGCTCGCCCCGTACGTGTTCCAACTCGTGGGCGGTCTCCGCGCCGGGATGGGGTACGTCGGGTCTCGGACGCTGGACGAACTCCGCACCGGTGCGCGGTTCATCCAGATCAGTGGGGCATCGGTGCAGGAGAGCCACCCGCATGACATCGCTATTACGCAAGAAGCCCCGAACTACACCGGCACGGCGTACTCGTCGGCCGACGGGGATTAGTCTCGCGCTCGCCGTGGCCGTCGGCCTGACGGCCGGCCGGGTCGCGCCGGCCCAACTGCCGAGCGGGACGCTCCCGCCGGTGATCATCCCGACGCCACAACTGCCGCCCCCGGCCGGCCTGCCGGCCCCGGCCCCGCGGCCGCAACTCGTCCCCGCGGACGCGTCGAGCGTCCCCGGGACGATGCCATTCCTGGCCAACCCGACGCCGCCGGCCCCGCTCCCGGTCCTTTCGCCCGCGCCGACGATGACGTTGTCGAAGCCGGCCGGGGCCGAGACGACGCGGCCGTTCACCGCCCAGCCGGTCTCCCGGTCGCCGGTGAGCACGGCCCCCGTGCCGTACCCGGCCGCCCGTCCGCAAGTCGTTCCGGTCGCGGCCCAACCGCCCGCCGACCCGAAGCAAGCGGACAAGTCGCCCGAGAAGTCGATTGAAGACAAAACCGGCGGGCCCAACAGTACCGCGAAGGACAAGGGCAAGCTCGCCCCCATCGTCACCCTCGACCCGAACGTCCCGCCCATCGCCCGGGAGGACGCCTTCCGGCTCGACGGGGACGACGACTTGAACAAGCGGATCGTCGCCGCACTCGTCAAAGCCGAGATGAAGAACAACGCGGACTTCGTGTACAAGGCCAGCGATTACGTCCTGCCCCAGCCCGCGAAGGTCGGCGCGTCGGGCGTCGCCTACGTGCCCAAGACGGCGAACTACAGCCCGACGACGGCCCTCATCGAGCCGGGCTACCTGGTCCACCGCCGACTGTTGTTTGAAGAGAAGAACGCCGAGCGGAACGGCTGGGACCTCGGCTTCGTCCAGCCGCTCGTTTCGACGGCGTACTTCTGCAAGGACGCCCTGCTCCTGCCGGCCCACATCGCGTCGAACCTGTCCGAGCGGTACGATACGAGTGCCGGCAAGTGCCTGCCGGGGAACACCGTGCCGTACTACCTGTACCCGGAAGAGATCACACTGTTCGGGGCGACCGTCGGGGCCGTCGCCGTGACCGGGGCCGCGTTCATCTTCCCGTAACCGAGTCGTCGACGATCCGGGGTTCGGGGCGGGCACCCGGGGCAGTACACTGTCCCGGAGTCGCCGACCCCGAACCCCTGGTCATTCCCGGATGCTCACCGCCCCGAGTTGGCTCGACCCGCGCACGGCTTACGTCCACGTCCCGTTCTGCGGCCACCACTGCGGGTACTGCGACTTCGCGGTCGCGGCCGGCCAGGACCACCTCGTCGAACTCTACCTCGACGCCCTCGACCTCGAACTCCGCACCCTCGGCACGCCGCGGCCCGTCGAGAGCCTGTTCGTCGGCGGCGGCACCCCGACGTACCTGACCGCCGGGCAACTCGACCGCCTGTTCAATTCCCTCGACCGCTGGCTGCCGCGGACGGGCGACCGGCCCGAAGTGAGCGTCGAATCGACCCCGGAAAGCTGGACGGCCGACAAGGTCCGCGTCCTCGCGGCCCACGGCGTCAACCGCGCCAGCATCGGCGTGCAGTCGTTCCAACCGCACCTGCTCGCGGCCCTCGACCGGCGGCACGGCGTCGAGCAGATTCCGCACGCCGTCGAGATCGTCCGCCGCGAAATTCCCGCCCTGTCGTTCGACCTGATCTTCGCCTCGCCCGGCCAGACCCTCGCCGACTGGCACGCCGACCTGGCCACGGCGTTGAGCTACGCCCCCGACCACCTTTCGACCTACGGCCTGACCTACGAGACCGGCACGCCGCTCTGGAAGGCCCGCCGCAAAAAGACGCTGACGCCGGTGACCGAGGACGACGAGGCGGCGATGTACGCGGCGGCCATCGACACGTTGACGGGGCACGGGTTCGAGCACTACGAGGTGTCGAACTTCGCCCGGCCCGGCCAGCGGTCGCTGCACAACCAACGCTACTGGGCGAACGACGCCTACTACGGGTTCGGCACCGGCGCGGCCCGCTACGTCCACGGCTCGCGCGAGTCGAACGTCCGCGACACGGCCGTGTACATCCGCCGCGTGCTGGCCGGCGAAGACCCGACCTTCCAGCGCGAGAGTTTGGCCCCGCGCGACCGCGCCTTCGAGACGATGGCCGTGCAACTCCGCCGCGCCGACGGCATCGACTACGCCGACTTCCAGACGCGGACCGGCTTCGACCTGCGCGAGTTACTGGCCCAGCAACTGCCGATGCACTTCCGCGAGAACCTGCTGACTGACAACGGCACGTCACTGGTGCTGACGCCCGCCGGCAAGTTCGTCGCCGACGGCGTGATCGAAGACCTGCTGAAGGCGAATTGACGTTTTGTTAGCCCGACGCGCGAGCGAGGGACACAAAGGTCGTTGACAAGATTTCCGATCATCGACCGTACCGCCAACGTCTGCCAGGTAATCAACGACCCATCGACCCTCGCTAGCGCGTCGGGCTAACAAGAGTCGCCTGCGACGGAGCTAAGGATCGACGAACCGCGAGTTGTACATTACCTCGGCAAATCGAAAAGTACGCGTTCAGGCGGACGCTTCGGTTCACTCCTCAAGCCACGACCGATACCACGCCCAGAAGCCCACACGCTCCCGGTTCGAGATGGCCAGTCGGTCGGTGAACAACTCTTCGTTGATGCGAAGCCGGTCCTCGGCGGTTGCGCCCGCAGAGTACGCCGGGGCGCTGTCCCCCGCCGGGGCGTATTCCCCGATGTTGCTGTATGTCCAGACCCACCCTCGTTCCAACCCGGCGGTCACCAGACAGCACCCGCCGGCGCAATCGGTATCGCACAACACGATGACCCCGTGGGTCGGAAATCCACCCAGACGGCTAGCCTCTCGAACCGTGGCGGGCCTGCCGAAGGGGCGAGACGGGTCGGCCAAGTCATCCCTCGACTTTCGCCGGGCTTTGACGCCCTTCGCCATCAGTTCACGCAAGGAATGTAAGCCGAAACCCGGTCCCGCGCCGCCGTCGCCAATCAGCGTCACGTACTCCCTGTACTCCGCGGGCAACCGGACTCCCAG
>JANYHV010000488.1 GCA_025362195.1 Fimbriiglobus sp. | reverse complement strand
TCGCCCGTGGCCAGCGTCAGCACGTCGGGGGCGAACGGCGGGGCGATGTGTTCCGCCATTGCGAAGTAGCCGTCCGGGAGCAGCCCGGTGTTCAGTCGCGTGCGGATCGTCCCGATCCAACTCACGTGCATGTCGTGGAAGTCGTTCGGGGTGACGCGGGTCCAGTCGTGCAGCGGCATCGGGGGTCACTCCGGTGAGGGGCGTCCGCCGATTGTACCACGCCGCGTGCCCGGTCACCGGCCCAGCACGCTCCGCAGGGCCGGCTCCAACTCGGGGTGGTCGAAGGCGAACCCGGTCTCGGTCAGCCGCGTCGGCACCACGCACGCGCTCGACAGCAGCGCGGCGTCGGCCAGCTCGCCGAACAGGACGCGCAGCACCGGCGCGGGGACCGTCAGCACGAATGGCCGGCCCAGGACGGCGGCGAGCGTTCGGCCGTAGACGCGGTTGGTCACCGGGTGCGGGGCCGTCAGGTTGATCGGGCCGCTGAGACTGTCGGTCATCAGCGCGTGGTGAATACCGCCGATCAGGTCGTTGAGCGTGATCCAACTCACCCACTGGCCGCCGCCGCCGAGGACCGCGCCGTTACCGGCCTGGAATGCTAACAACTGCTTGCCGAGCGCGCCGCCCCTGGGCGTCTGCACGACGCCGACGCGCAGGTTGACGACCCGCACGCCGGCGTCGGCCGCCAGGCGCGTCGGGCCTTCCCAGGCCTTGCCCACGTCGGCGAGGAAGTCGTGCCCCAGAGACGACTGCTCGGTCAGCACCTCGTCGCCCCGGCTGCCGTAGATGCCGACGGCCGACGCGCTCAGGAACACCGGCACCTTCGCGGCGACGACGGCCTCGGCGAGGCGGTGCGTCGGCCCGGTCCGGCTGTCCCGGATGCGCGCCTTCTTGGCCGCCGTCCAGCGGCCGTCGGCGATGCCGTCGCCGGCCAGGTGGACGACCGCGTCCAGCCCGGCCAGCGTCGCCGGGTCGAGCCGCGCGTCGGGCGTCCAAGTGCGGGAGGTCGTGCCGTCGTCGAACGCCGCGGGCTTGACCGGGCCGCGGACGAGCCGGACGACGCGGTGCCCGCCGGCCGACAGGAAGTACGCGAGTTCGTTGCCGATCAAGCCGCTCGACCCGGTGATGCCGACCGCGAGCCGCGGCCGCGCGGAAAATTGGGCGTGCCGGCGCAGGTCGGACGCGGTCACGGCGTGGCGGTAGGCGAACATGGCCGCGAGCTTGTGCCGCACGAAGCCGCCCCCGAAGACGCGGCCGAGACCGCCGAGGGGCAGGCGGTACTCGATGTCGTCTTCGAGAACCGAGGCGTCGGGGCCGGCGGGCTGGAAGCGGTGCGTGTGCGTCCAGGCGGCGAACGGCCCGCTCAACTGGCGGTCGCGGAACTGCCGGCCGGGGACGACCTCGAACAGTTCGGCGACCCAGTCCTTGCCGACCGGCCCGGCGATCTTCGCGCGCAGGGTGACCCGCTGGCCGTCGCCGAACCCGCCGGCGATCGCGCGGACGGTGACCCGCTCCCACGGCGGGATGAGCCGCGAGAAGGCCGCCGGCCGGGCGTGCCAGTCGAAAACCGCCGCAGCCGAGACCGGCACCGGCGAGCGGACCGCGAACCGTTCCATCGTCACCCCCTCGTGCATTCGTAGTCGTGCGGCGGCCCCAAGGCGAGCGGCGGGCATAACCTAACCGGGATGTTCGACTTCACCCTCACCGCCCTCGTGTCGCTGCTCTTCCTCGTGGACCCGCCGGGCACGATCCCGCCGTTCCTCGCGCTGACGGCCCGGTACGCCCCGCGCAAGCGGCGCAAAACCGCGCTGGTCGCGTGCGTCGCGGCGACGGCGATCCTGATGGCCTTCGCGCTGCTCGGCACCTGGCTGTTCGCGTACCTCGGCCTGTCCCTCCCGGCGTTCCAGATCGCCGGCGGGCTGATCCTCTTCCTCGTCGCCCTGGACATGATCCGCGAGAAGCACGAGCCGGCCGCGGCCGCCGTCGAGGAGGCCGAGGCCGACGGCTCGACGGACGCCGGGGACGTGGCCATCACGCCCCTCGCCGTGCCCCTCCTGGCCGGCCCGGCGGCGCTCTCGACGGTCGCCGTGCTGATGACCCGGGCGACGACCGTGTTCGAGTCCGCCGGGGTGTTCATCGCCATCGCCCTGACCGGGCTGACGACCTACGCCACCCTCCGCCTGGCCGACCCGATCCAGCGGCGGCTGGGCGTCACCGGCATCCACGTCGTCGGCCGCGTGCTGGGTCTGGTCCTGGCCGGCATCGCCGTGCAGTTCGTCCTCGACGGCCTCGCGGCCGCGAAGATCATCCCCGAAGTGAGGTAACCCCGATGACCCGCCCGCTGTTCCTCCTGCTGCTGCTGGCCGCCCCCGCGGCCGCGGACGACTACCCGAAGGCCGCCGTGACCGGCCCGCACTCGGCGTTCACCCTCTACCTGCCGGACGACGCGAAGGGCTTCTACCGCGGCACCCGGTTCGACCGCGGCGGCGTAATCGCCGACTGGCACGTCAACGGGGCGACGCTGTTCCACGCCTGGAAGGGGACGCACACCCCGGCGAACGCCGACGACATCACCGGCCCGTGCGAAGAGTTCGACCAGGCCGGCCCGGCCGACTACGCCGCCGCCCCGGCCGGCGCGACGTTCGTCAAGATCGGCGTCGGCGAGTTGGTGAAGGAGAAGGACGAGCCGTACCAGTTCATGAAGACGTACAAGGTCGCCAACCCCGGCACGCGGACCTACGCGCTCGCCGCCGGCGTCCACACCTTCACGCACACCGTCACGGCCAAGTCCGGCGTCGGGTACACCCTCGTCAAGACGGTCGAGGCCCGGGACACCGACACCGCCGCCGTCCTCCGGCTGCACTCGACGCTGACCAACACCGGCGCGAAGCCGTTGACGACGAAGGTGTACAACCACAACTTCTTCAACGTCAACCGCGACCCCGTCGGCCCGAACTACCGCTTCGACTGGCCGGCCGCGCTGAAGACGACGAAGGCCGAGGACCGCTACGCCGAGTTGGCCGGCGACGACCCGAAGGCGCTGGTCTTCAAGGGCAAGCTCGACAAGGGCTACGTCTACGCCGAGTACGCCGACCTGCCGGCGAAGGCCTACGCCTTCACGATGCGGCACGCGCCGTCCGGCACGGCCGTCGAAGTGACCAGCGACCGCCCGCTCAGTGCCTTCCGCGTCTGGGGCATCTCGACAGTCATCTGCCCCGAGCCGTTCATCGGCATCGACGACTTGGCCTCCGGGAAGTCGTTCGCCTGGACGACGACCTACCGGGCCGCCCTGAAGAAGTGAAAGCCCGAAGCCCCGCCGCCGGCGACGGCGAGCGGCCCGCGCGAGTGGGCTGTTCCCGGCTGGAATGGGCGTGACTTCCCGCCGGGAGCGCCGAAACCATCCACCCCGGTGACCGCTTCCCATTCGAGGTTGGACCGGCGGCCTGACGGACCGCCGCTCGCCGGGAGTTACACCAGGCGCGGGCCTGGCTCGGGGGGGAGCGACTTGAGGATGGTCTGGAAGATCGACTCGCTCGACCCGAGGGCGGGGATGTTCCGCACGAGGCCCTGGCGCTCGTAGTGGTCCAGCAGCGCGTCGGTGCTCTTGTGGAACTCGACGAGCCGGCGGCGGACGGTCTCTTCCAGGTCGTCCTCGCGGCAGATCAGGGCCGCGCCGCACAGGTCGCACACGCCGGCCACCTTCGGCGGCTGGGCGTTCAAGTGGTACGGCGCGCCGCACGTCGGACTCGAACAGACGCGGCGGAAGCTGATGCGGCTGACGACTTCTTCGTCGTCGATGGCCAGGTTGATGACCGCGTCCAGGCGGAGGTACTCCTGGCGCATCAGGGCGTCGAACGAAACGGCCTGGGCGACCGTCCGCGGGTACCCGTCGAGGACGAACCGCTCCGGCCGCTTGGCGCTGCGGAAGAGTTCGGCGACCATGTCGTTGACCATCGGGTCGGGCACGAGCAGGCCCAACTTGAGCAGCGGTTCGGCCTCGCGGCCGACCGCCGTCTTCTGGCGGATCGACTCGCGCAGGATGTCCCCGGTGCCGATGTACGTCAGCCCGAGCGACTTGATGAGCCGCTTGGCCTGAGTCCCCTTGCCGCTCCCGGGCGGCCCCACGAGTACCAGACGCATGGACGTGTCCTGTCGCCAGGCCGGACCCCGTCGCGCACGTGTGCGGCGGCGGCCCGGCGAGTTCCGAGCATTCGCGAGCAGGCCATTTTCCGCGGCCCGCGCCGCGGTTCAAGGGCCGACCGGGCGTTTTCCGCGCGCAATCTTCACGCCCGCCCCGCCAGTCAGACCGCGACCTGGTCGGCCGCGGCCGCCTCGGCGTCGTCCCGCTCGTGCGGCGGCGGGAACAGCCAGCAGACCACGATGCCCAACAGGTACAGGCCGAACATCGGCACGAACAGGTACAGCATGGTGATCGCGTCCGGCGTCGGGGTGATGATCGCCGCGAAGAACGCCAGGATGATGAACGCGTACTTCCACTTGCTCAGGTAGTCCTGCCACCCGAACGTCCCCAGGCGGTTGAAGAAGAACATGACCAGCGGCGTCTGGAACGAGATGCCGAAGACGATCGGCAGCATGAGCGCGAAGCTGAGCCACTCGTTGAGCCGCAAGTCCGGGTCGAGTTCGATCCAGTTGTTGAACCCGATGAGCGCCTTCACGGCCCCGGGCAGGACGACGAACTGGCACAGCAGCACGCCGGCCAGGAACAGGCCGATGCTCGGCCCGAGGAACTTGTACACGTAGGCCCGCTCGTGCGGGTACAGGCCGGCCGCGACGAACGACCAGACCTGGTAAAAGATCCACGGGCTGGCCACCACGAAGCTGCACAGGATCGCCACCTTGAAGTAGACGACCATCGCCTCCTGGGCCGACTGCGTCTTCATGAACTGCCGGTTCTCCAGCAGCGTCTCCCCGCGGTTGCTCAGGTAGTTCAGTTGCGCCGGGTAGACCTTCAGCGGGACGCTGATCTCGGTGACCGTCGGGTCTTTCGGCTTCAGCCCGAAGTGCTCGTCGAAGAACTTGACCGGCAGGATGACCGGCATCTCGACGGCGGCCCCGCGGAGGACGGCCCGCTCGCGGTCGTTCAGCGTCGAGGTGTCGAGGTCGTTGGCTTCGAGCTTCGCCCGGACCCGCTTGACCTCGGCCGGGTCGGACTGGCTCTCGGCCAGTTTGGTCAGGGCCTTCTCGTACCGGCGGCCGTAGAAGGCCCGCACCTGGGACTCGGCCGGCTCGACGATGACTTGCAGCATCGGCCGGCCGATGCCGAGGTAGTCGTTGCCCGTTTCCTTGCCGACGTTGTCCAGGACGAACCCGCCGACGAGGACGACGAGCAGCCCGTAAATGGCCCGCAGGAGGTACTTGCGGAGTTCTTCGATGTGGTCGCCGAAGGACATGCGCGAGTGCGCGAAGATGTCGTCCGGGGTCTGGCCGCGGTCGGTCGGGAACATGGTGGCAGGCTCCGCTAAGCGTGGGGGATGCGCAACCCCGCGGCGAAGGTGCCCGGCCGGTCGATGGAGTGGACTCGTCGTAGTTTAGGCGACACCCCCGCGGAACGCAAGCCGCCGCAGCCGGTTGCCCGGGCATAACGCCGGCGGTTGGCCGAGTGTGTTACTGCTGTGGTGTGGAGCCGAGAGGCGTCATGGTCCGTCCGCCGACACCAGACCGGAGCTTCTTCGCCGCGCTGATCGGCGACGGCCGACCGCCGTTGTGCGTGCTCGCCCTGGGCCTCGCGGCCGCCGGCGGGGCGGCGCTGTTCCTGGCCGCGACCGGGCACTTCCTGCCCCACGACGAGCAGTTCCTCGGCATGACGGCGAAAGAGTTGTGCGCCCGCCACGGCTGTCGGGTCGTTCACTTCATGGTCCACGACCGGGCGGCGTTCGGCGGCGTGCTGGTCGCGGTCGGCGTCCTGTACCTGTGGCTGACCGAGTTCCCGCTGCGCGAGCGGGAGGTTTGGGCGTGGTGGGCGCTGCTACTCAGCGGGGCGGTCGGGTTCGCCAGCTTCCTGGCGTACCTCGGCCGCGGCTACCTCGACGTGTGGCACGCCGTGGCGACCCTGGCCCTGTTGCCGTGCTACGTCGTCGGCCTGGCGCGGAGCCGATCCGGGCCGTGGCCCGCCGTGCCGCCGTCGGCCCACCCGCCGTGGCGTTCGGTCGCCGGGGCGGGGCGGGCGTGCTTGCTGGCGGCGAGCCTCGGCGCGACGGGGGCGGGGGCGGTCATCCTGGCGATCGGCGCGACGGCCGTGTTCGTCCCGCAGGACCTCGAATACCTGGGGTTGAGCGTTGCCGACCTGGACGCCCTCAACCCGCGGCTGGTCCCGCTCATCGCCCACGACCGGGCCGGGTTCGGCGGGGCGCTGGTTTCGGTCGGGGTCGCCGCGACGCTGTGCGTCTGGTTCGGCCGGCCGTCGCGGGCACTGTGGCAGGCCCTCGCGCTGGCCGGGGCGGCCGGGTTCGGCCCGGCCGTCGGGGTCCACTTCGCCATCGGCTACACCGACCCGCTGCACCTGTCCCCCGCCGTGGCCGGGGCCGCCCTGTACGCGACCGGCCTGGCCCTGACATCCCGGAGGACGGTCCCCCGTGCCTGACACCACCGCCCCGCCCGTCCCGCCGTTGCGCGACCTGGGCCACGACCTCATCGACCTCACCCGCCGGCAACGGGTCACGGCCGTGGGGCTGCCGTTCGCGTGCGCCGGGGCGTACTTCGCGTTCGCCGCCGCCGGGTGGTGGCCGGCGGCCGTGTTCGCCGTCGTCGCCCTGAGCTTCTTCACCTACGGCTCGACCTCGCACGACCTCGTTCACCGGTCGATGGGGCTGCCCGGCCGGGCGAACGAACTGTTCCTGTGCGTCGTCGAACTCCTCGCCGTGCGCAGCGGCCACGCCTACCGGGCCGGCCACCTGCACCACCACGCGACCTTCCCCCACGCCGACGACATCGAGGGGGCGGCCGCGCGGATGACCTGGTTCGGGGCACTGGTTGACGGCCTGACCCTGCAACCCCGCGTCTGGTGGTGGGCGGTCCGCCGGGGCGGCAAGGACCGCGCGTGGGTCGTCGGCGAGGGGGTCGCGTGCGCCGTCGTCGTGGCCGGGTCGGTGGCACTCGCGCCCGTCACGCCGGTGTTCCTGGTCTACGTCGCCCTGGTGGTCGCCGGCAGTTGGGTGATCCCGCTGGCCACGTCCTACGTCCCCCACGACCCGGCCGGCGCGGACGAGTTGACGCAGACCCGGGCCTTCCGCGGTCGGGTCGCGTCGGTGCTGGCGCTGGGGCACCTGTACCACCTGGAGCACCACCTGTACCCGGCCGTCCCGCACCAGAACTGGCCCGAACTGGCCCGCCGCCTCGACCCCCACTTGCACCGCGCCGGCGTCCGCCCGGTGCGCCTGGGGTTTTAACGCTCGCCGGCGTACAATAGTGACATGCCACCCCGAGAATCGCTTTTCGACACCGTCTGTCGGCTGGTCCGTGAGGAAAAATACCTCATCGGGCAGCACGCCAGTGAGCGGTTGGAAGAACGGGATATTATGGAGTGGCAGGCGGTCGCCGGGCTGGCCGACGGGGTGCTAATCGCGGAGCGGCCGGCGGCAGTGCCGAATCCAACGGTCGAGGTCCGGGAGATGCTGCCCGACGGGACGGAGTTCAAGGCGGTCTGGTCGTACCTGGCCCGGAGTGGCGTGGCCAAGCTCGTTACAGTGCATTTCTTCGACGGGGAGTAGCGATGCGAATTGACGGGGAGCGGGTGAAGCGGACGCGGTTGGTGCGGACCGACCGGTACGTCGTCGCGGTAGAAGTCGAGGCCGTGATCCCGGCCGACGACCCGGGCGAGCCGTGCTACGAGGCCGAGACCGTGCAGTGGCTGCGACAGATCCGCGACCACGCCGAGCGAGGCGATGAAGTGTGGTTGAAACAGCACGGCAAGGTTTACGTCGCGGCCGGAGTGGGGTGAGTCATGACGCCGCGGCGGTGGAACTGGAGGCAGTGGGTCGCGTTCGCGGCGACGGTCGTCGTCTTGCTGCTGGTCGGGTACGTCGGCAGTTACGCCGTCTTCTACCGCCGCGGGGTCGCCGAGGCCGACGCCTTCGGGTCCCCGTTTTTTTTCTACGCGCCGCTGGCCGACGTGGTCCTCCAGAAGCCGAACGACCAGCAATCGTGGCTCGGGCCGTTCTACAGTCCCGTCAACTACCTGCACATCGACTGGTTCGGCGGTCGATCGCAGTGTCGCGGATTCACGTTGTGTCTCTCGAAGTAGAACGCTCCGGCCGCCTACAATTGCCCCATGCCACGCCTCGCCACGCCGCTCGTGATCGCGCCGCCGCCCGCCCGGCCGGCGGCGTTGGGGCCGTTGATCGTCGTGCTCGTCGCTTACGCGGGCATGATGAGCGTGTCGTTCGGCCAGGCGGTTTACGGGCTGCTGCTGAACACCGACCGCATCGCGGCCCAGGACGGCGGGGTGCGGCGGGAACTCTTCTACGACACCCTAGTCGTCGAAGGCGTGGACGCGGTCATCGTCGCCGTCGCCCTGCTCGTCGCGTCCCGGCCGTTGCGGCGGTCGGCGGCGGGGCACCGGCTTTCGACTTGGCTGCTCAGCGGGCCGGGGTTCGCCGTCGCCGTCGGCGTCAATTTTGGCTACCACGCCCTGCTAACCTACCTGTTCGCCGACGGCACCGAACCGGCCGACGACTCGACCAAAGAGTTGCTGACCCGCGACGGCTGGCGGACGGTGCTGACCGTCTGCGTGCAACCGGCCGTGGTCGAAGAATTGTTCTTCCGGTTCCTGCTGCTCGGGCACTTGCGGCACCACCTCGGGTTGCACGCCTCGGTCTGGCTGAGTTCGGTGCTCTTCGGCATGGCGCACCTCGGCAACATCCCCGGGTGGCCGGTCCTCGTGCTCATCGGCGTCGGCCTCGGGTACGCCCGGGTGCTGTCCGGTGGGTTGGCGCTGCCGATCGTCTTGCACTTCTGCCACAACCTCGTCGTCTGCCTGGCCAGCGAGTTCGACCGCTGACCGGTCCCCCTGGGAGGATCACCCCCGATGCTACCGGCCCCCGACGCCGCCCGGCTGGACGACTACCGCTTCCAGTTCGGGCACGACGCCGGCAACCTGTCGCTGGTGATGGACTCGCTGACCGACGCGATCGGGCTGGTCGGCCAGCACACGACGTACTGCCGGGTCGAGAAAGGCCCGCGCGCCGGCGAGCCGCCGCTGGACGTGGCGGAACTGCTGCGCCTGCTGGCCGCGGCGAAGGGCCTGGTGCAAGAAAGCCTGCTGCGGTTGAAGACGGGGTGAAACGAACCCGGCCGGAGGAGACTCGGGCGAGGGCGGTTCTCGTGATCGTAGCGCGTCAGTGATCTTGTCGAACTCCGGGCCTCGGCCAGGTCTTCGGCTCCGCCGCAGGCGACTCTTGTTAGCCCGACGCGCTAGCGAGGGTCGATCGGTCGAGGGCGATGTGGCTGTCCATGACCGCGCGGCCGACGCCCACAAACATTCTCCTCGACCCATCCACCCTCGCTAGCGCGTCGGGCTAACAAGAGTCGCCTGCGGCGGAGCCGAAGACCTGCTGTTGACCCCAACGCCGTCAACGACCTGTGCTCCCCTCGCTCGCGCGTCGGGCTAACAAGAGTCGCCGCTGGAACGAAACCGCCCGCCGTCGGGGTGCGACGGCGGGCGGGGGTTGACGGCGGGCCGCGGGTTACTGCGGCTGGATAATGTTGGCGACGTTCGTCGTCGTGGCCGCGACGTTGACGCCGCCGAGGAAGGTCGCCGAGAACGACAGCAGGCTGACGATCTGGCTCTGGTCGCGGACGTTGAGGACGCGGACCCGCGGGGCGTTGCCCGACCCGGACCCGACGACGAAGTCGTCCAGGCCGTCCTGGTTCCAGTCGGTCGCGGCGACGGTGACGCCGCCGGTCTGGACGCCGGTGAAGGCGTTGCCGGTCGTCGAGCCGGGCACGAGGGTCCGCGGGGCGATCGACGGGGCGAGCAGGGTGCCGCCGGCGGCGAAGCTCAAGTTGAACGTGCCCGGCCCGCTCAGGGTGCTGCCGCCGGACGAAACCTCGTCCACCGGGATGGACACTTCGCGGATCAGGCCGGCCGTGCGGCCGTCGTACTGGCGGACGATGCCCGGGCCGGACGCGCTCCCGGTGAGGATGTCGAACTTGCCGTCGCCGCGGAAGTTCCCGGTCGAGATGTTCACCCCGTCGCGGTTGGCCGAGTCGCCGGCGAAGAACGAGTACAGCGGCGAGGTGATGGTGCGGCCGCGGTTGCGGACGCCGTCGTACACGTTCACCTGGGGGCCGCCGCCCGGCCCGGGGGCGGTGATCAGGTTGTCCCGGCCGACGCGGTTCAGGTCGCCCGAGGCCACCCGGACGCCGGTCTGCACGTCGGGCGAGTAGGCGAAGAAGTCGGCGATCGGGATGAGCGCGTTGTTGGCCAGGTTCAGGGTGAAGATGGCCACCCGCGGGCCGCCCCCGGCCCCGGCCCCGACGATGATGTCCTTGCGGCCGTCGCCGTTGTAGTCGCCCACGGCCACGAACCCGCCGCCGCGGAAGGCCGTGTCGAACACGAGTTGGTCCACGAGCAGCGCGCCGTCCCGGCCGCTGAAGATCTTCAGCCGGGCCGCCCCGCCCGACGCCGGCATGGTGATGATGTCGTCGGTCCCGTCGTTGTTCACGTCGCCCACGGCGACCCGCACCCCGCCGGTGAACGTCGGCTCGTACGGGAAGAAGCTGAACTTCTCCACGGCCGTCGAGGTGTCGTACACCCGGACGTGCGGGCCGCCCCCGGCGTCCGCCCCGACGGCGACGATCTTCTGCAGGCGGTCCTTGATCGTGATGGTCACGACGGCCAGGGCGATCGGTTCGCCGGTCGTGCTGCTCACGGAGTACGTGAAGATGACCGGGCCCGAGTTGAGCGGGATTTGGTCTTCGTTCGGCGTGATGAACGTGAAGCTGCCGTTCGGGTTAAAGATGAGCGACCCGGTCGGCAGGGGGATGCCGGTGTTCGCGTACTTGGCCCGGACGGACAGGGACGACGTGAGGACGCTGCCCGGGGACGTGTCCGAGAAGTCGTTGACGAGGACGCCGTTGTTCACGGACACGGTCAGCACGCGGCCGGCACTGGCCTCGTAGAAGTCCGCGTTGGCGATGATGGCGGGGACGATGCGGTCGTCCAGGCGGTCGATGGGGCCGCCGACGAGCCGGGCCTTGCGGGCCTCTTCTTGGGGGCGCGGGGGCCGAGTAAAGCCGAGCATGATCGGGCAGCTCCTTGTGTTCCGGTGTGGTAAGGCGGCGAGGTCGGTGCGAAGGGGTAGCGTCACCCGCTCCGACTCGACGACGCCTGGCCGGACGCCCGTGGCGCGGCAGTCCTTGCCCTCAAGACGGTTTTCCGGTCCGCACTCCGGCCGACCCTCACCGTTCTGATGCTGCCAACTTCTTCGGCGGGGGCCGGCGCGGCCGGCGAGCGAAACGCCGGTTCCCGGCCCGGCAATGTGGGCGAAGCGCCCGGTCGTTCCGGGCAGTCAAACTCCCACGCTTCCCCGGGACGCACCGGTTCGACGGATTACCCCGCCCGGCGGATGCGACCGGGCCGATTTTCCCCTCAAGTTTTCCGCCCCGGGGGCCGGGCGAAACCGGCGCTGACAGGCCGGACGGGCGCTGGTACTGTCGCCCCACTCGCGGCGGGTTCGGCCCCGCCGTTGTTGCCGCCCGTCCCCCACTCGAGGCTCCGACCCGCATGGACCGTACCCGCTGGAAGATCATGATCGGTGGCCTCGGCCTGGCCCTCGGCGGTCTGGCCGCCGTCGCCGGCGTCCCGGCCGCCAACGGCGTGTCGTGCGCCGGGAGCCCGACGCACACCGTCGCCCGCGTCGGCGACCCGCCGGTCCCGGTCCCCGCGCCCAAGGCGGCCGATCTGAAGCCGTCCGAGCCGGTCACCCCGGCCCCGGCGACGATCCCAGCCATCGGCCTGCC
>JANYHV010000368.1 GCA_025362195.1 Fimbriiglobus sp. | reverse complement strand
ACGGGTTCACCAACACCGTCGCCACGCCCACTGCCGTCCCGGCGGCCGTCCCAACCGCGTACGCCCCGGACTGGTAGTTCACCACGTCGTCGTACCCCAGCCCCGCCCGCACCCGCTTCGTCAGCCCCCCGACACCGCGTCCCCCATCCCCGCACCGAAGCTCGACAGCTGCGAAAACCAGTCCCCAGGCTCCTGCGGCGGGCAGAGCGGCGGGTTCGCCGAGTCGTCGTCCTGCGGCGGCACCACCGCGCCGGTATACCCGTAGGCCACACCCCAGGGCGAACGCATCTTGAACTCGTGACCTGAGCAGGGTTTGGGCCTATACCGGCGGGACTACGGAGGCCCCGCCATGCCGACTCAAGACGTGTCCATCGCCCGTTACTTCGCCGGCCTGCCCGACCCGCGGGTGGACCGCACCAAGAAGCACTCGCTCGGCGACATCCTGGTCATCACTCTGTGTGCCGTCATCTGCGGGGCCGACTCGTGGGCCGAGGTCGAGACGTTCGGTAAGGCCAAGTTGGCCTGGCTGAGGACGTTCCTGGCCCTGCCGAACGGCATCCCGTCGCACGACACCTTCCACCGAGTGTTCGCCCGGCTCGACCCGGCGGCGTTCGGGCGGTGCGTGGCCGCGTGGATGGCGGCGGCGTGCGACGCTGCCGACCTGCGGCACGTCGCCATCGACGGCAAGGCGTGCCGGTCGGCCCCGCGGGCCACCTTCAGCGGGTGCCTCCACCTGGTGAGTGCGTGGGCGGCCGAGAACCGGCTGATCCTCGGGCAGCAGGCCGTGGCCGACGGGTCGCACGAGATCGCCGCCGTCCCGGAACTGCTGCGGGTTCTGGACCTGAAGGGGGCGGTGGTGACGCTCGACGCGGCCGGGTGCCAGAAGGCGATCGCCTCGCAGATCCGGCACCAGGGCGGGGACTACCTGCTGGCGGTGAAGGGCAACCAGCCGGCCCTCCACCGGGCCGTGCGGGCGGCGTTCGACCGGGCCTGCGGGGCCGACTTCGCCGGGGTCGAGCACGACACCCACGAGGCCGTCGAGGGCGGGCACGGGCGGCACGAAGAGCGGTACGTCACGGTGATCTACGGCCCCCAGGGGCTGCCGCCCGAGTGGCCGGACGTGGCGGCGGTGGTACTGGTCGGGCGGGAGCGAGAGGTGAAGGGGGAGCGGGCCGACGCGGCCCACTACTACGTCACCAGCCACGCCGGCACGGCGGCCCAACTCGGGGGCCTGATCCGCCGCCACTGGGCGGTGGAGAACGAGTTGCACTGGTGCCTGGACGTGGCCTTCCGCGAGGACGCCAACAGGACCGCGGCGGGCCACGGCGGGGCGAACTTGGGCCTCATCCGGCGGGTGGCGGCGTCGCTCCTGCAGCAGGACGCGGGCGAGGGGAGCGTCAAGGCGAAGCGGTTGAAAGCCGCTCTCGACGGGGACTACCTGGTGCAGGCACTACGAGGATTTGCTGAGGATTAGATGCGTTCGCCCTGGGCCACACCCTGGTCCACCGTGGGGCGATTTAAAGTATTTCAAAACTACTAGATCCATTGGGAGGCCATATAACAGTGTAGTCTTCATCATCGATTGTTTTATAAGCGCAAATTATATTTGTGCCAGATATTACTAAGGACTTATTTGTTAAGTCAGCTAATAGCTGTTTTGGATCATTTGTATCAATGAATATATTCATTGTGCCGGAGCCAAAGTCGTAGCCGTCGATTTCATTAGACGGGTACGGAACAGTATCATTTATGGTATAATATACAGCCATGCATGAATCGTAGTCATCGACTAAACCTCCGATTATTTGTATAACAAATTGGTATAGGTAATCATTCACTCCGATTACTCTCCATTAAGTACGAATCCTCTACCTTCTGGATTAATTCAATATGTTTTTCCAATGAAAAAACAATATTTTTACTGGTAAAATAAACGCTTGCGATGCCAATAGCTTGTTTTACTAACTGTAAGTAACGGGTTAGCGGATTGCACGATGTTGTGAAATCAATACCTGGTGCGACATTGACAACAAGTAATTTTTGTTTCTTGTGGTATTTTGATAGTTGAATGCCTATAAAGTCAGGAGTGAGCATACTTCCATGGTAGTGGAATACTATATTCAATGTGCTATCGCTGCGGGATATCATTTTTTCTTGTAGACTATCCTTCCTCATGCAAATGTCCGCGATAGCTTTATCGAAATGTGTATCTAACTGTTCGGGTCCGCCAAGAATATCACTTAAATATAAAGACATTTTGTATACCCGCTTGTTTCTGAGGCGACCAATACTACCTTCTGAACATTGAGCCAGCCCACTTTTCACGATTCAACAATCCAGGAAACTGTGAAGTTGCGCTACGCTCAATCTGAGCCATTCGTGCTCGTGTGCCTTGCAGAATAGGAACCAATTTGGCGTTATGTGTTGCTAGTAGTTTTGCTGAATACCGTTTCGCTGGATTGCTGCTGATACCCCACTTAAGCATCTCTCCCGATTTTTTATCGACAAGTTGATAGAGTGTAGTTAACTTTGTACTTGTCAATGAATTGCCATGGCACTTGTTGTGCGCCCAGACGCTGAACCCCCACACCACCTCGCCGACGAAGTACGTGTGGTCGTGCTCGACCTCCACGTTGTACACCGACTCCACCCGCCCGGCATCCCTGACCGCCGTCACCGGCAGCTCCTGCCCGTCGTGCGACACCAGCACGTCCCCCGCCGCCAACTGCCCGGCC
>JANYHV010000448.1 GCA_025362195.1 Fimbriiglobus sp. | reverse complement strand
TGAACAACTGCGGCCCGAACGACGAGCCGTTCAGCTTCCACACCGGCGGGTGCCAGGCGGTCTACGGCGACGGCCACGTCCAGTTCATCCGCGACAGCATCAGCCCGCAAGTCCTCCGCGCGATCTGCACCGCGTCGGGCGGCGAAACTGTGACCACCGACTGACCCGGCCCCGCGACCGCGGCCGTTTGAACCCTTGCCGCCGCGGAGTCACCCTCCGCGGCGGTCCTTTTTTGGAGAGACCCGATGCGATTGTTCCTGTCCGCGTTCGCCGCCGCAACCTTGTGCGCCCTGACCGGGTGCGGCTCCTCGACGGTCGGCACGGCCAACACCTACGTGGACGTGGTCGGCACCGTCACCCTGCCCGACGGCCAGCCGTTGAAGCGGGGCATGATCTTCTTCGAGCCGGAAGTCCCGGAGAAGGGCCGCGACGACCAGGCGGTCGTGACGGACGGCAAGTTCACGTCGAAGCTGGCCGTGGCCAAGTACAAGGTCGCCTTCGACACCCAGGGCGGCACGTCGAGCGTCCCCGCCAAGTACCGCAAGTTCGGCACCGACCTGACTGCGGACATCAAAGGCGGCGACGTGACGATCGCGATGAAGTAGCCCGCCGGCCCCGCTCACGCCGGCCCCGCGCCGCGGACGGCGGCGCGCAACTCGTCGCGGCTGCACGTCGCCGTGCCGACCTTGCCGACGACGACGGCGGCGGCGGCGGTCGCCAGGCGGCAGGCCGCTTCCAGGTCGCCGCCGACGGCCAAGGTCACCGCCATCGTGCCGGCCACGGTGTCGCCCGCGCCGGTCACGTCGTACACTTCACGGGCCAGCGTGGGCACGTGGACGGTCGCGCCGCCGGGGGCGAACAGGCTCATGCCGTGCGGGCCGCGGGTGATCAGGACCGCCGTCGTCGGGCCGAGCAGCGCGAGCAGGTCGCGGCCGGCCGCGTCCACGTCGGCGGACGTGCGCAGGTCGCGGTTCAGCACCTGGCCGGCCTCGAGTTGGTTCGGCTTGACGACCGTCGCCCCGCGGTACTTCGCGTAATCGACGCCCTTCGGGTCCACGACCGTCGGCACCCCGGCGGCGTTGGCCATCGCGATCAGGCGGGCCGCGAACGTCGGCGTCACCACCCCCTTGCCGTAGTCCGAGAGCACGCACGCCCGGGCCGCCGGGAGGGCCGCCCGCACCCCGGCGAGCAGTGCGGCTTCGACTTCGACGCTCATCGGCGTCGGCTTCTCCTGGTCGATGCGGACGACCTGCTGGGTGCCGGCGAGGATGCGCGTCTTCGTCGTCGTCGGCCGGCCGGCGTCCCCGACGACGGGGCCGACCTCGACGCCCATCGCCCGCAACAGGGTCCGCACCTGGTCGGCGTTGGCGTCGGTCCCGACGAGGCCGGCGAGGGCCGGCCTGGCCCCGAGCGCGGCGACGTTGGCGGCCGCGTTCGCCGCCCCGCCGGGCACGTAACTCCGCCGCTGCACCTCGACGACCGGCACCGGGGCTTCCGGCGAAATCCGGCTGACCTGGCCGAAGATGAACTCGTCGAGCATCAGGTCGCCGACGACCAGGACCGGGCAGCCGGGGAACAGTTCGACGAGTTCGAACAGCGCGTTGGTCATGCGATCCGTTCCAGGATGTGGGCGTGGACGGCCGGCCAGTCGCCGGCGAAGAGCAAATTTAGGCCGCACCCCGCGGCCCGGCCGGCGTCCAGGTCGCTCGGCTTGTCGCCGACCATGACGCTGTCCGCGCCGACGGGGTGGCCGAAGTGCCGCGCGGCCTGGAGCAGTAACCCCGGCTTCGGCTTGCGGCAGTCGCACCCGTCGGCCGGGCCGTGGAAGCAGTACCAGCAGCGGACGACCAGCCCGGAGGCTTGCGCGAACAGTTCGACGAACCGGGCATCGACGGCCCGCGCCTCGGCCGGGGTGATGAAGCCGCGGGCCACGCCGGATTGATTGCTCACCACGGCGACGAGGAAGCCGAGCCGCGCCAGGTCGCCGACGCACGCGGCCGCACCGGGCAAAAGCTCCACGCCGGCCGGGTCGCGGGGGTAGACGGTGTCGCGGATCAGCGTCGCGTCGCGGTCCAGGAACAGGTACGGCGTCACGCGCTTTCCCCGCCCAGCTTGCGGACGCGGGCGAGGAGTTCCGTCGTGCTGACGCCGGGCACCAGCGGCAGGTACGCCATGCGGCCGCCGCCGGCCAGGACCGTCGCCAGTTCGGGCACCGGCCGGCCGTGCGGCGGGGCGTACTCCGCGCCCTTGCAGTGAACGTCCGGGCACAGCTTGCGCAAGGACTCTTCGGGCGTCGCCTCGTCGAAGACGACGACGTAATCGACGCACTCCAACCCCGCCAGCATGGCCGCCCGTTCGCCCTCGGTCAGGATCGGCCGGGTCGGCCCCTTGTACCCGCGCACCGAGGCGTCGGAGTTCAGGCCGACGACGAGCAGGTCGCCGAGGCCGCGGGCCGCTTGGAGGCTCGCCAGGTGGCCGGGGTGCAGCAGGTCGAAGGTGCCGTTGGTCCAGACGACGACGCGGCCGGCGGCCCGGGCCGCCGCCCGCACGGCGAGGAGGGCCGGCCACGAAAGTTGCTTGTCCGCGAGGGTGCGCATGGGGGCCGTTATACGCCGGCCGCGACCGGGTCGTCGCACGTTTGGTCGATCAGCCCGACCAGTTCGCCCAACTCGAAGGTGTCCGACCGCGGGCCGCTCGCCCGGCCGGCGCTGTAGATCGCCGTCACGAGTTCGAGCAGGAACTGCTCTTCGGGCGAGAACCGCGGCATCAGTTGCGTCGGGTTCAACCCGAGGTCGTCGGCGAGCGCCCAGGTGTCGGCCAGGCGGACGCACAGATCGACCGGGGCGTCGGCCAGGAAGCGGCGGACGGAGTCGTTGCCGTCGTCGTTGAGGAGGTCGCTGAGGCCGGCCAGGATGTCGGTCAGCAGCGGCCGGACTTCGCGCTCGAGGTCGGCCAGCATGCGGGTCGGGTTCGGCGTGGCGGTCTGCATCGTGGGGTGCCCGTCCGTGACTTCTGGAGTGCCGGGCCGTCCGTGTGCCCGGTGCGCGAGTAGCGATTGTGAGGATTCGCCACGCGCCGGAATTTTACCGCCGCGCAATTCCGAACGCCAGCGAAAGTTCCCGAAAGCGCGAAGAGAGTTGGGAAATGTCGAATCCCCGGTCCGGCCCCCGCAACCCCCGGGCCGTCTGCTACACTGACGCTTTCGTCCCACCAGGATTGAGCCACTATGTCGCGTTCGGGTCGTCGGGCGTCCGCGTTTGAACTGCCGCCGCTGTACGCGATGGTTCAGCCGGGGCTGGAGCCGATCGCGGCGGACGAGATCAACCGCGTCCTCGGCGGCGAGATCAAGAAGGTGGCCCGCGGCCTGGTCGTCTTCCGGGTCAACGAGGTCACGCCCGACGTGCTCAACCTGCGGACCACGGACGACGTGTTCCTGCTCGCCTGGGGGTCGGACGCGATCACGTACAAGCAGGACGAACTCGCCAAGTTCCGCAAGTGGACGGCGAACAAGGCCGACTGGCCCGAGCTGTTCAAGATTCACCACTCCCTGCGGCCCAAGACCAAGGGCAAGCCGACCTTCCACCTCGTCTGCCAGCGGGAGGGCGAGCACGCCTTCCGCCGGGTGGACGCCCTGGACGCGATGGCCGACGGCCTGGCCGGGAAGATCCCCGAGGGCTGGCAGCCGCACGACGAGAACGCCTGGCTCGAAATCTGGCTGACGATCAAGGGCCAGACGGCCGTGTGCGGCCTGCGGCTGACCGACCGCACCATGCGGCACCGCACGTACAAGGACGACCACGTGTTGGCGTCCCTGCGGCCGACCGTGGCCGGGGCGATGGTCCACCTCGCGGGCATCGGCCCGGGCATGACGGTCATGGACCCGATGTGCGGGGCCGGCACCATCCTGGCCGAGACGATCGAGGTCGCCAAGCACCGCAGCAAGGCCGGCCGGGTCGAGGTGATCGGCGGGGACATCGACCCGAACGCCATGTTCGTGACCGGCGAGAACCTCCGCGGCGTCGGCCCGGCGGTCACCTGCCGGTGGGACTCCCGGCGGCTGCCGCTGGAGCGCGAGAGCGTGGACCGGATCATCACCAACCCGCCGTTCGGCAAGCAACTCGCGTCGCCGGAAGAAGTCCCGCCGCTGTACGCCGCGTGCGTCCGGGAGTGGGACCGCGTCCTCCGGCCGGGCGGCCGGGCAGTGTTCCTGGTCATGGAGCAGGACGCCATCGAGTCCCCGCTGATCGCCTACGGGTGGCGGCCGACGCGGAAGTTGAAGGTGCGCATCCTCGGCCAGGCGGCGATCCTCAGCGTCTGGCAAAAGCCGTTCGCCGCGGGTACACTGGGCGAGTCGCCCTGGACCGCGACCGCCGCCCCTCCCCCGGAGACACCGCCGTGAGCACCCCCGCCAGCAAGCCGAAGGCCGACGACGACGACGACATCAACCCGTACGGCGTCATCAAGGAGTCCGAGGAGGAGTTGCGGCTCGCCGAGAAGAACAAGCCGGTCTTCGGCGACATCGCGGACAAGTTCAAGAAGTCGTTCCGCGGCCCCGCGCAGATGCTCCTCGTCCTGCCGGTCAACCTGCTCATCGCCGCCGGCTCGCTGTCGGCCATCGTCGGCGTCTGCACGATGATCATCGGCGTCTGGCCGCTGGTCTTCACGGACGCGCCGAACTCGGACGAGGAGATCGCCGAGCGGCTGGTGTACATTTTCATCGGCGGCGTGCTGCTGATCTGGGGCTGCCTGATCTGCCTCGGCGCGAGCAAGATGCAGTCCCTGGAGTCGTACGCGTGGGCGCTGGCCGGGGCCGTGCTGGGCATCCCGATGCTGGCCGGCATCTTCGCCCTGATCGCGCTCCGCGACCCCCGCGTCCGCGCCGGCTTCGAGGAAGTCGAAGGGGCCATCGACGAACCGGACGAGGACGAAGTTGACGACGACGAGGACGACGACGATGAGGACGAAGAAGAGGAAGAAGAAGAGAAACCCCGCAAGAAGAGTCGCAAGTAGACGATAGCTCCGCCGCAGTCGAAGGCGAGCGGCCCACGTGAGTAGGCCGTTCGCCTTCGACTGCGGCGGAGCCGCGGAAACGTCAGTTGCCGCGAACGCTGTCGAGGAGAGACTGAACCGCCGGGCGGTACTTCTCGCCAGTCTTGGACAGGTTGATCTCGTCGCCCGTCTGAACCAGGACGGTCACGTCCTTGCCCTCGTAGATTTTCGCCTCGTAGCTCTCGATCTTACCGCCGGCGAGTTCGCCGGTGATCTTGTACTCGACTTCCCCGGCCTTGGCCTCGATCTTGAACGTGTCGTTGTTGACGCTCACCGACTTCGACTCGAAGCGGACCTTCTTCTTCGCGGCAACAGCAGGGTCCAGCGCTTCCTTCGGCTGGGGCACCGTGACTTCGACCTTGGTTTCTTTCCCCTTGTTCAAGACCGTCAGGGACGCGACTTCGCCCGGCTTCATCGCGGACATCGTCCGGTAAATATCCCGCCGCTGGTACAGGATGCTCGTGCCGTTGATCTTGGTGATGACATCGTTCTTCTTGACCCCGGCCTTGCCGAACGGCGAGTCCGCGACGACCACGGTAACGAGGAGTCCCGTCCCGAGTGGGAGTTGAAGTTGCTCGGCGAGCGCTTCGGGCACCGGCGAATAGGTGAGACCGTAGGACCCGGAGTTCGGGGTACTGAAATCGAAGGTCAAGGGCTTGGGGCCGATGGCGGGCACTCGGACGCCGTTCACCACCGTGTCGCGCTCCTGAGGCATGTCGCGGAGCAGCTTGAACGCGCGGTCCACGGCGGCGCGGGCTTCGGGGTCTTTGGTCGCTTCGCGTGCCTTTTGCAGAGCGGCCAGCGCGTCCGCAATTCGCGGGTCCGCACTCACGATCGCTAACGTCGAGCCTGGCTCGCGCGCCATCTGCGGCGGCGTCGGGAGTGTCGGCGGCGTGGGCGGAGCCGAGAAGCCCCGGGCATTCGGGGGCGTCGGGACGGCCGGGGGCGTCGGGGCGAGGGGTGCGACCGGGGGGACCGGGGCGGGCTGGGTCAGGGCTTTTTCGAGTGCGGCGACGAGTTTCATCACGTCGTCGGTCTTGCCCGACTTGACCGCCGCCTCGATTTCCCCCTTCAACTTGGCGATGCGATTCGTGTCGATCCGCAACGTGAGAACCCGGTCGTCGCTCATGCGGAGTTCGACATCGCCGCGAAGACTCTCGGCGAGGGACCCGAACTTCTTGCCGGTCGCCTTCGCCTCGTCGGCGACCTTCGCCGCGTCGCCGCGGGCCTTCTGTGCGTCGGCGCGGGCCTCGTCGCGGACTTTCGCCGCTTCCTCACGGAGTTTCCCGAGTTGGGCGCGGGCGTCGTTCAACGCCTCGTCGCGGGCCTTCGCCTCCTGGCCGCGGACGTCGGCCGGCTTCGTTTCGGCGGGCGGCTCCTTCGGCTTGTCGTCCGCGCGGACGACGGTCAGGCCCGACAGCAGGACGGCCGTGGCCAGCAGGCCGGCGGCGGCCGGGGTGGCCCAGCGGCGCGAGCCGCGGGCCGGGTTGGTCGTGAGCACCATCGTAATCCTCCGGGACAGGTCCGATCGCCCGGCGCGGACCCCGTGCGCCAGGCAGGTTCGACGGCCGCGGGTCGGGTCCGCCGTCAGGTTCACCAGGAACTCGGCGTAGTCGGCCGGGTGGCCGCCCGCCGCCAGCGCCGCCGCGTCGGCCAGGTACTCCTGGGCCAGCCGCAACTCGCGCCGCACGCCCCAGTACCAGGGGGCGAAAAAGAACAGCACCTTGGCCGCGCCCGCGAACCACCCGGTCAGCGGGTCGCCGCGGCGGAGGTGCTCGACCTCGTGGGCCAGCACCCACGTCAACTGCTCCGCCGTGGCGTGCTTGGCCAACGCCGCCGGCAAGACGATTGTCGGCCGCAGCACGCCGAAGCAGACCGGGGACGCGAGCGCGTCGTGGACCAGCACCCGCGGCGACTTGCGCGGCCCCGAGACGGTCGCCGCGACCCCCTGCACCCGCAGCGTCGCGGGCGTCGAGCTTCGCCGCAACCGGGCGAGCGCGACGTGCCCCAGGACGAACTCGCCCAGGAAGTACAGCGCGAACGCGGCGTACCCGACGACGACCAGGGCGACGGCGTCGTCCCGGGTCGGCCCGGGGGGCGTGGCGTCCGGGGCGGTCGGGGCTTCGGGCACGACCTCGACCGCCCGCCCGGCGAGCCGGCCGAACTCCGCCTGCGCGTCCCCCGCGGGCAGGTCCGCGTCCGCGAAGGCCGTCACCCCGACGGCCTCCGTCAGCGCGAGCGGCAGGGCCTCGGGGATCGCTTGCGGCGGGGCGTCGGCGTCGGGTTCGAGCGCGTCCGGCGAGGCGTCCCGGACGGTCGGCCGGGTCGCGGGGAAGTCCGCCGGTTCGGCCGTCCGGTCCGCCCGGGCGAGTTGCCGGAGCTTCGGCCCGGGGAGGTTCGCGGGGAGCGGGGCGAACGCGGCCGGCACGGTCGCGGCCGGCACGGTGACCACCCACCAGGCCGGGAGCAGCGCCAGCACGGGCACCAGCACGGCGGCCCGGAGCGTCCCGGCGGCGATCCGCTGCCGGGCGGCCGCCGGCCGGGCGACGAGCACCGCCGCCCGCCCGAGTGCCAGCACCGCCGCCCCGACGACGGCCGTCCGCCCCGCCCACCCCACCGCGATTGCGATCTCGTCCATTGGTACACCCCGTTCCGGCGGTCCGAATCACCCGGTATTCGCTGTCGGCTAGGCCTTCTTGCGCGCCGCGTTGATGAGGGCGCGCAACTCCTCCAACTCGGCCGGCGAAATCTTCTCGGCGTTGAGCAGGCTGAGGACGAGTTGCGACGCGGCCCCGTCGAAGACGCGGTCGAGGAACCGCGCCGCCGACTCGTCCCGGGAGTAGACCGGCCGGTAGATGAACGCCCGCCCGTCGGCCTCGTGCCCGACCAGGCCCTTCGTCTCCATGATGCGGAGCAGCGTCTGGACGGTGTTCGGGGCCGTCTGCTTGCCGTCGGCCGGCCGCAACAGCTTGTGGACCTCGGCGACCCCGCGTGGCCCGTGCTCCCAGAGCACCTTGAGGATTTCCAACTCGCGCGGCGTCGGCGACGGTAACTCGTCCACGGTACAATCCCCCGGCGGCGAAAACGCCGGGCGACGGCCCGACACCTAATACTTTAAGCGTTAGGCGTCGCGGAGTCAAGGGGGACGTGCGAAATCCGTCGGCGGAGGCCGAGGCGGACAGAAGTGGGGAGATGGTTTACCCGAGGAGTAAAGCCCGTTGCAACGACTTGCCGCGGCTGTGCAAGGCGACGATTTGGTCGGCTCGTAACGTGTGCAGGCCGTAAGTCGTGCCGTCGTTGTCGCAGAACTCGACCTCGAACGCCGCCCCGTCGCCCAACACCTCGACGACGGCCCTAATCTCCCCAGCCGAGAGGCCCAGCGCGGGCACATCGGTGGTCAGCGCGACGGTATCGAGGAGTTCAATGATTCCTGCCATAATTGCCTCATAACGTGAGCACGAAGCAGGTTTTTTTAGTAGCCTGGCCCGCACTTGGTACACTTGTCAGGCGACGATTTCGCAAGTGATATTTTTTGCATCGGCAACCTTATCTTAATCATCAATCCCGAACTTCAACTTGGTGGTAATTTTATTCCGCTTATTTGATTCATCGGCAATCGTCGGGTTAACAATCGTCACGCCTGTATAGTTAGTGTCACCTACCTCAACAGGAAATTCAAGGATGATAATCCTTTCTACCCTAGGCCGTGTGGACAGATTGTAGCGGTTATTGCAGCAAGACCATTATCGACACCACCTGAACGAACGCCAGGAAGTTCCGGGCGGTCTTCTCGTACCGCGTCGCCACCCGCCGGGACTGCTTGAGCTTCGCCCAGAACCGCTCGACCAGGTTCCGGTCCTTGTACCGCTCGGCGTCGATCTCCCGCGGCACGGTGCGGTTGCTCCGGGCCGGGATCACCGCCTCCCCGCCCTTGGCCTCGATCGCGTCCACCAGGGCCTGCTTGTCGTACCCCTTGTCCGCGATCACCACGGCCGGGGCGAGTCCGTCGAGCAGCCCGCTGGCGTGGCTGATGTCGGCGTCCTGGCCGGGGCTCAGGGTCAGCCGCGCCGGCAGCCCCAGCCCGCTCACCGCGGCGTGAATCTTGGTCCCGAACCCGCCCCGGCTCCGCCCGAGGTGCTGCTCGTCCTGGCCCCCGCTCCCGTCGACTTTTTTTTCGCCCCGGCCGCGCACGGGTGGGCGCGGATGACCGTCGAGTCCAGGACCAGCCACTCGAGGTCGGGGTCTTGCAGGGCCGCGAACAGGCCGGCCCAGACGCCCCGTCGGGACCACCGGTCGAACCGACGCCAGGCCGAGTTCCACGGGCCGAACCGCTCCGGCAGGTCCCGCCACGGCGCGCCGGTCTTGGCAACCCAGAGGACCGCGTTCAGGAACATCCGGTCCAGGGCGGCGGGGCCGGGGCGGGTCGGGAGCAACGCCCGGACCCGCTCCCAGTCGGCGTCCGAGATCTCGTGGCGGCGCATGGCAAACCCTCGGGG
>JANYHV010000375.1 GCA_025362195.1 Fimbriiglobus sp. | reverse complement strand
GGACCGTCCTGGCGTGCGTCCCCGCCGCCGTCGTCGCCCCCCTGGGCTGGTTCTTCTGGTCCCGCGCCGTCGCCGAGTTCGAGCGCGACGGCCGCAACTAAAATGGCTCCGCCGCAGGCGAATGTTAGCCCGACGCGCTAGCGAGGGACGCGGGAAGACAACGCCGGTGGGGGAGTCCAGCACCCCCCTGGGAGTCACCGCGCGTCCCTCGCTCGCGCGTCGGGCTAGAGCGGGTTCCAAGACGGCGTAGCGGCGGCTCGGCTCTTCTGTAGCTGGCCTCTGTGAGGCCGGACTCGCTCCCCGGGTCGGGGATTACCGTGTGGGGAAGCGGGTCCGGCCTCACAGAGGCCAGCTACAGAAGACCAGACCGGCCTCACAGAGGTCCGCCTGCCCGTCGCTACGCGATTCTGAAAGCCGGGCTAACGCGCCTGCGGCGGAGCCGAAAACCACGCCGACCACTCGGCATTGGTCATGTACGGAATCCCCTGCGGCCCCCCCCCGCGAGTTCCCGCCGTCAATGTTGACGGCCGGCTCCGGAAGACTCTGCTGCCACGAATGCATTGAGTCAGCCTCGGCCGGGAAGTCGGTCAATCGACATCGAAGAGTAGGACTTTTCCCAGCCGACTGCAGACGACACAACGCGTCCCGTCGGGCGTGAACTTGACGAAGCGGAGATCGCCAATCGGCCACTCGTAAGTCTTGAGTAACTTTCCGCTCGTGACGTCAAAGAAGGCGACCGTGTTGTCCCCCGTCAAGCCGGCGAGGATGGTACCGCTCGGGTGCAGGGCGGTCGAGCGAATCGACCGCTTGGTCGGATTCCGGACCGCCAACTTCCCCCGACCGCCGGCACGCGTGTCCCAAACGTAGACCTTCGCGCCCACCGCCGCGAAAAGCCTGCGACCGCCCGGGGCGAACAACGGGTGAGTCGTGAAGAAGAGGCCGTCGCGGTCAATCAGCTTTGCAATTTCGTCGCCGTTCGACGCGTCGTAAATCGACGAGTAACCTCCCCACTGGTTGTCTCGGGCGCAAAAGAGTTGCCCGCCCGTTCATGAACTCGCCCGGCCGGGACCAAACGTACTCACGGCGTAAGGTTTCGCCGTCGCCGGTCGGTCGCCAACACTTTACCCCCTCGGGGCGAGAACCCTCCAGGACAATTTCTCCGCCGGACACCGCACCGTACGCACTGGTGTGCCCCCGGCCGAGGTTGTAGGCCGCTGTGCGACCCGTGCCCGGGTCGTAAAGTCTCCATTCCCCGTTGCTACTCATCAGCAAGCGGTTCCCGCTCAGGAACTCCAGCAGTTGTACCCCATTGCCTTCGACCCGCACGGCCTTGACACGCGGACCGCACAGGTCCCAGAGGTGGGTGTCTCGGAAGCCGGTCGCGGCGACGTATCGGGAGTCGGGCGACACGGCCAAACCCAAGGCTTCCGAAGTCTTCCCCCGCAGCAGTTGCATCGTCCGTTACCCCTTCGCGTCGCCGACCCTACACGCAGGCTTCGAGGACGAGGAAGTTGTCGCGCTCGCGGGCGTACAGGGCGGCGGCGGCGCGGAGGGTGTCGATGCGGTTGGCGTGCAATGGGCTTTCAAAGGCCGGCACGGTGTCCGGGTACGGGAACGCCACCAGGTGCTCTTCCTTGACGAGCATCGCCCGGACCTTGCGGATGCGCTCGTCGCCCAGCACCTCGCACGTCAGGAACATCGCGTACCGCAATTTCGTCACCGGCAGCCCGGCGTCGAGGCGGAGTTGCCCGGCCGCGAAGTGCTCGGCCACGGCGTTCAGGGCGTAGTTCAGGATGTACCACCGGTCGCCCGGGGGGATCGGCAGGATCGGCTGCGTCGGGGTACACTGCTTGGCCGCGGTCAGCACCTTTTCGATGGCCACGGCGTTCAAAAAGACTTCCTCGATCGACCGCTCCAGGACGGTGCGAATCTTCAGCGTGCCGGCGTCGAAGATGTTCAGGCTGACGATGACGCGGCCGAGGAACTCCTTCGAGTCCCATTCGCGGCGGGCCTTGTACCGGCCCCAGTACCGGCCGATGACGAACGACAGGGTCGCGGTCACGAGGGTGACGACGATGCTGACGAGGATTTTCTTGCCCGAGTCGTGGGCCAGTTCCTCGGGGTCCAGGGCGAACAGCGACAACATCAAGGGGCCTTTCGATTCGGCGCGGGTCAGCCGACGAACACGCCGCCGTTGAAGCCTTCTTCGAAGGCGTGCCGGGAGGAGACGGGGGCGGGCGTGGCGGCGACGGTCAACTCGCTGTCGAGGTAGTGCAGGACGGTCGAGCCGGCGGACTTGCCGGGGACGACGACGAGTTCGGTCCCGGCGTCGGCGGCCAGGTCCTTGACGGCAACGCGGACGCCGCCGCGGTTGGCCACGTCCCCGGCGAAGAAGTTGGCGATCGGCGTGAGGACCGGGCCGGCGGGCGCGAGCAGGTCGATGCCGCTGGCGATGAAGACGCGCGGGGCACCGCCCGGGCCGGCCCCGACGACCAGGTCGCCCCGGCCGTCCCGGTTGATGTCGCCGACGGAGACGAACACGCCGTCGCGGAGGACCGGCTCGAAGATGAAGAAGTCGCTGACCAACTTCTCGGGCCGGCCGCGGCCGAGCGACGCGCCGTCGAAGACGGCGACGCGCGGCCCGCCGCCGGCCCCGGCCGCGACGACCAGGTCGGGCCGGCCGTCGCCGTTGATGTCGCCGAGGGCGATGCGGGCACCGCCGCGGAAGGCCGGGTCGTCGATGCCGAAGAAGTCGTCGAGGACCAGGCCCGACTTGCCGTCGAACACGCGAACCCGGGCGGACCCGCCGACGTCGGGGCTGGTGACGATGTCCGTGTACCCGTCGCCGTTCAGGTCCCCCGCGGCGACGAACACCCCGCCGGTGAACCCCTCTTCGTAGGCGAGCCAGGACCGCATCAAGTGGTCGTCGGTGCCGTCGTACAGGCGCACCTCGGCGTTCAGGCCCGGGCCGGGGGCGGTGACGATGTCCGCGTACCCGTCGCCGTTGACTTCGGCGGACGCCGCCCGGACGCCGCCGGTGAAGGTGCCGTAGGGGGTGAACGCGGTCCGCAGGGTGCCGTTCGGGTTGTACGCCAGCACGTCGCCGATGCGGCCGGCGTCCGGCGTGACGAGGGTCAACTCGTCGCTCGGCAGGGGGGCCAGTTTCCCGCCGGCCGGGGGCACCGGGGGCGGGGGCGGCGGGGGGGGCGGGTCGCCGCCGCCGGGGGCCGGGACCGCGACCTCCCAGCCGATGTCCTTGAGGCCGGCCAGGTCGAGGGCGGTGAAGCCGCGGGGCCGGCCGTCGGCCGGGTCGCCGTTCATCAGCGCCGGTGCGTTGCCGTCCTGCGGCGACCGCACGCCCCGCGCCCAGTGCGCCCCGCCGGATTCGGCGAAGTCCAGCGGCACGGCGTTGCCGCCGAAGGTCTTGACCGCGGTCGGGCCGGTGAAGTACCAGTTGCCGTCGGCGGCGTACTGGGTCACCCCGTCGAACCACGAGTCGCTGGTCCCGTACCCGAGGACGTGGCCGAGTTCGTGCAGGGCGGTCGTGCGGAAGTCCACCTGCCCGGACCCGATCCCGGCCGGGTCGGTGCCGAAGTACCAGTTGGTGGTCGTGTCGAAGCTGATCGACCCGCCCCACGGGCCGAAGTCGGTGTGCGCGCCGGTCAGGCCCCACGCGCCGAGCTGGCCGCGGGTCCGCACGGCGTCCTGGAACGGGCCGCCGCCGGTCGCGGCGGCCACGCTCCCGGGGGCCGCGAACGCGACCCCGCCGTCGCCCGCCAGCCCGGCCCGGCCGCCGACGTACACGACGATCACGTCCTGCGGCACCGCCAGGTTCGTCCGGTACGCGGTGCCCCCGGTCGCCGGGTTGACGTACTGCGCCGTCCACGTGTTGTTCTGCGTGAAGTCCGGGGCGATCACGGTCAGCGTGTCCCCCAGTTGGGACGCGATCTGCTTGCCGGCGTCTTGGAGGGCCTGCACCTTGGCGACGGAGTCGAAGAAGCCCGCGCCGCCGCGGCCGGCGTCGTCGTCGAACCGGAAGTCGAACCGGACCGGGTTCCACCGCGCCTCCAGGGCGAGCAGGTGTAACCGGGCGGCGGGCGAGGCGGGGAGAGGCCGTGTCATGATGCGGAAGCTCGTGGGGCGAGGGTCGCACGGATAATTAGAGCCGGAATCGCCCGCCGATCAAGTCGAAACCGGAATAAGCGTCTCCACCACTCAGACGCGGACGGTGCGGAAAATCTCCCGGTCTTTCGGATTCGGTGCGGCCCGCACTTTTCGCGCGCCAGGTTCGGTTTTCGGCCGATTTCGGCTCACGACCGCCCGGCGAAAGTCCTCGGACCGGTGCGGTTGTCGTGAAACCCGACGGACCGGAACCGGCCCGCCCGTCCCGGGGCTATTTTCCGGTTGGTGCGATTTGACACCCCAATGTCGTGACCTAGGGTTCCGTCGTGATGGGGACGGACGACGAGGCGACCGGGTCGAACCGACCGCCACGTTCTCCCGCCCCGACCACAGGTACCGTCCTTGCAAAAGAGGTGACTCATGTTCACCGCGATTGCTCGGCGCGTCGTGGTTTTCATCAAAAGCGATGACGGCCCGACGTCCGTCGAGTATGCGGTCATGCTGGCCCTGATCATCGTGGTGTGTATCGCCGCGGTGACGACTTTGGGCACCAGTACGAACGCCGTGTTCGGCAACGCGACCCTCAAGACGGCCCTGCAAACGGGCACTTGATGCGGTCCCTCGGAACAGTCCTCGGTGTCGGTCCCGGACCCGATCGCGGGCCCGGTCGATACCCCCAAAACATCTTCGGCCCGGACTTCCCGGGACCGCGGACGGTTACGATTTATTTCTCACCCCCGACCAGGAGTCTCTCGTGAACAAGCTCATCAAAAGCGTCGTCTCGTTCGTCAAGAAGGAAGACGGCCCGACCGCGGTCGAGTACGCCGTGATGCTCGCCCTCATCATCGTCGTGTGCATCGCCGCCGTGACCACGATCGGCTCGACCGCCAACGCCCAGTTCAGCCGCGTCGGCTCCGCCCTCGGTAGCTAAGCCGTCGCCCCGGGCGTTGTACCGGGGCGTGCTGAGGAATCTCTCGAAAGCCGAGCCGGGTCACCCCGGCTCGGCTTTCGGCGTTTGTCGGCCCCAAGTCGGCCGGCGGGGGTGGCTCGGGGCGAAATCGCGTTCTACGCTTGCGCGGTTTTGCGGGCTTCCGTCGCCCGCGCCCCCGTTCCCGATCCGCATCCCGCACCCCCCCCGAGGTGACCTGTCATCATGACCAACGAGTTGAGCACCCCCGGGCTTGCCCCGCCCGCCCTGACGACGCCGGGCCTGACGACGCCGTCGCTCGCCCGCCCGGGGTCGGCCGAAGACCTGGGCATCGACCGCGAGTTCGTCGTCGGCCTGGTCCGCATCCCGTTCATCGCCGTCCTCTGGGCGCTGGCCGCCTGGGCCGCCGCCGCCGCCGTCGCGCAATTCGGCTGGTACCTGACCATCGACGAAGTGCCGCACAACCTCGGCCCGCTGGCCATCATTTGCATCGGCATGGTCGTCGCCGCGGTCATCGACGGGTACGCGTTCAAGGTGCCCAACTGGTGTACCCTATCGCTGGTCGTCAGCGGGTGGTACCTGGGCGGGCTGCACGACCTGGGCATTCTGGCCGTCCCCGGGTTCGCCGCGGACCAGACCGGCGGCCTCGGCGCGGCCCTGGCCGGCACGGCCGTCGGGTTTGTGTTCCTGTTCCCGGCGCTGTTCATCGGCGGCATGGGCCAGGGGGACGTGAAGATGACGATGGGCTTCGGGTCGTGGCTCGGCGCGTACTTCGGCACCGCCCTCGGGCTGACCATCCTGTGGTGGAGCTTCGCCGTCGGCGTGCTCATCGGCGGGGTGTTCGGCCTGGTCATCATGGCGATGCGCCGCCAGGTGCACAAGAACGCGAGCAACTTCCGCGAGATCATCACCGACCTGCAGGTCATGGTCACGGCCGGCCCCGAGCAGGCGGCCGCCCGGGCCAACTCCCGCCGCAAGGACTGGTGGCGGCTGCCCTACGGCGTGCCCCTGTGCGCCGGGTTCCTCGGGTACCTGTGGTACATCCTGTTCGTCGAGAACTAACCCCGGCGAGCCGGAAGCGTCAGCGACCGGAGTCTACTGCGCGACCGGAGTTTCCGCACAGCCGGAGTCTCCCGCACGACCGGAGTTTGAGGGGTTCGGGGCGGTGCTGGTAAGGCCGGTCGTGCCGGTATTTCGGGAAATGGTGAAGGCCCGGACTGCGCCGCGTCGAAGGATTAGGCGTCGGGTGCTACGCAAGGCATACGCCGCGGGTGCAGGTTAAGGGTTCCGTGCCTTTTTCTTGCGAAGCGGGAGAAGCGTTCTAGGGTTTTGCCGTCCGGAACCGCGACAGTGTCGCGGAACCGGACGCGATCCGCAAACAATCGGGGCGTCCCCCCCGCAGTCGTCCCCCGTGTTTTTGTTTGGCCCGTCAACGTGGGGACGGCTGGAAGCCCGCCAACTGTTGGCGGCAGCCCGCCGGCGTCGGCGTCACACCCCCTCGTGACGCCGCCCACGCCGCGAGCCTTTCCGACGGCGCCAGCGGTCCGCACCGCAACCGAATTGCGTACACCTGGAGGGGTGCAGCGATGAAGCAGAAGAACATGATCCTGGTCGCGGTGGCCGTCGCGTGCGGCCTCGTCGCCGCCGTGCTGACGTCGCAGATCAGCGCGGGCAACAAGACCAAGTCCGAGGAAACCGTCCCGGTGCTCGTCGCCGCGAAGGACCTGCCCGTCGGCAGTTGGCTCAAGAAGGACACGATCCACGAGTTCGTCGAAGTCCGCGACGTGCCCGCCGCCAGCGCCCCCCAGGTGTTCGTCGGCAACATGGACGACCTGGTCGACAAGCGCGTCGTCCGCACCATGCGGAAGGGCGACTCGTTCAACCCCAAGGACGTGTCCAAGTCCGCGGCCATTGCCCCGCCCGACGGGTACGGCATGATGTCCATCCCGTGTACCCTGGACGAGACCGTCACCGGGTTCGTCCAACCCGGGTCGAAGGTCAACATCCTGGCCTCGATCCCGTCCAAGCGGATGGGCGACCGGGCGACCGTCGTCACCTTCCTGCACGACATGCTCGTGCTGGCCGTGGACGGGTCCTCGACCATCCAGACCGAGAACCCGGTCGCCGCGAGCGTCGGCACGGTGTCGTTCGCGGTCACCTCGGCGACCGCCGAACTCCTACACGCGGCCAAGACCCGCGGGTGCATGATGCGACTCGTGCTCGTCGGCCAGACGCCGATGATTAGCCCCGAACCGCCCCTGACGCACAAGCAACTGTGGGCCTTACTCGCCGACGTGCCGGTCCAGGAAGACAACGGGACGGACACCGCGGCGAAGACGAAGAAGGACGACACGGTCAAGCTCGTCGTCGCCCGCGAGGACATCGCCGCCGGCACGCAACTGACCCAGGAAGTCATCGACACGCTGTTCGAGATGAAGGAGTTCGCCAAACCGGCCCCGTCGAACGGCATCGAGAACGTCCGCGAGTCCACCGGCAAGTTCGTGACGAAAGACCTGGCGGCCGGCCAGTTCCTGCCGAAGTCGTTCGTCGGGGCCGACCCCAAGGCCGCGCCGAAAGTCGGCCCGACCGACGGCCCGACCTCCAAGGAGGCCGGCGAAGAGCCGGTCAAGAAGACCCCGGAACTGCCCCCGGTGTTCCACGACGTGACCATCACGACGGCCAACGGCACGAAGAAGATCCGCTACCAGGTCTTCCCGAACGGGGAGTACAAGTTCCTCGGCGAGGTCGCCGTGAACGGTGCCCCGGACAAGGTCCCGGCCCCGGACGACGCGGACGCGAAAGCCGAGAAGAAGCCGGAACCGAAGGCCACGCCGAAGGCGGACGTGAAGCCCACTCCGAAGCCGGAACCGAAGGCCGAGAAGAAGCCGGAACCGAAGGCCGCGCCGAAGGCGGCCCCGAAGTCCGACGAGCCGGCGAAGGAAGGGGACCGGGTGTAACGACCCGTTCCGCAAGCCCGGGCCGACGCCGGGCGACAACAGCAACACCAGGGTGAGGCCCCTTCCTAACGGGGGGGCCAGGCCCGAGCCTCGCGGTCGCCCCGCGGTGCGCAGGGGGTTCGAACGATACGTCACGGCGAGAAGGATTCTCGTCACACTCAGCTAGGGGAGAGGTGTAAGGATGCGCCGAACAACTTTGACACGCTTGCGGATGCTCGCAGGACTGGTCGCCGTCGCCGCGATCTTGGGCGGTCCGGCGGTTCACGCCCAGCCCCCGGTGGCCGGCCCGGCCGAGGCCCGCATCGACCAGTTCACCGGGGCCGTCATCGCCCCGCTCGGGAACCTCGTCAAGTACGACCCCAAGTCCGGCAAGGCGATCACCGGCATCGCCATCGCCAACGAAGAAATCGTCTTCGCCACGACCGACCTGCAGAACCCCCGGATCCTGCAACTGACCGCGAAGAAGGAGGGGTTGACCAAGGTCACCATCCAGTACGCGGACAAGTCGGTCACGACCATCGACGTGCTCGTCCAGCCGGACTACGAGCTGCTCCGCAAGATCCTCAAGCAGACGGTCCCCACCGCCAACGTCGTGGTCACCCCCGCCGCCGGCGGGGCGATCATCCTCAGCGGGTACGTGAACCGCGCGGAAGACGCCGACATCGTCGTCAAGATCGCCACGTCGGCCGTCGGCGGGTCGGTCAACAACATCATCAACGCCCTGCAGATCGGCGGCGTCCAGCACGTCCTGATCGACCTGGTCATCGCCCAGGTGGACCGGTCCGAGATCCGCGAGCGCGGCGTCGCGTTCAGCGTACAGGGGACGACGGGCCAGTTCTCCAGCGTTCTCGGCGGCCTCGCCTCGCTCCCGGCCTCGGGCGGGGGTAGTGGGGCCGGGATCGGCGGCATCACGATCGCGTCGAAGGCCAACATCGCCGTCGGGATCGTGCCGGCCAACACGGCCCTCGCCTTGCAGGCGTTGCGCACCGAAGGCCTGGCCAAGTTCATCTCCGAGCCGAAGGTCGTCACCCAGTCCGGCCGCCCGGCCCTGCTCCGGATCGGCGGCCAGCAAGCGACCTTCGGGCCGTCCAGCGGTCTCGGCGGCCAGAGCGTCGTGCTGGAGCAGATCGGCACGCAACTCGAAGTGCTGCCCATCGTCTTCGGCAACGGCAAGATTTACCTCGAAGTGAACCCGCAGATCCGCACCGTCAACGCCGGCCGGGGCCTCACCATCAACGGCAGCCTGACGCCGGGCTTCACCGAGACCTCGCTCCGCACCAGCGTGTACATGGAACCCGGCCAGACCTACGCCATCGGCGGCCTGTTGGAAAGCTCGGTCCAGGCCAGTTCCGAGAAGGTCCCGTACCTGGGCGACATCCCGTACCTCGGGGTCCTGTTCAGCAGCGTCCGCCACGAGGAGCGCGAGACCGAGTTGGTCATCCTCGTGACCCCGCGGCTCGTGGACGCGATGGACTGCAACCAGGTGCCCCGCCGCGTGCCGGGTAAAGAGACCCGCTCGCCGGACGACTACGAGCTGTTCCTGGAAAGCCTCCTGGAGGCCCCCCGCGGCCAACGCCGGCCGTGGCAGCACGGCCAGTTCGAGCCGGCGTTCAAGAACGACAAGACGGCCGGCATGTACCCGTGCATCGGGGCCGACGGCCGGGCCATCCCCGGGTGCTCGAACCCGGTCCCCGGGATGCCCCCGGCCGGCAACTTCTCCCGGTCCGGCGTGGTGACGACCCCCGGCACGGCCCCGGCGACGATGCCGAACCTGATGCCGGTGGTGGCCACCGAGCCGGCGACGATCCCGGTCATCGAACTGCCGCCGCCGGCCCCCCCGCAGTAACGACGACGACGACGACGGAAGTTTAGAGACGAACCGAACCGGCCCTCGGGATGAGGGCCGGAGTTTGACCGCCGCTCCAGGACGGACCCCGGCGGATCATTTGCGAAGACCCGGTGGCGAGCATGCAACGCATCGCGATCGTTGACCCGACCGAATCGACCCGCGAGTCCCTGCGCACGCTGTTGCTCGGGGTCGATTTCGTCTGGCTCGAAGCCGAATGTGCCCGGTACGAGTACTTCTACGACGTCATCAACCAGTCCATGCCGGACCTGGCCATCGTCGCCCTGGACGCCGACAAGAACCGCGCCCTCCAGATGATCGGCCAGCTCGCCGTCGATTACCCGCGGCTGCCCATCCTGACCATCAGCCACGACCACCAGGCCCTGTTGCAGTCCCTGCAAAAGGGCGCGAAGTACTTCCTCACCCACCCCGTCGGCCTCGAAGACATGCTGTCCGCCCTGCGGCGGGCGCTCGGCGACGCGTCCCACTCGGACGGCAGTTCGAGCGGCAGTTCGAGCGGCCAACTCGGCGTCGCCCCCCGCCAGTCCGGGGCCGCGATCATGGTCGCCGTCCTCGGGTCGCGCGGCGGGGTCGGTACGACGACCCTGGCCGTCAACCTGGCCGCCACCCTCGCCTGCGAGCCGGGCAACGGGGTCGCGCTCGTGGACCTCGACCTGGCCCTGGGCGACGCGGACATCGCGCTGGAAGTCAACGGCATCGAGAACATCAGCATCGCCGACCTGGCCCGGAACATCGAACGCCTGGACATGAACTTCCTCCGGCGGGCGCTCGTCAAGCACGAGGCGACCGGCCTGGCCATCCTGCGGCACCCGCTCGAAATCATGGAGATGGGCGTGATCCACGAGGGCCACGTCGAGCGCATCCTGAACCTGTTGAAGATCAGCTACTCGCACCTCGTCCTCGACCTGAGCAAGTCCCTGCTCCCGACCGACCTCATGGCCATGCGCATGTCGGACGTGATCCTGCTGACCGCCCAACTCGAGTTGAGCAGCCTGCGGAACGTCGTCCGGCTCATCCACTGCATGGGCAGCGAGGAGGGCCTGGCCGAGAAGGTCCGCGTCGTCGTCAACCGCGTCGGGGCCGAGTCGATCGAGGAGGGCATCTCCTTGAAGAAGGCCGAGGAGGTCATCGGCAAGCCGATCTTCTGGCAGATCCCGAACGACACGAAGCCGCTCATCGCCGCCCGCGTGGCCGGGGCACCGCTCATCAAGCACAGCCCGAAGTGCCGGGCGCAACTGGCCATCGCCGGCCTGGCCCACGCCCTGAGCGGCAAAGCCGGCACCGGGTCGTCGGCCGAATTGAAGACGAAGCGCGGGTTCGGCCTGTTCGGCCGCCGCTAACTGGGATTCGGGTTCTAGGCTCAGGGAGTCCGCGTCGGGTATCGGGTCTCGGGTCTCGGGTGTCGAGTTCGGGGTGTCGTAGAACTCTGCGGACACCCTCCCGACTTCTGCGACACCCGACACCCGACACCCGACACCCGGCTTGGCCTGCCCGCCCGAAACGACACGACGAAACGACACGGACGCACCGCGAGAGGGAACGAATGTCACGCCTGCAGCAAGGGATCTCGAAGCTCAACAGCCTCAGCAACCAGGGGTCGCACGGCGGCATGTCCCGCCTGTCCAGCCCCAGTTTCGGCGGCACGAGCGGCGGCGGCAAGAACCTCGAAGAGCTGAAGCGCGTGATCCACGCCAAGCTCGTCGAACGCCTCGACCTGAGCCGCGTCAAGGACATGTCGTCGGACGTCATGCGCCGCGACATCCGCAAGGCCATCGAGCACCTGTGCGACACCGAGAACCCGCTGCTCAACCGCATCGAGCGCGAAAAACTCATCGAAGAAGTCCTCGACGAGACCCTCGGGTTCGGCCCCCTGGAGCAACTCCTCAAGGACCCGACGGTCAGCGAAATCATGGTCAACGGGCCGAAGAAGATTTACGTCGAGCGGCGCGGCAAGATCGAGAAGAGCGAGGTCGTCTTCCGGGACAACGACCACCTGCTCCAGATCATCGACCGGATCGTGTCCAAGGTCGGCCGGCGGGTGGACGAGACCAGCCCCCTGTGCGACGCCCGCCTGCCGGACGGGTCCCGGGTGAACGCCGTCATCCCGCCGATCGCCCTGGACGGGGCGAGCTTGAGCATCCGCCGGTTCGGGTCGAACCCGCTCAAGCTCGAAGACCTGCTGAACTACAAGGCGTTCACGCCCGAAATGGCGATGCTGCTGGAAGGGGCGATCAAGGCCCGGCTGAACATCGTCATCTCCGGCGGTACCGGCTCGGGCAAGACGACGCTGCTGAACACGCTGTCCGCGTTCATCCCCGGCGACGAGCGGCTGGTGACCATCGAGGACGCGGCCGAACTGCAACTGCAACAGGACCACGTCGTGCGGCTGGAGACGCGGCCGCCGAACATCGAGGGCAAGGGCAAGGTCGATACCCGCGACCTGGTCAAGAACGCCCTGCGGATGCGGCCCGACCGGATCATCGTCGGCGAGTGCCGCGGCGGCGAGGCGATGGACATGCTCCAGGCGATGAACACCGGGCACGCCGGGTCGATGACGACGATCCACAGCAACACCCCGCGGGACGCCCTGGCCCGCCTCGAAACCCTCATCATGATGGCCGGGGCCGAGCTGCCGATCAAGGCGATGCGGCAGCAGATCGCGTCGGCCGTGGACCTGGTGATTCAGGTCAACCGGTTGCAGGGCGGGCCGCGCAAGATGACGAGCATCACGGAGGTGATGAACATGGAGCAGGACATCATCATCATGCAGGAAGTGTTCCGGTTCAAGCAACTCGGCGTGGACCAGAACAGTCGGGCGTACGGCCAGTTCGAGTCGACCGGCGTGCGGCCGAGCTTCGTGTCCCGGCTGGAGCAGAAGGGCATCAAGTTGCCCTCGAACATGTTCTCGGAGCGCGTCCTCGCCCGGGACTGACCGCCTTTCGACGTTCCACTTAGGCCCGGCAGGACGCCGCGCCGCGATTGCTCAGGGATGGGCCGACCGACCGAAGCCATACCCCCAGCAAGGTAGACCCCGATGGACCCCCTGTTTCTTTCCCTCCTGGTCGGCGCGGCCGTCATCGGCATGGTGCTGGCGGTCGCGTTCGCGCTCGCCGGCCGACAGGACGACCTGAAGGTCGGGGAGCGGCTCGACCTGCTCGTCGGCCGCCGCGCGACCAAGGACTCGTCCGCGGACATGCTGTTGAAGCAGGCCCTGTCCGAGGTGGACAAGAAGAACCTCCTGGACAAGCTCACGCCCGAGGCGTTCAACCTGACCAAGGTGATCGAGCAGGCCGACGCGAACGTCAAGCCGAGCGCACTCTTCGGGGCCGGCGTGATCCTGAGCGTGATCGGGTTCGTGGCCGGCCTGATGCTGGTCAACGCGTACGTCGCCCCCGTCATGGCCCTCGCCTTGTTCTCCGTCCCGTTCGTCTGGCTGTTCTGGAAGAAGTCGAGCCGGATGAAGAAGTTCTCCGGGCAACTCCCCGAGGGCATGGAACTGATCGCCCGGGCGCTCCGGGCCGGGCACTCCCTGGCGGCCGGCCTGCACGTCGTCGCCGAGGAGATGCCCCAGCCGATCGCCAAGGAGTTCGGCCGCGTGTACGAGGAGCAAAACCTGGGCATCACCCTGGACGACGCGCTCAAGAACCTGACCGACCGGGTGCCCAACCTGGACCTCCGGTTCTTCGTCACCAGCGTCGCCATCCAGCGGCAGACCGGGGGCGACCTGGCCGAGATCCTCGACCGCATCGGGTACGTCATCCGCGAGCGGTACAAGATCCTCGGGCAGGTGAAGGCGCTGACCGCCGAAGGCCGCCTGTCGGGCATCGTGCTGATCGCCCTGCCGATCTTCTTGTTCCTGCTCATGCTGTGGATGAAGCCGGACTACATCCGCATGTTGTGGACCGAGCCGATGGGCATCAAGATGTCCATCGGGGCCGTCGTCCTGATGGTGATCGGGGCCTACTCGATCAAGAAGATCAT
This sequence comes from Fimbriiglobus sp., assembly GCA_025362195.1. Classification (GTDB taxonomy): domain Bacteria; phylum Planctomycetota; class Planctomycetia; order Gemmatales; family Gemmataceae; genus Fimbriiglobus. Next base: position 11,945 of record JANYHV010000375.1, on the reverse strand, counting down.
CGACATTAAGGTGTAAACCTCCCCGGCTCGTGCGCCCTTGCACTGGGGGCGAATCGGGTGTCGGGTGTCGGGTATGGGGTGTTGCAGAGCCGAAACGAGCGCACCCCTGAGTCCCGCCACATCCGACGCCCGCCCCTTGCTCAGCTGGGGGCGAACCGGGTGTCGGGTATCGGGTGTGGGGTCTCGCTAACCAATACGTCCCGTCCCGAAGTTCTGCGACACCCGACACCCGACACCCGACGCCCGATGTCCCGTCTACGACACCCCATACCCGACACCCGACACCCGATTCGCACCCCACACCCGACTTGAGGATGACCCCCGTGAACCTGTTGGCAATCATTTCCGCCGACGACGTGCTGCCCGTCGTCGTGTTCGTCGGGATCGTGGCGGCGGCGTTCTGGCTGCTGTCCCTCATCTCGAAGCGGAACAGCCTGGCCGAGGACCGCCTGGACCGGATCGGCCGGCCGAAGTCGCTGGTCGATCTGGAGATGTCCCAGAACGCGTCCCGGGACCGGTTCAACGGCCTGAAGGACATGTTCACCAAACTCGGCGCGAACATGCAGCCGAAGTCCGACCTGGAGCGGGACGGCATCCGCGTCAAGCTGGCCAACGCCGGGTTCCGGAGCGAGTCGGCGACGGCCGTGTTCCAGGGCATCCGCCTGGCCAGTTTGGCCCTGTGCATCCCCGCGCTGTTCCTGGCCTACGCGTACTTCGGCCTGTCGAGCGTGGGCATCCTGGCGATCGTCTTCTGCGTCGCCACCGGGGCGTTCTTCCCCGGCCTGGCCCTGGGCCAACTGCGGGCCCAGCGGCAGAAGGAAATCTTCCTCACCCTGCCGGACGCGCTAGACCTGTTGGTCGTGTGCGTCGAGTCCGGGCTGGGCCTGGACGCCGGCCTGCGGAAGGTGACGGACGAGATGAAGGGGCACGCCAAGGTGATGACCGAGGAACTCGCCCTGGCCAACCTGCAACTGCAAATGGGCCGCCCGCGGCGGGAAGTGCTGCACGACCTGGGCGTCCGGACGGGCGTGGACGACGTGAAGAGTTTGGCCGCGATTCTGATCCAGGCCGACCGGTTCGGGTCGAGCATCGCGCAGGCATTACGCGTTCAATCCGATTCGATGCGAACTCGGCGGCGTCAAATTGCCGAAGAGAAGGCAGCGGCCACCGCGGTGAAGCTGATCTTCCCGCTCGTGCTGTTCATCTTCCCGGCGATCTTCGTGGTGCTGGTCGGCCCGGCGGCCATCCTCATCCAGAAGAACCTGCTGTCGAAGGGTTGATCGGCGCGGCTTTCTCGATCTCGACGCGCTCGCGGGCAGGACGCCCCGGGCCAGCGCGGCCCCCCGGCCGCATTCTCACGGAGGAGTGTTACGATGAACCGGTTCCTTTCCACGGCGGCGGCCCTGGCCGCCCTCGGCGGGGCCTTCGGGTCCGCCGGGTGCATGAACTCGTCCAAGACCAGCCTGCAATCGCGGTACTCCGAAAAGGTGGACCCGTGTACCCCCGAGCGGTACAGCCTGCAGGCCCGGGAGGCGGCCCTCGCCCCCTTCGAAGCCCAGGTCGTGAACGGCCACGTCCTCGACCAGTACGTCCAGAACGGCGACTTCGAGACCGGCCTGGACGGCCTGAACCCCGGCGGCAAGGTCAAGCTCGACACCCTCACCCGCAAGCGGCCGGTCGACGGGCACATCTTCCTCCAGACGGCCCGCGACCTGAACTACGACGCGACCAAGCCGGCCGACTACGCCAAGACGAGCACCGAACTCAACGCCAAGCGGGCGAACGCCGTCGTCGCGTACCTGAACGCCACCACGGCCGGCCGCGGCCTCAGCTTCGACGTGACCGTCATCGACCCGGCCGAGCAACTCATGCCCGCGTCCGGCCCGGCCAACTCGGTCCGCGGTTACCCGTTCCGGTTCACCAGCGGGATCAACGGCATCACCAACAACGGCCAGGTCGGCGTCGGCGGCGCGGCCTCGACCGCGAACGTCCAGCCGGGCACCCCGGGCGCGGCCGGCGTCGGCCCCGGCGGCGGCACGACCACCCCGGGCGGCCCGAGTGCCCCCGGTAACCGCCAGTAATCGGCGGCGATCGACGAACTTTCGCGCGGGCGGGACGATCCTTCACCGGATTGCCCCGCCCGCGGGCGTTTTGTGTCCCACACTGGAACTACGGCGCAGTCCGACTGGCGCAGTCCGACGGGCGGACTCCGACTGGCGGACTCCGGGCGCTGACGCTTCCGGCTCGCCCCGCGGACTCCGGGCGCTGACGCTTCCGGCTCGCCTAGACCCTCACGACGCGAAAGGCCCCATGCGTAGTTTCCCCCGGTTCTTCGCCGTCGCGGTGGCCGCCTGTGCCTGGGCCGCCGCCCCCTGGCTGCCCGACGCGGCCGCCGCCGACCCGGTCCTCGCTTCGGCCTACATGGAGGAGTTCAAGGAGTACTGGGTCGGGGCCTTCCGCAAGCAGAACGGCATCGTCCTGTTCGTGCTCGGCCTCGGGGCCTTGAGCGTCTTCATCATCACCCGCAGCAAGACCAAGAAGTAGGCGGCGACCCCGCCCGACCCGTCGGGAACCCGACTCGAGGACCGCACCATGACGATGCAAGCCCGCCACATGACCGTCGATTGGGAGGGCAACCCCGCCCCCGAAGCCCCGACCACCCCCGAGTCCCTGCGCGAGGCCGGCCTGTCGTCGTCGTGGCTGTCCGACCAGCTCCTCCGCACGATCTACGTCCGCGGCCCGCAGATCGGCCGGGACATCGCGCAGTTCCTGTGCCTGCCGTTCAAGATCGTCAAGGACGCGCTCAAGTTCTTGAAGGACGAGAAGACGATCCAGGTGGACGGCGGCGACCTCGTCGGCGAGGTGAGTTACCGGTACAGCCTGACCGACTTCGGCCGCAAGCGGGCCGAGGCGTGCATGCGCGTCTGCGCGTACATCGGCCCGGCCCCCGTGCCGCTGGAGGACTACGTCGAGCAGTGCTACCGCCAGACGGTGACCGGGTTGCAGTGCTACCCCGAGAGCCTGAAGGCCCCGTTCGGCCACCTGGTCCTCAAGGACGACATGTTCCTGGCCATCGGGCCGGCCATCATCAGCGGCCGGTCGGTGTTCATCTACGGCCCCCCGGGGAACGGCAAGACGGCGATGGCCCGGGCCATCGGCGACTTCATGAACACGGCCGGCGGGTCGATCTACGTCCCGCACGCGTTCATCGCCGACGGCAACATCGTCACCGTGTTCGACCCGTCGTTGCACGTCGTGGACGACACCCCGACCGAGTTCGGGGACGAGGCCGACGCGACCGTCCGCCGCCTGTTGAGCACCGGCACGGCGGACGCCCGGTGGGTCCGCATCCGCCGCCCGGTCATCGTCACCGGGGGCGAGTTGAACCTGGCCATGCTCGACCTGAAGTACAACGAGGAGGCCAAGTTCTACCAGGCCCCCATCCACTTCAAGGCGAACGGCGGGGTCTTCCTGATCGACGACTTCGGCCGGCAGATGTGTACGCCCAAGGAACTCCTGAACCGGTGGATTCTGCCGCTCGAAGACCGGCACGACTTCCTCACCGTGGCCAGCGGCAAGAAGTTCCAGGTGCCGTTCGAGCAGCTCATCATCTTCAGTACGAACCTCGACCCCAAGGACCTCGTCGACGACGCCTTCTTGCGGCGGATCCGGCACAAGTTGCAGATCCACGCCCCGGCCCGGGACGTGTACGAGCGGATCTTCGCGGGGAACTGCAAGCGGCTGGGCATGAACTACGACCCGGGGGCGGTCGATTACCTGTTCGAGCGGTACTACCTCAAGGGCCGCACCGCCCGCGCCAGCGATTGTCGCGATTTACTGGAAATCGTGCAGTCCATCTGTCGATACAGACGGCAGCCAGTGCACTTGACGCGCGACCTGATGGTCGAGGCGTCGGCCAGCTTTATTGCGGAGTTCGCCTAGAACTTCGCCTCCAGTTTCCACCCGGTTCGACCGAAGGGACACGCTCATGGACGGGCACACGCCGCGGACTCTCGCCCGCACGCTTTGCGCGGGCCTCCTCGCCGCGAGTGCGGGGCTGGGCACGGGGTGCGAGTCGCTCCGCGGCACCCGGAAGGCCGACCCGCTCGCCCCCGCGGCCCAGGACCACGGGACGATGGTGTCGAAGTTCTTCGGCAAATCGACCGACCCCCAGGGCGTCCGCCCGCCGGCCGGCATGGGCGGGGACGTGGTCGTCCGCGACCCGTCCAAGCGGGGCAAGGGCCTGAGCGCCGACGCCGAAGTCGCGTACGCCAACGCGTACAACGACTCGGCGTACATCAAGCAGACCGCCGTCGAGCGCGACGTGGCCCTGGACACGGCCCGGCAGAAGTACCAGGTCGCGCTCAAACTCGACCCGAAGAACCGCAGCGGGCTGATCGGCCTGGCCCGGTTCTACGCCTCGACGAACGACAAGGCGAGTGCCGTGGCCACGCTCAAGACGGCGATCGGGCACTACCCGACCGACCACGAGTTGTACCACCGCCTGGCCGCCGTCCACTTCCAGTTCCGCGAGCCGGCCGAAGCAGCCGTCGCGGCCCAGCAGGCGCTCGCGCTCGACCCGAGCAACCGCACGTACTTGAAGACGCTGGCCGTGAGCCAGGCGCACTCCAACCAGTACGAGGCCGCGTTCGGCACGCTGGTGAGCAGCCACGTGATGAGCGAGTCCGAGGCGCGGAACTTCCTCGGCCGCGTGCTGTACGACCTCGGCCGACCGGACGAGGGCCGCGAGCAGATCACCGCGGCCATCGCCCTGGACCCGTCGAACGCCCAGGCCAAGCAGTTCCTGAACGACCTGGCCAACGGCGGCCCGCCGACCGGCGAAGCCCTCCGCCAGGCCGGCTTCGAGCAGCCCGACCCGCAGTAACCCCGACCGACTCTCCGCCGAAGGCGGAGCGTCTGCGACACCCGACACCCGAGTGCTCAGTCGGCGGCGTCGCGGAAGATGCGGTCGAACTGCGGGGCGGCGCGGCGGAAGGCTTCCAGCAGGTTCGGGTCGAAGTGGCCGGGCGAGCGGTCGAGCATTTGTTCGACGGCCGTCCCGTGCGACAGGGCCGGCTTGTACACGCGGCGGGACCGCAGGGCGTCGTACACGTCGGCCACGGCGACCAGCCGGGCGGACAGCGGGATCGCCTCGCCGCTCAGGCGGTCGGGGTACCCGGACCCGTCCCACCGCTCGTGGTGGCTGCGGGCGATCTCGACGGCCGTGGCGAAGAACCCCGTGGCGAAGGCGTACCGGGCGGACACCTCGGTCAGCGTGTCCGCCCCGATCGTCGTGTGCGCCTGCATCAGCCCCTTCTCCTCGGCCGTCAGTTGCCCGGGCTTGTTCAGCACCGAGTCGGGCACGGCGACCTTGCCGATGTCGTGCAGCGGGGCGGCGTCCTCGACCGAGTGGACGAACACCGGGTCGAGCCGGTCCCGGAAGGCCGGCAGGCCGGACGCCACCTCGCCGAGCACCCGGCAGTACCGCTGCAGGCGGATCAGGTGCGCACCGGTTTCGGTCGAGCGCTGCTCGACGAGTTTGGCCATCGCCAGGACCATCGCGCCGCGGGCGTGGACGAGTTCGCCGGCCCGGGCGTTCAAGGCCCGTTCGAGTTCCGCGTTGGACGCGGCGAGTTGCCGGGACAGCAGGTCGGACCGGTCCTGGGCGTCCTTCAGGCGGAGCATCGCCTTGACCCGGGACCGGAGTTGGACGACGCTGAACGGCTTGACCAGGAAGTCGTCGGCCCCGGCCGCGAGCAGCCGGGACAGGTCGTCCCCGGACGTGCGGCCGGAGAACATCATGACCTTGAGGTGCGGGGTCGGCGGCCGCTGGCGGATCTTGTCCAGCACCGCCTCGCCCTTCAATCCGGGCAGGTCCACGTCCAGCAGGATCAAGTCGTACGGCACGGTCAGGCCGCGGGCGACCGCTTCCGGCCCGGTCCCGACCTCGTCGATGGCCACCGACTCGTGCTGGAGGGCCAGGCGGCAGACGCGGCGGACCGGCTCCTCGTCGTCCACGATCAGCACGCGGTGGGTGCGGGCGGTCCGCTCTTGCAACACCCCGGCCAGGGTGACGGTGGACGACCCCGGCCGCCGCGCGGCGACCGGACTCGCCGGGACGAGGCGCGGGGCGGCGGAGAATTCGCCGGACCGGACCGTCGGGTTCTCCTCCGCGGTCCCCCCCTGCCAGCCGAGGAACGGGGTCAGCTCGCGCATCGCGTCGGCGGCCGTCGCCGTGCGGTCGGCCAGGGCCAGGGCCATCATGCGGGCCAGGGCGGCGTCCAGGGCGGCCGGCAGGTCGGCCCGGAAGTCGGCCAGGGCGGGCGGGCGGGCGGCGCTCGTCGCCCCGCCCGGGGGCAGGAACGGGTCCTGGCCGGTGAGCGCGAAGAACAGGGTCGCGGCGAGGCCGAACACGTCGGCCCGGCCGTCCACGTCCCGCGGGTTCCGGGCCTGCTCCGGGGCCATGTACCCGATCGTCCCCAGCCGCGCCCCGTCCTGCGTCAGGCGGTCCGCCGGGGACGGCAGGCGGGCCACCCCGAAGTCCAGGAGCTTGGCCGTGCCGTCGGCCGTGAGGATGATGTTCGACGGCTTGATGTCCCGGTGGACGAGGCCCTGGCGGTGCGACTCGGTCAGGGCGTCCGCGATCTGGTGGGCCATCTGGCACGCGCGGGCGAGGGGCAGCGGGCCTTCCTGCGCGACCAGGTCGTCCAGGTTGCGGCCGGGCAGGTACTCCATCACGAAGTACGGCACCGTCTCCCCGTCCGGCCCGGCGTGCGCCTCTTCCCCGGCGTCCAGGTAGGCGATGATGTTCGGGTGCCGCAGGGTGCGGACGGCCCGGACCTCCAGGAAGAACCGCTCGACGCTCCGCCGGTTCTTCACCCCGTCCACGTACAGCGCCTTGACGGCCGCGGGCGTGCGCAGGGTGACGTGCTCGGCGCGGAAGACCACGCCCATGCCCCCGCACCCGATCTTTTCGAGCACCCGGTAGTTGCCCAGGATCAGCCCGTTGACCGCCCCGGACCGCACCCGGGCCGCCTGGTAAACGCTCACCAGGCGGGCGGCCAGGAGGGTTTCGGCCAGGCCCGGCAGGTCGCGGCAGGCGGCCAGGCGGTCGCGGTCGGCCGGCGTCTGGGCGTTCCAGGCGTCTTGCGGGACGATCCCGGTGCCCACGAGCCGGCGGAGGACGGCCGCGGCGTACTGGGGGCCGGGCGTCTCGGGGGGGTCGAACGTCGCAGGCGGGGGCGGGACGGGGACCGGCGCGGGGGGCATGGGCGAACTCGGAGGTCGCGGGGGTGTCGCCAGGGTCGCCACAGTCGCCGAAGTCACCCGGGGAACGGCCGCGTCTGGGAAAGCGACGCGATGTCCAGGGCACTGCCGAAGTCGGAAATCGAGTCGGGCGGGCGGCCGACGCCCGACAGGGGCGGGACGACGACCGCCAGCCCGGGCACCGTCGGCAGACTAACCCCGGTCTCGGTCGCCGGTTCGGCCATCGACGCGAGGATTTGGTCCTTGACGGCCAGGAAGGCGGCGGCGCACTCCGGGTCGAACTGCCGGCCGGCCTGCCGCGCGACTTCCTCGAACCCGTCCTCGGCGCTCCGGCCCCGCTTCTTGTCGTGGTACGGCCGCTGGCTGGTCATGGCGTCGAACGCGTCGGCCACGGCGACGATCCGCGCGAGCAGCGGGATTTCGTCCTTGGACAGCCGCTCCGGGTACCCGGTCCCGTCCCACCGCTCGTGGTGGCTGAGCACGATCGGCAGGATGGACGCCAACTCGGGCACGCCCTTGAGGTAGTCCGCGCCCATCGTCGTGTGCGTCTGCATGACGGCGAACTCGGCCGGCGTGAGCCGCCGCGGGGCCTGCAGGATCTCGTCGCTGATGCCGATCTTGCCGATGTCGTGCAGCGGCGTGCCCAGCTCCAGGAGTTCGATTTCTTCCCCGGGCAGTTGCAACTTCTCCGCGATCATCAGCGCGTACTTGGTCACCCGCTGCGTGTGCCCGCCGGTGTACTTGTCCCGCAACTCGACCATCTGCGCGAGCATCGTGATGGTCCGCATGAACATGGCCCGCTGCTTCCGGAGCAGTTGCGAGCACTCGATCCCGGCCGACACGTGCGCGGCCAGGGCGTCCGCCAGGAGCAGGTCGTCCTTGGTGAACGGCGGCTGGCCGGGGCCGCGATCGACGTGCAGCACGCCGAGCTTCTTCCGCGGCGTGCGGAGCAACACGCACATGACCGAGGTCATCTGCCCGTCCGAGATGCTGTGCGTCAGGTCGTTCTCGTCGAGGACGTTGCAGAACAGGACCGACTCGCCCTTGGCGAAGCACCGCTGGGTGAGCCGCTTGCTGAAGTGGAACCGGCCCTTCGACTCGCCCCGGCCGACGGACAGGGCGCGGATGCGCATCTTCGGCTCGGCCCCGGCGGCCGCGTCCCCCTCGGCCAGCACGATCGCCCCGCGCTGGGCGTCCAGGACGCTCACGCAGTCGTTCAGGATGCTGTCGAGCAGGTCGTCCTCGCGCTCCAGGTGCCCGAGGTGGTGGCCGGCCCGGAGCAGGGCCAAGAGCTGGTCGCCGGCCCGGGGCATGTTGTTGCTGTCGAACGCGATGTGCCGCAACCCCTCGCCGTCGGACGCGCCCTTGGTCGAGGCGGCGATCACGAGCTGGTCGGACGGCGGGCCTTCGATGCTCGCGTCGGTCAACTCGGCGAGCATGGCGACCTTGCCGAACTGGACCACGTCCCGGGCCTTCACCTGGTGCTCGCCGCGGCCGACCCGCGCCCCGTTCACGTACGTGCCGTTCGTGCTCTCGTTGTCCCGGACGTACCACAGGCCGTCCGCCCCGAGGGCGACTTCGGCGTGCTTCCGGCTGACCGACGTGTCGTCCAGGACGATTTCGAGCGTGGCCAGCCGGCCGGCCCGGAGCAGCGCGTCGGACTCCCAGACGCGGCCCTTCGTGGGGCCGCTGATACCGCGCAAGCGGAGGATGCGTTTCACCGGATGGGCCACCTTAGATTCGGTCGGATGCGAGATTCCGACTCTGCGTCGTCCTTGCGGCGATTATGGCAGGCCCAAGAGCGGACGCCAGCGACCGGCGGTTCATTTCCGTCGAATTTCTTGCCCCGCGACGAACAATTCAGTCGGAGGGGTGAATCGTGCGACCGAGTCCGAAAATCGCCCCGCACAATCGGCCCAGTTTAACGCCCGGGCCGGCCTCCGAACCGCCTCTAGCCGAGGCGGGCGCGAACCGCGTGGACGAAGGCGACGGCCCCCGGGTGGTCGCCGTGAACGCAGACGGTGTCGATCTCCCCGGCCGCGATAAAATGGGCAATCTGCGCCGCCGCTTCGAGCGCGTCGTCGAGGACCGCCCCGGGTTCGCCGCGGGGCACCAGCGTACCGTCGGGCCGGTAGCGGCGGTCGGCGAAGCCCTCGCGGCGGTACGGCACGCGCAACGCCCCGGCCGCCGCCTGCAACGCCGACCCCCGCAGGCCGACGAGGCCCAGCCCGTTCAGGAGCGCCGCGGCCGACACGAGTCGCGCGACGGACGGGTCGCGGTTGGCCTGGTGGTACAGCCCGCCGTGCGGCTTCAAGTACGTCACCGCGACCCCGGCCGTGCGGGCGAGGGCGAGCAGGCCGCCGAGTTGGTACTGCAACTGCGCCGCCAGTTCCCCCGGCGGCAGGTCGAGTTCGCGGCGGCCGAAGTGTTCGCGGTCGAAGTACCCGGGGTGCGCCCCGACCGCGACGCCGTGCCGCTTCGCCAGTTCGAGCGTGCGGCGGACCAGCCCCGGGTCCCCGGCGTGCGCCCCGCAGCAGACGTTGACGCTCGTCACGACGGCCATCAGCGCGTCGTCGTCCGGCGACCCTTCGCCCAGGTCGGCGTTCCAGTCGAGTGGGGTCACGGCGTGCCCAGCCCGCAGTCCAGGACGGTCAGCGGTTCGGCCGCGGCGATGGCGACCTCGCGGACGCACGCCGGCACCAGGACGACACTCCCGGCCGCGACGGCGAGGCCGTTGAACGTGCCCCGCCCGGCCGCGACGACCAGCACCCGGCACGCCGAGTTGGCCAGGGTCGTGCGGGCGGCGACCGTGCGGTGCAGCGTGAAGTGCGGGCACGCGACGAGCCGCTCGCGGCCGTCCGCCGTCGGCGTGCCGGCGACCGGGTGGCACGGGCCGGCGGCGAAGTTCGCGCAGGTCAGGCCGGCCTCGACGTGCAGCTCGCGCGACCGCCCCGTTTTCGCATCGACGCGGCCCCAGTCGAACAGGCGGAAGGTGATGTCCGAGGTCTGTTGCACTTCAAAAAGCAGGACGTTCGCGCCGATGGCGTGGACCGTCCCGGCTTCGAGGAAGACCACATCGCCCGGGGTCGGCGCGAACCGGTGCAGGGTCTCGGGCGTCGTCCCGGCCGCCATCGCCGCGCGGAAGTCGCCCGCCGTCATCCCGGGCCGGAACCCGGCGTAAATGCGGCTGTCGGGTTCGGCGGCGAGGACCACCCAGGCCTCCGTCTTGCCCCGCTGCCCCGCGCCCTTGAGCCGTTCGGCCAGGGCGTCGTCCGGGTGGACCTGCACGGACAGTTCTTGCCGCGCGTCGATGAACTTCAACAGCAGCGGGAACTTGCCGTCCGCCGGCGGCCCCGCGTCGCCGAACAGTTCGCGCGGGAACTCGGCGATTAACTCTCGCAACGTCCGCCCGCGCTGCGGCCCGCGGGCCACCCGGCTCGAATTCCCCTCGACGTCGCTGAGCACCCACGCCTCGCCGACGGGGTCGCCCGGTGCCAGCGGCGGCCCGACGGGAACGCCGAGGAAGCCCGGCAGCCGCGCGCCGCCCCACGGCATCGACTTGTAAATCGGCTCGAAGGTCAACAACTCCATCCCACGCGCTCCGGTGCGAACTCTCGCGGCCCCCCGGGATTGTAGCGGGCGGGGGCCGGTTCAGCCCCGGCCGCGCGACCGCGGCGGTTGGTACGCCGAATCGCCGGTGGCGTGCAGGTACCGCAGGCCCTGGCGGAAGTTGGCCCGGGCGTCGCCGTTGAGGTGCCGCGCCCAGGCCGGCCGGTCCTCGCCGCGGAACCACGCCAGGTGCGCCAGTGCCCAGCCGAACATCGGCAGGGTCATGTACTCGGGCTTGCGCAGGTCGGTGTCCGGCCACGTGCCGTAGTCGCTGGCCCAGGTGCGCGGCGTGTTGGCCAGGAAGATGCCCAGGCCGAAGTGGACGACGGTCAGGTCGGTCAGCAGTTCGTTGTCGAACTCCTCCCGCATCAGCCGGCTTTCGCCGAGCAGCCGGACGTGGGCGAGTTCGTGGGCGACGGTGCCGACCAGCCCCATCGGGTCGTCCAGCCCCGCCCGGTCGATGGTGACGACGAACTGCCGCTCGCCCTCGTGGTAGGTGCCGGCCGCGCCGGCCAAGTCGTGCCCCGCCTCGTTGACCAGCCAGACCTTCGGGGCGTTCGCCACGAGCCGGAGTTCGACGAGGTCGGGGACCACGTCCATGAAGTCGCAGACGCGGTCGAGCAGTTTGCGGACCGACTTCTTGGACCCGTCGTAAACGTCCGGGAAGAACTCGGGCGTCGGCAAGACGATCCGCCGCCCGGTGAACGCACAGTCGTCGAACTCCCCGGCCAGCCAGTCGAGGCGTTCCTCGACCCACGCCTTCGCGGCGACATCGCACGGGCAAGCGGGTCGGAACAGCCAATCGAGCATCGGCACTGGCCCTGTGTCACGTCAGCGACTTTTCGGCGGCGAACGCCAGGCACGCGCGGATGTCTTCGGGCGTCAACTCGGGAAAGTCCGCCAACACGTCTTCTGTGCTCATGCCGCCGGCCAGGTACTCCAACACGTCGCGCACGGCGATGCGCATGCCCCGGACGCACGGCTGCCCGCTCCGCTTGCCCGCCTCGACCGTGATGAGTTCCGCGTAGTCCACGTCAATTTCACCCCTTGGCCGGCTTCTTCTTGGCCTT
>JANYHV010000366.1 GCA_025362195.1 Fimbriiglobus sp. | reverse complement strand
GGCGAGAGCGAAGGCCAGGCGGCACTCGCCCGCGTCCGCCAGCGGCAAGACCGCTGGGCCGAGGCCGTCCCGCACTGGGAGCAGGTGGCCGCCGTGCGGTCGCTCGAACCGGCCGGCCTGCTCGGCCTGGCCGAGGCGCAGCTGCACTTGAAGCAGTACGACGCGGCCAAGGCGACCCTGCAAAAGCTCCGCGCGAAGGCGTGGCCGCCCCACACCGGCGACACCCCCGCCAAAGTCCGCGAACTCGAGGCGCGACTGCCCAAGCCGTAAGGCGCGTCGGTCGCATTCCGGCCTGTTCCGACTCGGAATGCGAGGTCACAAGATGCGGGAAGTTTCCGGCGCTCGCACGCGGCAGAGACTGGCATTTCAGGCGGGACCGGCGGGCACACGCACCGGCGCTCGCCGGGATTGCTGGCAAGACGGTTCGCGTCGGCGCGAGCGCTTTCGGCAAGCTGATAGCCCTGGTAAAATGGACCAATTCCGAACTCAGCCGAGGGGATGCCGCGGACCCGATCATCGCGCGGGACGCCGGGAAGTCGTGGCCCGCGGAGGACCGCCTGGCGTTCGCCGTCCGCCTGCGGGACGACGCGATCAACGAAGGCTGGCGGGCGGAGCCGTGCGAAGAACTCGCGGCCGAGTCGGACGCGAGGATGGCCGCGCACGACGCCGGCCCGACGAAGGTGCTGACTCGGGAGCAAGTCGTCGAACGAGTTCGGGACCGGGCGTGACTCGCCGGGGGTTCGGTTACCGCGGGTCGAACTCGCGGAACTTTTCGCGCAGGTACTTGGCCCGCGCGGCGTTGCGCTCTTCGGCCCCGAGCGACTTGCCGGTGATCTTTTGCAGGTGGGCGGACTGCGTGCGGATGAACAACTCGTTGACCGTGATCGGCGGGATGTCGTCGATCAGGTGCAGGTGAATGCCCAGGCGCACGGCCGACAGCAGTTCCATCGTCTCTTCGCTGGTGATCATCGTCGCGCTGACCAGCGTGCCGACGGCCCGCGCGACCCGGTCTTGCTCGGGCTGCTTGCGCTCCTTGAGCAGCACCTGGCGGGCCTGCCGCTCGTACTGCAGGATCATGCCGATGACCTCGCGGATCTCCATCAGCACGCGCGGCTCGGCCCGGCCGAGCGTCACCTGGTTCGAGATCTGGTACAGGTCGCCGGACGCCCGGCTGCCCTCGCCGTACAGGCCCCGGACGACGAGGTTGATCTTCTGCAGGGCCTTGAACACCTTCTCGATTTGCTTCGTGATGCCCAGCGCCGGCAGGTGCAGCATGACGCTCGCGCGCATCCCGGTGCCGACGTTCGTCGGGCAGGCGGTGAGGTAGCCGAATTGCTCGTGGAAGGCGTACGGCAGGCGGGCTTCGACGGCGTCGTCCACGCGGTCGATGACCTCCCACGCCTCTTCGAGGGACAGCCCGCTGCGGAGGACTTGCAGGCGGAGGTGGTCCTCCTCGTTGACCATGACGCTGACCGACTCGCGGTCGTCGAACGCGACCCCGCGGGGGCCGTCCAGGACGGTGGCCAGTTCGCGGCTGATGAGCTGCCGCTCGACGAGGAACTGGCGGTCGATGGCCGGCAGGTCGGCCACGTCGACGTACGTCAGCCGCGGCTCGACGGCGGCGTCCCGCAGGGCGTCCCGGGCCTTGGCCTCGATGGCCGCCTTCTGGGCCGGGGTGGCCTTGGTGATGAACGGGTACCCGGCCAGGTTGCGGGCCAACCGGACTCGCGTCGAGATGACCACGTCGGCGTCCGGGCCGGTGCCCTTGAGCCACTCGCCGAGGTGCGGGAGCAGGGAGTCGAGGTTCATCCGGGGCTTTCTTGTGCGCGGATCGTGTCGCGGAGGGTCGCCGCGGTTTCGTAATCTTCGGCCACCACGGCCCGCCGCAACCGGGCCTGCAGCGCGGGCAGCGGCTCGGCGACGGGGGCCGGCCGGCCGGCCGACTTGGGCACCTTCCCGGCGTAGCTCGTGTGCCGGTGGATGCGCTCCAACAGGGGCAGCAGCGGCGCGCGGAACACGTCGTAGTCCCGGGGGCAGCCGATGCGGCCCTCGGCGCGGAACTCGGCGTACTTCAGCCCGCAGTCGGGGCAGACCAGCCCGGCCCCGAGGTCGTCCACGGCGGCCGGGAACGCCCCCGGCACCGGCTCGCCGGGCGGGACCGTGCCGAAGATGAGTTGCACGAGCGCCGGCAGGTTGATCGGCTGGGCCGGGTCGTCGGGCGTCGGCAGGAGTTGGTGCGCGCGGGCGCACGCGTCGCAGATGTGCTGGACGCGGCGGGCCTTGTTCAGGACGTCCGTCAAGTGGACGGTGGCGGGGTGCTGGCCGCAGCGCTCGCAGATCATCGGCGGGACTCCGCAGGGCCGGGCGGCGGACTCGGGGCGGGGGTGGCGTTCAAACGCCCTCCAGTTCGCGGATGCGGTCGCGCAGCCGGGCGGCCGCCTCGTAGTCCTCGTCTTTCACGGCCCGCGTCAACTTCTTGCGCAGGGAGGTCAGTTCGCCGGCGTCCCGGGGCGGCTTGGGCGTCGGCCGGGCCGGGGCCTTGGGCGTCTTGCCGGCGTGGGCCGTGTCCCCGTGGATGCTCTCCAACAGCGGGAGCAACTCGTCGCGGAAGTGGTCGTAGTCGTGCGGGCAGCCGAGCCGGCCGCTGTTGCGGAACTCGACGAACTTGAGGCCGCACACCTCGCACGGCCGCGCGTCCGGGCCGTCCGCGTCGGCGAACGAGATCGCCCCGTCGGCGAGCACGGCCGCGTCGATCGCCGCCGCGAACTCGTCGGACTCGTCGGACTCGTCCGGGGCGGCGACCTTCGACGCCTTGCCGGACTCCGGCGCGGCGGACAGGTACCGGCGACCGCACTCCTCGCAGAAGTGGAGTTCCTCGAACCGGTCGTCCGACAGGACTTCCGTAATGTGCAGCACCGCCGCCTTGGGGCACGCCCGGCATTTCATCGCTCGCCTCCCCCCGCTCCCCGTCCCGCCACAACCGATTTTAGCACGCCGACGCCGCGGAGTCATCAGCGCCGACGAGTCTTGTTCGCCCGACGCGCCACCGAGGGGGAACAAACCTCGGCGACAAGGCTGGCGGGTAGCGACCGGCGAGCCAGGAGCGTGAGCGACTGGAGTGCTTGCGCGACGACCAACGCGGAGAACTCCAGTCGCTGACTCAGCACCTCCAGTCGCTCACGCTCCTGGCTCGCCGGTCGCTACCCGCCAGCCTTGTCGCCGAGGTTTGTTCCCCCTCGGTGGCGCGTCGGGCGAACAAGAC
>JANYHV010000364.1 GCA_025362195.1 Fimbriiglobus sp. | reverse complement strand
TCGCCCTTCGGTCCGACTTCGCCGACGTTCCCACCCCGCGCACCTCCTTCGGAGGCCTGTCCCGTGCTCACCTTTCCCGGTCAACGCCGTACGTTCTGCGACGGCATCGCCCGCCGCGACTTCCTCACCCTCGGTGCCCTCGGTGCGGGCTTGACCCTCGCCGACGCGCTGCGCCTCCAGGCCGCGTCGCCGGTCGCCAAGGGGGACCGGACCCGGTCGAAGTCCGTCATCATGGTCTACCTGCCGGGCGGCCCCAGCCACATCGACATGTACGACCCCAAGCCCGACGCCCCGGCCGAGTTCCGCGGCGAGTTCAAGGCCATCCCGACGAACGTGCCCGGCGTGCAAATCTGCGAGCACATGCCGATGCAGGCGAAGATGATGGACAAGCTCGCCCTGCTCCGGTCCGTCGTCGCCGTGGACGAGCACTCGGACTCGAACCTGATGTCCGGCTTCCCCGAGCAGGTCAACCGGACCGCCAGCCACCCGTCGTTCGGGTCGGTCCTGTCGAAGCTCCAGGCCGGGTCGCCCGGCGCGGCCGAGGACGTGCCGCCGTTCGTCTCCCTGCGCGGCCAGTCGTTCGGGTCCCAGCCCGGGTTCCTCGGCGTGGCGCACCGCCCGTTCACCCCGGACGGCCCGGCCCAGCAGAACCTGAAACTGGCCAACGGCGTCCTCCCGGCCCGGCTCGGCGAGCGGAAGTCCCTCCTGGCCGGGTTCGACACGGCCCGCCGGGACATCGACGCCACCGGCGGCATGAAGGGCATGGACGCGTTCACCACCCGGGCGTTCGACATGATCGGGTCCGGCACCGTCCGCGAGGCCCTCGACCTCAAGCGCGAAGACCCCAAGAGCCTGGCCCGGTACAAGGGCGTCGAGCAGTTCCTGACCGCCCGCCGGCTCGTCGAAGCCGGCGTGAAATTCGTCACGCTGAGCTACGGCGGGTGGGACACGCACACGGCCAACTTCAAGCAGCTCAAGACGCAACTCCCGGTCCTCGACCGCGGCGTCGCCACGATGATCCAGGACCTGCACGACCGCGGCCTTTCGGACGACGTGGTCACGATCGTCTGGGGCGAGTTCGGCCGGACGCCCAAGATCAACACGTCCGACGCCGGCCGCGACCACTGGTCGCCGGTCATGAGCGCGATGGTGGCCGGGGGCGGGTTGAAGATGGGCCAGGCGGTCGGGGCGAGTTCGGCCCGCGCCGAGTACCCGAAGGACCGCCCGTACCGCGTCCCGCAGGTCCTCTCGACCCTGTACCGCGCGCTCGGCATCGACCCGGCCATGACCTTCCCGAACGGCACCGGCCGGCCGATGTCCGTCCTCGACGACCGCGAGCCGATCCCCGAATTGCTCTGACCCCCGTCCCGCCCGCGGCGTCCTGGACACCCGGGCGGGGTCGCTCGCCGGGCGTGCATTTCTTCGGAATAATCTCCCCAGCTCGCGGGACCGGCGTGCGGACCGCCCGCCCGGACACAATCCGTTCGGAATCTCAAGCGAAGTTTCGGCCCCCGGCCGAATTGCAACTGAGAATCGAATCTCGCCGCGCGACAATCGCGGCGGGGCGGCGTCGGCCGACGAATACTAAGAGAGTCCCGGACGCGCCGCGTCCCGCCGCGAATCGCCCCGGTTGCAACAGGCCCGCCCCCCCATGCCGCCGGTCACGCCGAACCTCGAAGCGATCCTCGACCAGACGCTCGAAGTCGTCTGGCTTTGGGACCCGGCCGGTCGCCGACCGGTGTACGTCAACCGCGCCTTCGCCCGCGTCTGGGGCCGGCCGGCCGAGGCCTTTCTGCAAGCCCCGTGCGCCCAGGCCTTCCTCCGCAGCACCATCCACCCGGACGACCGCGAGCGGTACGGCCGCAGCGCCGCGTCCCCCCCGGCCGACGGGGCTGCCGTCGAGTACCGCGTCCTCCGCCCGCACGGCGAGGTCCGCTGGGTCCGGTCCCGGTCGAAGCCGTACCTCGACCACCCCACCCACCCGGGCGGCGGCGGGTGGGTCATCGCCATCACCGAGGACATCACCGAGCGGAAGCGGCACGAGGACCAACTCGAAGCCCAGCGGAAGGCCCTCGAAGAGGCGTACCTGCACTTGCAAGAGGTCGTCGTCACCGACCCGCTGACCGGGGCGAAGAACCGCCGCGGCCTGGAAGCGGCCCTGGAGCGCGCCGTGGACGACGCCCACCGGCACGGCTCGCCCGTGTCGGCCGTGGCGATCGACATCGACTACTTTAAGGTGTACAACGACTCGTTCGGCCACCCCGCCGGGGACTCGGTCATCGTGGCCGTGGCGACGATCGTGCAACGCACCCTGCGGCCGACCGACCTGGGCGCGCGGGTCGGCGGCGAGGAGTTCACGGTGCTGCTCCCGGACACCGACCGGGCCGGGGCCGAGGCCGCCGCCGAGCGCATCCGCCGGGCCATCGCGCACGCCCGCTGGCAGCACTCCCCGGTCACGGCCAGCCTGGGGTGCGCGACCTGGACGCCCGGCACCGGCCAGTCCCCCGCCGACCTGCTGGCCGACGCCGACCGGGCGCTGTACCAGAGCAAGCGGGACGGCCGCAACCGCGTCACGCACCGCGCGGACATGGCCGAACCGGCCACCGCCGTGCCCGCCGGCTGACCCCGGGGCTTCCCCCACGTTCTTCTCGCACAAGCTCGGCTTGTCCGGCCCGGGGGCTTGCGGTACATGGGCCGCATCCGGGGAGGGCGTGCGTGTGCGGTGGGCGTTCGGAGTGCTGGCGGTGCTGCTCGTCGCGGCGGCGGGCGGGGCGCAGGAATTGCCCCCGCGCGACCCGGGCCGCGACCCCCCGCCGGACCCGCTGTTCCCCGACCCGTTGCCCCGGCCGACCCGCGACCCGGGGTCGTGGCCGCAGGGGCCGGGCATCTCCCGGGACGACAACCGCGCGCCCCGGTACCGCGTCTGGTGGTACCCCGAGCGGGCCGCCAAAAACCGCGGCCAGGACCTCGGGTACGTCCAGCAACAACTCGACGTGCCGGTCCCGATCGTCCTCGAAAAGACCGACATCCTCGCCGCGTCGGTGCAGGTCAAGAACCTGCACTTCCAGACCAACGGCCTGACGCTGCCCGACACCGGCCGGCCGTTCCCGCGGAACCTGTGGGACATCAACGTCAGCCTGGCGTACATCCACCGCTTCGAGGACGGCGTGAGCGTCGGCGTCATCCCCAAGTTCGGGTCGCCCAGCGACAAGCCGTTCAGCGGCTTCAACACGCTCAACGCCGGCCTCATCGGGTTCGTCCGCGTGCCGGCGGCGGCCGAGGGGGATTACTGGAACTTCGGGGTGATTTACTCGCCGAACAGCATCCTGCCGTTCCCGATCCCGGGCCTGTCCTACGAGTACAACCCGGACCCCGACTTGCGGCTCAGCCTGGGCATCCCGTTCAGTGTGCTGTGGCGGTTCGCGGACGACTGGCGGTTCGAGTTCAACTACCGGCCGGTGACGCTGATCCACTCGCAGGTGACGTGGGAGCCGCGGAACGGGTGCCAGGTGTACGGCGGGTTCGACTGGGACAACGACGGGTACTTCCTGCGCGACCGGCCGGAGCGCCGCGACCTGTTCTTCCGCCAGGAGAAGCGAATTTTCGGCGGCGTGCGGCTCGACATCGCCGCCCGGGCGTCCCTCGACCTGAGCGGCGGGTACGCCTTCGACCGCAACTACGGCGTCGGCCGCAGCGCCCGCGACTACAAGTACGACCGCGTCGACGTGGCCCCCGGCGGCTACCTGTCGGCCTGGCTCCTCATCCCGTTCTGACACCAGGCGACGGCGACCTCCCGGCGAGCGCTCCAAGGCTCCGCCGCAGGCGAATCTTGGCGAGCGGTCCACGTGAGTGGGCTGTTCCCGGCTGGAATGCGCGCGACAGCCCCGGGCGAGCGCCGGAAACTTCCCGCGGGTTGTGTCTCGCCCGTGCAGGTTGGAACAGCCCACTCACGTGCAATGCCACTGAGTTAAGTGATGCGGACGTGGTCTTGGAAGGGTTTCACGTGGACTTGCCGGTGGTGCGGCTTCTTCGTCGGGAACTTGTTCCGGCCCGCTTTGACCAC
>JANYHV010000340.1 GCA_025362195.1 Fimbriiglobus sp. | reverse complement strand
AGCCGCGCGCCTTCCCGGGCGGCGTCGGCCACGGCCCCGTTCAGGGCGTCGGCCAGGCCGTCGAGGATGTCGTCCAGGCGGTCGATCTGGTCGGCCAGGGGCTTGCGCTGCGGCTTGCCGTTCGTCGTCGCGGTCATGGTCATGGGCGTGATCCTGCGGTGGTGGTTGCGGTCGATGGTCACGGGGGTGTCGTCCTGTGTTCAGGATGTCGGTTGGGGCGCGGACTTCCGGCTGCCGACCGGCGGCACGGCCTCCGGGCTGGGGGACGGTCAGTTCGGCGGTGGGGGTGTCAGAGTTGATTCAGGCGGGCGGCCCCGGTGCCCAGGGCGTCGGTCGCGGCCGACACGTCGGCGGCGGCCGAGACGATGGCCGCCCCGGCCCGGGCCAGCGGGCCGCCGACGAGGACGGCCAGGACGACGATGAGGCCGACGCCGACGGCCTCGGCGACCGACCCGCGGCGGCCGAGCCACCAGCGGCCGGCGCTCAGCCCGGCGGGCGTGCGAGGTATCGACGCCGGTGGGTCCACGTGCTCGACGGGCGGCGGCTCGACATCGTCCGGCTCGCGGTCGAAGTCGGGGTCATACCGGTCGTCGTGCCAGTGCGATCGGTCGTCGCCCCAGGGGTCCGCGTCGGCGTCGGCCCACGGACTTCGGCCGGGGTGGTCTTCGTTCCTCGGGGACGGGGTGACAACGGGCGGCGGGCCGCCGCGGAGGACGGCGGCGACGATCTCGTTGACGGCCGCGCCGACGGCCCGGGCGACCTCCCCGGCCAGGGCCTCGCGGACCCGGTCGCGGAGGTCGAATAGTGCTCGGGACAGTCGCCGCAACGGAGCGGTGAAGACGGCGGTCATGGCGGCCCCCTTACTCGGTGCCGAGGTTCAGGGACTTTAGGCTCGACCAGGCCTGCGTGAGCGCCTTCTGCTCGCGCTTGCGGTGCCGCAGGGCGGCCACCAGGCGGGTCGCCCGCGCGGCTCCCTCGGCGAACAGCGCCCGCAGGGCTTCGGCCTCGGCCAGTGGGTCGAACGTGCCGTTCGGCGGCGGGTCGGCCGCGTGGCCGTTGGTGTCGATCAGCTTCATCGGTTCGCTCCTCGGGGTTACGGGTGGGGTCAACGACATCGGGGTGGGGGTGACCCGGGCGACCGGGTCGGTGCTAACGACGGCGGCGTCGGCGCTCGGTTCGACGGCCGACGCCGCGCCCAGGGTCATGGCGACGAACGCGTACGGTCCGCCCTCGAAGACGACGGGCTTCAGCGGCCCGGACACCCGCGCCGTCCGGCAGCCCAGCCGCACCGCCCGGGCCAGGTACGCGCGGTCGAGGGCCACCCGCACCGGCGGGCCGGTGACCGGCGACCGGGACAGGCGGACTTCCGCAACCCGTTCCCCGGGGCACCCCGCGCGGACCGCGGCCGTGCCGTCCAGGTCGATGGTGACGGGGCGGCCGTCGTCGGTCGCGCCGGGCAGCCCCGGCAGGGCGTCGAGCAGGGCCAGCGCGTCGGCGTCGTCGAAGCCGACGACGGTCGCCGGGCCGCGCGGGGTGACCCCGGCCACGTCCGGGTACCGGCCGACGCCGTCGACCGGCAGCCAGACGGTCCACGGGCCGACTTCGACGGCGACGTGGTCCGGCGTCCGGCCGACGCGCACCTCGCGGCGGCCGGCCAATTCCTTGGTGCCGAACGCGGGCACGGCGGGGAGGAGCACGTCGTCGACGAACGGGAAGGCGAACCCGGCGGCGGTCAGGGCCGCCTTGCCGTCGGTGCCGACGACCTCGCCGGCCCGGCCGCGGAGTTGGACGCGGTGCAGGGCGAACCGGGACGGCTCCCGGCCGGCCGCCCGCCCGCACGCGTGCAGGGCGGCGAGCAGGTGGTCCTGGGGCGGCGACCACGCGTCCGGGGTCGGCGGGAGTGCGGCGGAATCGCCCTGGGCGTCGAAGGCGAGCGCCCGGGGCACGCCCCGGTCGGCCCACCGTGCCTCGCCCCGCCCGGCCGAAATCGCCGTCAGCTCGACGGCGTCGCGGCCGCCGCCCTCGGCGGCCGCGAGCACGGCCATCGGCACGGCGATGGTTTCGTCGGGGCCGGCTTGTGGGCCTGCGGCCAACGCCACGGCGACGCCGTCGACGCGCGCGACCAGGGTCAGCGTGCCGCCCGAGCGGCGGACGAGGACGTGCGGAGCCGGGCCGCGCGGCCGGCCGGCGACGCACGCCCGGGCGACGGCCCGGACCGCCCGGGCGGTGGCGCGGGGAATGGAAATCATGGGCGTCCTCGATGTTGAGTTGAAGGGGAAACGGATTCGGTCAACCGACGTGATGGCCGGCGGCAGCTCCTCGAAGGGCGTCACGACGCGGCGACCGGGGTAGCGGCGGCGATCGCGGCCACCTTGGCCCGCAACTCCCGGCCGGCCGCGACCACCTCGCGGTCCAGCCGGTCCTTCTCCCCGGCCAGGTACTCGGCGTAGCACTCGACCTTGAACTTCGCCCCCCGAATCCGCTCGGCCGCCCGCGCGACGGTGCCCGGCCGCGTGTCCGCGTCGAACCCGGCCACCGCCCGCCGGTACTCGTCGATCAGCGTCGAGAGGCCGGCCGCGACGGCCCCCTGCACGCTCCGGTCGCCGTCGGCGGTGCCGACCGGGACGGGGAACCGGGCGACCCGCCCGTTCACCCGGCCGAGGAACCCCGCGACCCGGCCGACGAACCCGGCGTGGGCGGCCGGGACGAAGTACGCCCCGCCCTGCTCGCGGATCGGGAACAGGTCGGCGTGCCGGGCGAACAGGGCCTGCACGATCCGGGTCACGTCCGCCCCGGTCCGGGCGTCGGTGCACCGGTCGAGTTCCTCCTGGGCGAGAATGGCCAGCCCGGGCAGGCCGCAACTGACTCCGCCGGTCTTCTTGTCGAGCGTGAGCATGGTTTCGAGCTCGTACTCGTACCGGTCGCCGTGCCGGGACTCCTGGGTGAACTGGAAGGTGATGGTCGAGGCGTCCTCGGCGGCCTGGCGGATGACCCGGGCGCGGGCCAGCCGCTTGCACGCCCGGGTGAACGCGTTCCGGGGGGCGAGTTCGCGGGCGACCCGCTCGTCCAGGCCGGCGGCGGCCAGGGCGGCGACGAGGTCGGCGTGCCGGACGGCGGCCCCGGGGCACGCCCAGGTGATGACCTCGCCGAGTAACTTGGTGCCGGCCGGGGCGTTCGGCGGCGGCGGGGGGTGGAATGACGACCTGTCCACGGCGTGGACTCCTTGTCTTGTGGGGGGAAATGGAACGGGGGTCAAAACGAGAGCACGCGGCCGACGGCCGCAGCATCGGAGGACAGGTCGGCGACGAGGTGGCACTCGTCGCTCACGAGGGTCAGGTCGCCGGGCTGCCGGCCGATGACCAGCGACACGACCCGGGCGCGGGCGGCCGTGCGCCAGGCGTTAAAGCTCAGGACGACGTCGGCCGGGATACGGCAGGCGGCGTCGGTCACGAACAGCACGTCGGTGATGCCGGCCGGCGCGCCCAACCGGCGGAAGTAGTCGGGCAGTTCGCGGACCGGCACGTCGAGGGACGACCCGCGGCCGAGGAACGCGGTCACCCAGTCGGCCAGGGCGAGTTCGTCCCACCGGCCCGGCGGCAGGGCGAGCAGGCGCTCGCCGCTGTCCCCGGAGTACGCGACCAGGCCGGCCCAGCGGCGCTGCCGGCGGGCGACCCAGGCGACGGCCAGGGCGAGCGCCTTGGCCGTCTCGGCCTTCGCGCCCTCCATGCTGCCCTACTCGTCCACGCAGACGACGACCGGGCCCTTGCCGACCGGCTCGGTCGCGCCGTACTCCCGGCACAGGGCCTGGCGGTCGGCGATCCGCCGGAGGGCGTCGAGTTCCAGCTCGGGCACGAGCAACCGGGCCAGTTCGGACGGCACCAGCCGGCCGACGTCGCCGCCGAGCGCGACGCCGGTCACCTCGTCCACGCCGTCGTCCGACTTGCGCGTCCGGGCCGCCCGGGCGACGACGCGGAAGCGGCCGGCTAGCTCGCACACGCGGCGCAGGCCGGGGTCGGCGCGGACCCGCTTGAACAGGGCGGCCACGGCCCGCGGGTCGTTCGCCCCCGGCCGCCCCGGCCCCAGGCCGAGGGACGCGCCCGCCTCCCGGAGGTCGTCGAGTTCGCGCCCCGCGGCGCTGGCCGCCCGGGCCGCGGCGGCCAGCGCCGCCGTCTCCCGGCAGACGCCGCCGGCCGGTTCGGCCCGCGCAGCTTCGTCCCGGTCGGCCTTATCCTGCTCCGCGCGGAAGCGGGCGTACCCCTCGGCGAAGGCGACGGCGGCCACGGCGGCGGCCGGCTCGCACAGGGCCGTGCCGGCGTGCAAGGCGCGGTACGCCGGGGTGTCGAACAGGCCGGCCAGGAACTCGCGCCGCGGGGGGTCGGCGCAGTCCGGGGCGAGCTCCGGGTCGGGCAGGAAGGCGGCCGCGAGGAAGTCGGCGGCGGCGTGTTCGCCCAGGCCGAGGCGACGCAACCGGTCGCTGTCGGCGAGCAGTTCGCGGCCGAGCCGCAGGTCCCAGGCGTCGAGCACCAGGGCCGTCGGGCTGCACGCGGTCGGCGACCCCGGCGACGCGCCCAGGATCGTACCGCCGGGGGCATCGTCGCCCGGCAAGTCCTTGCCGTCGAGGTCGAGTAACGTCAGCAGGTTGTCGGGGGTCACGGTTCTTCCCCCGGAGCGTGGGGGTGCGGTCGGTCGGCCACGGCGGGCCTCCTTGAGTTGTTGAGTGATTGGAAGACTTGGAATGAGGTCAACGACGTGTCGGCGCGACGGGCGGCGGGTCAGGCGGCCCCGAGCGAGGCGATCTTGAGCTTCGTCAACTGGCCGCGGACGTACGCCCGGGCCTTGTCCGCCCGCGCGTCCCCGGCCAGCCCGGCCAGCCGCCGCTCGACCTCGGCCAGCTTGGCCGCCGCCGTCGCCGCGCTGGACAAGTCGCGCGGGTCGGCCCCGGCCATCACCTCCTCGGCCTCGGCCAACAGCCCGGCCGCCCGCATGGCCGGCGGGTCGGCCACCTCGGCGATCACCCGGGCGCAAACCGCCGGCTGGCCGTCGGGGTCGTCCCACAGGACGTGCCGCAGGACTTCGAGGTGCGCCGGCTCGACCCGGTCGGCCCCGGCCAGGTACGCCCACGCCTTGGCCGCCGTCACCGCCTTCCGCTGCCGCCGGTCGCCCGGCCGCACGCCCTCCCGGGCCAACTCGCGCAGGACCTCTTCCAGCGCCTCCTTGGCCGCCGGCGACCACGGCAGGGCGACCGCCTCGGCGTGCGCCCGGTCCACGTCGGCCGGGGTAACGGGTGCAGAGAAGGTCGGCGCGTGCCCGGCCGCCCACAACAGCCGGCCGCGGCCCTCGCTCGTCGCCACGGGCTTGACCGCCTTGCGGAACAGGAAGCGGTCGAACACGGCGGCCAGCTCCTTGCCCCCGCCGTCGGCCGCCCCCGGCCACTCGTTCGACGCGGCCACGCACAGCCGCAACGGCACGGCCCGGGCAGTCCCCGACCCGTCGTCGAACGTCCGCTCGTTGAGCAGCCGCAGGAGCGTGTTCAAAATCGCGCTGGACGCCTTGAACACCTCGTCCACGAACGCCACGTCGGCCTCGGGCAGCTTGCCGGCCGTGACGCGGACGTACCGGTCCTCGCGCAGCCCGGCCAGGGACACCGGGCCGAACAGCTCCTCGGGCAGGGTGAACTTCGTCAACAAGCAGGTGAACCGCCGGCCCTCGACGAACCGGGCGACGCCGTCGAGGAGGAGGGACTTGGCCGTCCCCGGCGGGCCGACGAGCAGGGCGTGCTCGCGGGCCACGAGCGCGGTCAAAACGAGATCGACCTCGTCGTCGCGCTCGACGAGCGCGGCGGCCAGTTCGGCCCGGGCGGCGGCGAACTTGTCGCGCACGCAGGACCGGGACGGGGGGCGGACGGTTTTCATGCGGGAGTCCTCGGCGGAGGTGGGTCCGGAAACGCCGACCGGTGAGGGCAGCGGAACCCCCGGGCCGCGGGGCTAACGGGGGTTCAACGAACAGTGACGCGTTTCCGGCCGAAATTCAGCCGCAGCGACGGCCCGCGGGCGGGTCGTGGGGCCGGCCGATGATCGTCGTCGGCGACGGCGGGACGAGCCGCGCGGGGCGATCGCCGGCCGGCCGGGGCGTGTGTAAGGGTTGGGACGATTTTCGGGTATTCATCCCCCCGACCTTGAATTGTTCGGCAGAAGACGCGGAGCTAGGCCCCTCACCGGACGACCCGCCAACGCTCTCCCCAAGGATTCGCCATGCCCCGGGCTTTTCGTCGGCTCGTGCGCTCAGTCGTCGGCCGGTTCACGTCCCCGGTCAGCCTGAGCAAGCGGGCCCTCCGCCGGACCTTCGAATTCACCGTCCTCGAAGAGCGGGTCGTGCCGGCGCTCGCGTCCCTCCCGGACCGGTTCCTGCCCGCCGGGTTCGCCCCGGTGAGTGTGAATCTCGGCGACCTGAACTTCGACGGCCGGGCCGACCTGGTGGCGGTGGGCCGCGACGGCACGCTCGCCGTCGCCCTCAACCGGGGCGACGACGCCTGGACCAAGCTCACCACGGCCGCCTCCGGCGTCGGGGCCGTCGCCGGCGTGGCCCTCGGCCTGACCGACGCCGACCCGTACCCCGACCTGGTCCTGCAGACGGCCGGCGGGGTGACGGTCGCGGCCGGCGACGGGGCGGGGCGGTTCGGCCACGTCGTCGATTTCGCGCTCGGGGTGCCCGGGTCGTTCGCGGCCCCGGCCGGCCTGCGGGTCGACC
The DNA here is from genome assembly GCA_025362195.1 of Fimbriiglobus sp. Taxonomy (GTDB): domain Bacteria; phylum Planctomycetota; class Planctomycetia; order Gemmatales; family Gemmataceae; genus Fimbriiglobus. Next base: position 4,088 of record JANYHV010000340.1, on the reverse strand, counting down.
CGGTCGTCGCCCCGCTCGCCGGGAGCGTCTTCGCCGGCGTGGTCGCCGTCGCCCCCGGCGCGAACGAGGTCGCCGTCCTGCGGCGGGCCGCCGACAGCCGCGGCTTCACACCGGTCGTACGGTTCCCCAGCGGGGGCACCACCCCGGTCGCCGTCGCCGTCGGCCGGCGGATGGCGGCACCCAGTCCCCGCCGTCGGAGGCATAGCGCTACAATGCGTCGAAGTTCGAAAAGCCGGGTCCAGGGACGGGCGACGTGCCGGGCAACTGGCCGAACTCGGCCGCCGGGCGGCCGGGCGGCCGGCAAGCCGAGTCCGCGAAACGGCCGGTCACGGATTATCAACTACCTCGCCGCTGGCGCGGGTGGCGAGGGCGGGCAGCACGGAGTCGGCGGAGTAGGTGAGGAAGCGGACCGAGCCGTCACAGAAGGCGAAGTTCGCGCCGCCGTTGTGCGGGCTCTAGTAGTGGAACATCCCGCACGGGTCGTCGAAGCTGCTCGCGGGTTGGAACGCGTATACTCCCGACCTGCACGGAGCGCCGGGCCTGGCCGGCAGGATGTTCGCCTCGCGGGCACCGAGGATCATGTCGCCCGACCCGGTCAGGAGCTGGCCCGTCCCGGCGTACCACCACCCGTACTGGAGGTCGGCCGCGGGCGGCCGCTCGCCGAGCAGCAGTGTATTGCTCGTGCCGTCTGCGACCGATGCCAGTCGGACCTGGGAGTCCTGGTAGAGGGCACCGTCCGCCGCCGCGCAATCTCGCCCGGAGACGCCCAAATAAGACGTGAAGGCGACTGTGTTGCGAGTCACCAGCGTCCGTTGCGAGGCGGCGATGCGGGGGTCGGCCGGGCAGGCGAGCGTTTTGACCACGGTGTGGAGCCCCGTGTGGGGCGGGTCGAAGAACGGCAGCGGGCTGGCCTGGTACGCCCGCTCGGCCTGGGCGTGCAACGCTTCTTGCTCGATGTGAGGGAGGACCGAGAGCGGCCACCCCGATAGCCGCAGCCGCTTACTGTTCAGCGACCGGTGGCCGGGCGGGAGGGCCTGGTGGATGCTGGCGTACCCGTGAAGGCCGAGCGCGACCTGCTTGAGGTTGTTCTGGCACGCCGTCTTGGAGGCCGCCGCTCGCACCTTCTGCACCGCAGATAAGGGTCAAGCCAGCGAGGATAGCCACGATGGCCCCGGTGACAAGAAGTTCAATCAGCGACAACCCCGGCCGGTCACTTGGCGTTCGCCGGAGCATGGTCGTCCCCCACCGCTTGGCCCTCGAACATGACCCCGATTTCGGTGAGTCCGTCGCCCTCGCAAATGAAGGCGATCCCGGTATCGATCGGCCCGGGCGCGTGGACAACGAGCGAGCAGTGAACCACGACCTCCCCGCCTGCCGGCACGGTGACCTTCTCCGGCTTGTCCACGTCCGTGCAACAGGTACTCGTGCATCCCGTCCGGAACCCGAGGATGCCAAGCGGGCGGTTCGTCGGGTTCCGGACGCGAACAACAAAGTCGTGCCGGCCAGCGGGCAGAACGAGGCCGTGAAATTCTTGCGGCGTTACTACCATCGATGTCGGCGCTACCGACCTCGGGGCGGAGTAGTAGTAACAAGCGCAAGCAATCAGAGCAATTGCGAGTGCCGCGAAAAGCGCAGGAAGCCAACGCATCGGGTTCACCGTACTGCCGAAGGTGTGGTCTGGGTGTTACGCAACCGCCGGCGAAGGAGCCAGCGCGTGCCGACGGCGAGCAGCAAGAAGAGCCCTGCGGCCGTGAGCAGCCAGACATACAATGGTGTCGGCTTGGGTGGCGGTGGCGCGGCGTTGAGTGGCTCCGGCATGCCGTATCGCGCGAGCGTGAACTCGTCGGAGTCCGGCCCCGCAGCGAGGCGAGGGTTGAACTCGCTCACGATCCTGGTCTTGACCGTTTTACCAGGAACCTGAGCGATGGTCTCCTGAGTGTGTCGGGTCACCAAGGTTAAGCCGTTGACGTTGCGCGTGACGAATGAGTGTTTTGTCTCAGCAGTACCCTCTGGCAGTTTGGTCGTGCCAACCGACTCTACTACTGACCAGTCCGAGGCTGGATCAATGTCAAACCACCCAGACATCGTCAGCGGGATCTTGACGCCGGGCATGAAGTCGTCGCCCACAGCCGTGAACGCGATGCGGTGGCAATCGGGTTTTGTAGGGGACCGGGTTATCGCCCCGACCTTGACGTTTTTGTTGTCGAAGAACGTCGGGAGGGGGGCGCTCACGACATTCCGGTAGTGAGCGTCGTACGGCGCGGCGCTGAACGCTTCGTCACGACCGGCCTGATCCGTATCAGTGTAGTCGCTGGAACCGACTACCACGCACCGGCTGATCAACCAATCCTGTGTCCGGTTCGCACGGAGTTGAAACTCGTACCTGGGATTATAGCACCACACGCGCCCCATTGAGCCCGGCTGCTGGACAGACCCGACAGCCGACATCGGGTCGGAAACACTACTTTCCGACAGGTAGTAGCCGTCGGAGCGGCTTCGACGTTTACAGGCGGTCGTGCTAATCATACGCTCGGCCGGTTCAGGCGTGTCCCCTGACCGGTAGACTACTACTTTAAAGTCATCTTGATACTGCGTGCCCGCAGCGCGTAATTTCCTGTAGGCGTCGGATACACCCGCCTTAACCTGATCGACGTTAGGATCGCCCGCATGGCACGGCGAACCGTATGTCAGAAGGCAAAGGACGCAAAGCAGGGTAAGTTGTGCGATTAGTCGCATCAATTTGCTCCTCCAGTGGGGAATGCGGCGGCGATCAGTTCCACCGCTACAGGCAGCCGCACGGTCCCGGTATGAGCCCTCCCAGTATCGCACAATTGCACCCGAACGTGAGGGGATAGTTGCACGTGCCGCCGCAAGGTGGAAAGAGGACAGCGTTAATAATGCAGGTCCGGGAATTGAGGTTACAAAGAACCTTCGGGCAACGAAAACGTGGAAGTGCAACGGTCGGGGCGGCGTTGTTGGGGTTGGCGACCGTCCGAGTCGCCTCCACCGTTACAGCCTCGCAGCACACCGACAGCCCGGTGTCAGGGTCAATCACCTGCTCACTGCCGTCCGCACAGGTGCCGGGCAAGGGCTCAGCTTTGAGTTGGCCTACTGGCATCGCAACCAGGGCCAGCGCGAAGCAGGGCACGAACAGAGCTAGCGAGAGGTTGCATGTCAACCGCAGCACAATATTCGACATGACTTTCTTCCACGTAGGTTCGGTCGGAAAATAACACATCCGGCACGTCAAGGCTTCACAAGGCAGACCCCGCGCAGCTTGACGAGTGGTTGGTCGGCACAATCCGTCATGAACTCGATCCGGCGGTTGAGAAGCCCAGCGTCGCCCGGTGGCACACGCAATACGACTCGGACCATCGACGACTCGCCCGGGTTCAACGTGACGGGCAAGTCTTGTGTCGCGATACAACTGCAGTCGGATGTACCGCCAACCAGCCGGACCGGCCTGTCGGAGTAGTTGACGACCTGCAGGGACGCCTCCAAGACATCGCCGGGACTCCCGGTGCCGAAGTCGAGGACGGACGCACTTACGCCGAGGGTGTCTCCGCGGAGCACAGCGAATGCCTTCCCGAGCGAACCGAACGCCAAACAACCCAGGCCCGCGAGCACACCCACACAGACTAGGCCGACACCGACTGCACGCAGGTCTCTCCAGTTCAGCCAAAGTAGCGGGACGGCCCCAAAGTTTCCTGTCGCCGGGCGAGTGGCAACGAGAGCGAGGATCGCCGTCACGTCGAACCCGAATACCCACCACGGGCTAGTTTTGACACTCCCGAAGCAGCCGCAGGACGCCTGCCCTACCCAGCCGAGATACCCGCTTACCCCGGCGAACGCGACGAAAGTGACCAGAGCCGCCGCCCGTCCCGCAACCCGGTACTCGCCGGACACGAGCCACGCCCCGAGCAGCAACTCCCACGCGACGGTCAGGGTCTGCACCCAGGGCGTATGCAGCCAGCCGTACTGGGCATAGGGCGAGACCTCACGTCCGTACAGCTTGAGCCCGGCCGCCACAAGCAACACGCCGCCGATAGCGATGCGCACGACCGCCCCGACACGCTGGGAGGTACTAG
>JANYHV010000296.1 GCA_025362195.1 Fimbriiglobus sp. | reverse complement strand
CCCCCTGTTCGCGGCCCGCGCCGACGGCCCGACGGACAACGTCGCCGAGAACGTGCGGCCGATCCCGCCCAAGGGGGCCGTCGTCCCCGCCGCCGACCGCGAGGCGTTGGCCGCCGGCCTCGACGAGTTGATCGCGACGATTGCCGCCGCCGCCGAGGCCCAGAAGGCGAGGCCGGCGCTGCTCGAATTGCTGCCGGACGTGGAGGTTTACGCCAAGGCGGTGCGGTACGCCTTGACCTACGACGAACTGTACGTCGAGGGCAAGACCCGCAACGATGTGGCCGCCGGGAAGGCGATCCTGGCCAAGGGCATGGAGCGGGCCAAGGAACTCCGCGACGGCAAGCCGACCTGGCCGACGGCGACCGGCCTGGTCGTCCGCGGGTACAAGTCGAAGATCGACGGCAGCGTCCAGCCTTACGGTTTGGTCGTGCCCGAGGCGTTCGGCGCGAAGTCCGCGCACAAATACCGCGCGGACTTCTGGTGGCACGGCCGCGGCGAGACGCTGACCGAACTCGACTTCATCCGCGGCCGGCAGTCGAACCCCGGCGAGTTCACCCCGGCGAACGCCTTCGTGGTCCACCCCTACGGCCGCTACTGCAACGCCAACAAGTTCGCCGGCGAGATCGACACGCTCGAAGTGCTGGAGCACCTCAAGAAGCACTACCCCATCGACGAGTCGCGGCTGGTGGCGCGCGGCTTTAGCATGGGCGGCGCGGCCTGCTGGCAGTTCGCCGCGCACTACCCGACACTGTGGGTGGCCGCCGCGCCGGGGGCCGGCTTCGCCGAGACGCCGGAGTTCCTGAACGTCTTCCAGAACGAGAAGGTCGATCCGGCCTGGTACGAGAAGAAGCTGTGGCACCTCTACAACGCCACCGACACGCCCGCCAACTTCTGGAACCTGCCGACGGTCGCCTACAGCGGCGAGAACGACAAGCAGAAGCAGGCGGCCGACGTGATGGCCCGCGAGTTGGCCAAGGTCCCGCTCGAACTCACGCACGTCATCGGGGCCAAGGCGGGGCACAACTACACGGCCGAAGGCAAGCGGATCGTTAACGCCAAGATCGACGCGATCGCGGCGCAGGGCAGGCCGGCCGTGCCGCGAACCGTCGTTTTGGAGACGTACACGTTGCGCTACAACAAGGCCGCTTACGTCGAAATCTTGGGGCTGAAGAAGCACTGGGAGAAGGCCAAAGTCGTCGCCACAATTGTGCAGCCGAACGTGATTCACGTTAAGGCCGAAAACGTCACCGCGCTGCGCTTGAACTTCGGTCCGGGCAACTACCCCCTTGACGGCTTCGTCTGGACTGTCAACGTCACGCCGAAGGAACTCATTGAGTCGGTCAACTCCGCCGACCTGCCCAAGCGGCAGTCCGACGGCTCGTTCTCGCTGACCTTCGGCGACCCCAACCTCAAGGCCCTCGCCAAGCGCCCCGGCCTGCAAGGGCCCATTGACGACGCCTTCATGGACAGCTTCCTCATGGTCCAGCCGACCGGCACGCCCATGAGCGAAGCCCTCGGGGCCTGGACCGAGCGCGAGCGCAAGTTCGCCACCGAGCAGTGGCGCAAGCAGTTCCGCGGCGACGCCCCGACGAAGCTCGACACGGCTGTTACCGACGACGACATCGCCGACAGCAACCTGATCCTTTGGGGCGACCCCAAGAGCAACAAGATTCTCGGCAAGATCGTGGACCAGTTGCCGCTCAAGGAGTTCACCGACGGCAACGTGACGGTGATGATCTACCCCAACCCGCTGAACCCCAAGAAGTATGTGGTGCTGAATTCCGGCTTCACGTTCCGCGAGTACGACCAGCTCAACAACGCCCGGCAGGTGCCCAAGCTGCCCGACTACGCCGTGATCGACATCACCAGCCCGGTGACGCCGCGGGCCGCCGGCAAGGTGCTCCGCGCCGGGTTCTTCGACGAGAAGTGGACGCTGACGCCGACCGACGGCAAGTAACACGGGCTTCGGCGTCGCTACCGACGCACCCCGCGAACCCGATTCCTGGAGCGGCACCCCGACCATGATCCTGCTCATCGACAACTACGATTCGTTCACGTACAACCTGGTCCAGCGGTTCGGCGAGTTGGAAGCCCGGCTGCCGATGGAGGTCCGCCGCAACGACCAGGTCACGCTCGCCGAGATCGCCGCGCTGGCCCCGACGCACATCGTCATCTCGCCGGGGCCGTGTACCCCCAAAGAAGCCGGCATCTCGAACGACATTTTGAAGCGGTTCGCGCCGACGGTGCCGATCTTCGGCGTCTGCTTGGGGCACCAGTGCATCGGCCACGTCTTCGGCGGCGAGGTCGTCCGCAACGCCCGCGTCATGCACGGCAAGGTGTCGCCGATCCACCACGACGGCCGGGGGGTGTTCGCCGGCATGTCGAACCCGTTCGACGCGACCCGGTACCACTCGCTGGTCATCAAGCGCGAGACCTGGACGAACCCCGACTTCGACATCACCGCGTGGACGGCCGAGGGCGAGATCATGGGCGTCCGGCACAAGACCTGGCCGCTGCACGGCGTCCAGTTCCACCCCGAGAGCTTCCTGACCGTCGAAGGCCCGACCCTCCTGGCGAACTTCCTCGCGCTGGCGAAGTGGTGATCCGAGCGCCACGGGCTTCGGCTCCGCCGCAGGCGCGTTAGCCCGACGCGCTAGCGAGGGTGGACCGGTCGAGGGCAAGGTTGAATGACGTTGACGGTACGGCCCACGACCCCCAAACACTCACTTCGACCGGTCCACCCTCACTAGCGCGTCGGGCTAACAAGATTCGCCTGCGGCGGAGCCTCCCGTCCTACCGGCGGTTGATCGCGTCGGTGTGGTTCAGCACGGCGAGCGCGGCGACGGTGGCCGCGGCGAGGAGCGGCTTGTCGGCGGCCGCGGTGTTTTTGGCTTCGCCCACGGCGAGGAGCTTGTCGGCGTCGGCGGGGGACTTCGCGTAGATCGCCTGTTGCTCGGTGAGCAGCGCCGCCAGGATGGTCGCCTCCTTGGCGGTCGGTGCCCGGCTGGTCGCGGAGCGGAACAGCCAGGCGACGCGGGCGTCGGCCGGCTCCTTGAGCATCCGCCCGGCGAGGAGCCGCGCGGCCTCGACCAGTTGCGGGTCGTTCAACAGCGCGAGGGCTTGCAGCGGCGTGCTGGTCGCCTGCCGGCGGGCGCTGCAGACGCTGCGGTCGGCGGCGTCGAACACGGTCAATTGCGGGTGCGGGGCGGTCCGCTTCCAGACCGTGTACAGGCTGCGGCGGTGCAGGCCGTCGCCCTTCGACTGCGGGTACGTCGCGTTCGCCTCGGCCCAGAAGCCGTCGGGCTGGTACGGGTAGACCGACGGCCCGCCGACCGTCTCGACCAACAACCCGGACGCCGCGAGCGCCTGGTCGCGCAACATCTCGGCCGTCAGCCGGCGGACGCTCGACCGCGCGAGCAGGTGGTTGTCCGGGTCGGCGGCGACCATCGCCGGCGTCGGCCGGGACGACTGCCGGTAGGTGTGCGACAGGGCCATCAAGCGGAGGGTGTGCTGCACGTCCCAGCCGTGTCCGACGAAGTCGCGGGCCAGCCAGTCGAGCAATTCGGGGTGCGTCGGCGGGCTGCCGGTGGTGCCGAAGTTGTCGCTCGTCTCGACCAGGCCGCGACCGAACATCTGCTGCCAGAGCCGGTTGACCGTGACCCGGGCCGTGAGCGGGTGGTCGGGCTGCGTCAGCCACTGCGTCAGGCCGAGGCGGTTGCGCGGGGCGGTCGCCGGGAAGGCGGGCATGACGGCGGGGGTGTTCGGCGTGACGGCGTCGCCCGGCGAGTCGTAGGCCCCGCGCTTCAAGACCGCCGCCGGCTTGGGGGTCGGCATCTCGGCCATGACCATGAGGTCGGGGACCGTGCCGAGGAGCTTCGACAGTTCCGCGCGGGCGGTGCGCAGTTCGCCCCGCGCCTTGGCCACGCCCGCATCCGCGCCCAGGAGCCAGGCGGCGGCGTCGAGGTCGACCGGTTTTCCGGCGAGCGTGCGGACTTCACTGGCGGCGAGTTCCCGAGCGTACACGGCGAACTCATCGACGGTGCCGCCCTTCAACCCGGCGTCGCGGAAGCGGTGGCCGACGGCCAGGTCCGGTTCGCCGCCGTAGGTGATGTCGCGCGTCAGGTTGTCGCGCACGGCGTCGGTCGCCTGCGGCTCGCCGTTGACGAAGAGCGTCACCCCGGCGGCGCGGCTGCTGCCGTCGTAACTGACCGCCAGGTGGACCCATTCGTCGGCCGGGATGGCCGCTTTCGTGCGGGCTTTCAGCGCGTTGCCGGGCCACATGTGGTACAGGCCGAAGGCGACCCGGCCGTCTTCGAGGAGCCAGTCGTACCCCCGGCTGCCGGCGTCGATCGGGGCCTTGCTGTGGTGCGCGATCACCATCCGTGGCAAGTGCTTCTCGACCTTCACCCAGAGCGACAGCGCGAACGGGTCGTCGCGGGTGAAGTGGCCGACGCCGGGGAAGGTGAAGCCGTTGTCGCCGTTCAGTTGCGCCGCCTGCCCGGCGTGCCCCGGGACCGGCTTCGGCGACTCGACCGGCGTGCCCGGTTGTTTCGCGTCCACGGCATTCTTGGCCCCGTCGTCGAAGGGGTAGCGTGCCTGCGGCCCGGCCGGCTTGTACAGCGCGGGCCTGCGCGTCTCGAAGCGCCCGCGGCCGGCCTTGAGTTCAACGGCGAGCGCCGCTTCTTTCGCGGAGATCGTGGCCCGCAGGTCGGCGAGTTGCTTGTCCTGGGCGTCGGTCGTCAACGGCAGCGCGGGGACCGGCATCGCCGACGTGAAGTGAGAGGTCTGCCCGGACTCGTCGATGTTCTGGAAGAAGGCGAACAGCGAGTAATAGTCCTTTTGCGTGAGCGGGTCGTACTTGTGGTCGTGGCAGCGGGTACACTCGAAGGTCATGCCCAGGAACGCCGTGCCCATCGTGTTCACGCGGTCGGCCACGTAGGCGACGCGGAACTCCTCCTCGACGACCCCGCCCTCCTCGTTCTGCATGTGCAGCCGGTTGAACGCGGTCGCCACGCGCTGGGCCTTGGTCGGCTTCGGCAGCAGGTCCCCGGCGAGTTGCTCGGTCAAGAACTGGTCGAACGGCTGGTTGCGGTTGAACCCGGCGATCACGTAGTCGCGGTACGGCCAGAGGGCCAACATGCGGTCGGCCTGATACCCGTGCGTGTCCGCGTACCGGGCCAGGTCGAGCCAGTCGCTGGCCATCCGCTCGCCGTACCGCGGGCTGCGGAACAGCCGGTCGAGGACCGCGTCGTAAGCCTTCGGCGTCGCGTCCTTGGCGAAGGCGTCGAGCTCGCCGATCGTCGGCGGCAGGCCGGTCAGGTCGAAGCTCACGCGGCGCAACCAGGCGTCCCGTCCCGCGTCGGCCGACGGGGTCAACTTCGCTTGCGTCAGCCGGGCCATCACGAACTGGTCGATGACCCCGTGCGGCGACGGGTGCCCGGCGGTCGGGACCGGCACGACCTCGGCCGGCGGCGCGAAGGCCCAGTGCTGGCCCCACTTCGCCCCCTGATCGACCCAGGCTTTGAGCGTCGCGCGCTGGGCCGGAGTGAGCTTGCGGTTCGAATCCGGCGGCGGCATCACCTCGTCCGCGTCTTCGCTGAAAATGCGGCGGACGACTTCGCTCTCGCCGCTCTTCCCGGGCACCAGGGTCGTCACGCCCTTCTTGGTGCGGAAGGCCCCTTCCTTGGTGTCGAGGCGCAGGCCGGCCGAGCGCTTGGTGGCGTCCGGGCCGTGGCAGTGGAAGCAGTTTTCGGAGAGCAGCGGCAGCACGTCCCGCGCGAAATCGACTTCGGCGGCCCACGCCGGGGCGGCCGTGAACAGCAGTGCGACGACGGCCAGGCGGAGGGCGGGCATGGGAGAGTCTCAACGGGACGGGCGTTCCGGCGGGAGATGGGTTATCATACCGCCACGCGCCCCCCTCCGCCAGCGAGTCCGCCCATGCCCCTGTCCCCGCTGCTCTGCGTCGCCTGCCTCGCCCTGACCCACGCCCCGGCCCTGCCGCAACTCCGGGCCGAGAAGGGCGAGACCGACATCGCCTTTTACGCCGGCGACCAACTCGTCACGAAGTACGTCTTCGGCGGCACCGTGCAGGACGAGAAGGGCACCGG
>JANYHV010000284.1 GCA_025362195.1 Fimbriiglobus sp. | reverse complement strand
CGATAGGCACCCCCGGCGAGCTAGAAGCGTCAGCGCCTGGAGGTCGCCCGTGACTCCAGACGCTGACGCTTCTGGCTCGCCTTGGCGTCGCCCGTAGAATGCCCGCATGAACACCCTCGCCCACCCGCCCGAATTGCTCGCCCCCGCCGGGGACTGGGAGGCGCTCCGCGCCGCCGTCGCCAACGGGGCCGACGCCGTCTACTTCGGGCTGTCGGCGTTCAACGCGCGGGCGCGGGCCAACAACTTCACGCTCGACGAACTCCCCGAGGTGATGGGCTTCCTGCACGCCCGCAACGTCCGCGGCTTCGTCGCCATGAACATCCTCGTCTTCGACCACGAACTGCCCGAGGCCGAGCGCTACATCCGCGCGATGGCCGACGCCGGGGTCGATGCGGTGATCGTCCAGGACCTCGGGGTCGTCACGCTGCTGCGCGAGGTCGCCCCGACCCTGGCCGTCCACGGCTCGACGCAGATGACGCTGACCGAGGCCCGCGGCATCGCCTTCGTGCGGGACTTGGGCGTCGAGCGCGTGGTGCTGGCGCGGGAACTGTCGCTCGACGACATCCGGCTCGTCACCGCCGCGACCGACACGCCGGTGGAGGTGTTCGTCCACGGGGCGCTGTGCGTCGCCTACTCGGGGCAGTGCCTCACGAGCGAATCCCTCGGCGGCCGCAGCGCCAACCGCGGCCAGTGCGCCCAGGCCTGCCGGCTGCCCTACGAGATGGTCGTCGACGGCGTCGTCAAGCCGCTCGGCGACCGGGCGTACCTGCTCAGCCCGCAAGACCTGGCGGCCTACGACCTCATCGCGCCACTCGTCGAGGCCGGCGTCGTGTCGTTCAAGATCGAGGGCCGGCTGAAGGGCGGGCCTTACGTCGCCGCGACGACGGCGACCTACCGCAAGGCGATCGACGCCGCGCTCGCCGCGACGCCGCTCGCCCTGCCGCGCCGCGAGCAACTCGACCTGGCGCAGACCTTCAGCCGCGGCCTGACGCACGGCTTCCTCGACGGCGTCGACCACCAGAAACTCGTCCGCGGCCGCTTCCCCAAGAGCCGCGGCGTCAAACTCGGCACGGTGCTCAGCGTCAGCGGCCGGGGGGTCCGCATCGAACTCGCCGAGACGCTGACGGACGCGGTCAAGCCCGGCGACGGCTTGCTGTTCGACCTCGGCCGGCCGGCGGAGGAGGAGCCGGGCGGCCGCGTCTGGGAGGTGCTGCCGGTGCCGGGGGGCGTCAACGCGGTCGAGGTCCGCTTCGCCGCCGACGCGATCGAGCTGCGCCGCGTGCCGGTGGGGTGCGACGTGTGGAAGACGGCCGACCCGGCGCTGATGAAGCGGCTCGAGCAGACGTACTCTCAGGACCGGACTCACCGCCGCGCCCCGGTGACCGCGACGCTCAGTGGCGAACTCGGCGGGCCGCTGACGCTGACCCTTGCCGACGACGCCGGCCGCGCGGGGAGCGCGACGTGGCCCGGCCCGCTCGAAGTCGCCCGGCAGCGCGGCACGACGGCCGACGAACTTCGCGTCCCCGTCGCCAGACTGGGCGAGACGCCGTTTGAACTGGCCGGACTGACCCTGACGCTCCCCGACGGCGTGCTGGTGCCGAAGTCCGTTGTCAACGACCTGCGGCGGGCCGCCGCCGCCGAGTTGGTGGCCCGCCGCGTCGTCCGCCACGCCACCCTCCCGGCGACGCCGCACACGAAGCCGGTGAACGCGCCGGTGGCGAAGTCCGACGGCCGGCTGACGGTGCTCGTGCGCAACCCCGCCCAACTCGACGCGGTACTCGCGTGGAGGCCCGACGGCCTGCCGACGCCGGCGCTGGTCATCGCCGACTTCGAGGACCTGCGGCGTTACAAGGACGCCGTCGAGGTCGCCCGCGCCGCCGGGGTGCCGCTGGCGGTCGCCCCGCTGCGGGTCTGGAAGCCGACCGAGGGCGGCTTCGCGGCGATGGTCGTCAAGGCGAACCCCGCGGCCGTGCTGGTCCGCAACCTGGCGTCGATCGGCTACTTCCGCGAGCAGTTGCCCGACGCCGAGCTGCTCGGCGACTTCAGCCTGAACGTCGCCAACCGCCGCACCGCCGACGTGCTCTTCAAGGCGGGGCTGGCGCGACTGACGCCGAGTTACGACCTGAACTGGGAGCAGTTCCAGGGGCTGATGCGCGCCTCGGACGCGGGACGGTTCGAGCCGGTCGTCCACCAGCACATGCCCATGTTCCACAACGAATTCTGCGTCTTCGCGGCCTTCCTTTCCAGCGGCAAGGACCACCGCGACTGCGGCCGGCCGTGCGACCGGCACGCCGTCGAGCTGCGCGACCGCGTCGGGGCCAACTTCCCCGTCGTGCCCGACGCCGGCTGCCGCAACACGGTGTTCAACAGCGTGGCGCAGTCGGCCGCGGAGTACGTCGGCCGCATGCGCGACCTCGGCGTCCGCCGCTTCCGCGTCGACCTCTTGCGCGAGACGCCCGCGCAGGTCGGCCCGCTGCTGGAGCACTACGCCCGCGTGATCCGCGGCGAGGTGACCGGCGCGGCGAGTTGGAAGCCGTTGCAAGTCATGAGCCAACTCGGCGTGACCCGCGGCACCCTGCAAGTCGTGTAGACCGGTGACGCCCCCGCGCCCACGCGGCGGCCGGCGGGGGCGGCAATTTCGCCGATTTTTGACATTCGGGGCGAGAAGCCCTTGCAACTCAAGTCAATTTGTCTTTATAGTGGACTTGTGCCCGCCGCCCCCGCAATTCTGGGCGTCGGGCGGCGGTCCACTCGGGTTGCTCGGAGGGGCGTTCGATGCTGTCGCTGACCATTCTCGTGATCGGCCTGGGCGCGGGGAAGCCGGCCGAAAGCCCGGCGGAACTCGCCGCCTGGATCGACGCCAAGCTCGAGACCGCCTGGCGCGCCAAGGGGCTGCCCCCGCGTGAGGTCGCCGGCGACGAGGTCTTCCTCCGCCGCGCCTACCTCGAACTGACCGGCACCGTCCCGAGCGTGTCGGAGGCCCGCGACTTCCTCGGCTCGACGAGTGCCAGTAAGCGCGACCAGTTGGTCGCCACGCTGCTCGACGACAAGCGCTTCGCCGAGCACTTCGCCGGGCTGTGGGCGCGCACACTCGCCCCGGCCGGATCCACGCGCGGGCCGCTCGAGGGCTGGCTGAAGGGCGAGTTCCGCAGGAACGCGCCGTTCGACGAGGTCGCCCGCTCGGTCCTCACCGCCACCGGGGACGCCAGCGCCGGCCCGTCCGGCTTCTACTCGGCCGTCGGCAACACCCCGGAGCGCGTCGCCGAGGCGGTGTCGCGCGGCCTCCTGGGCGTCCGGCTCGGCTGCGCCCAGTGCCACAACCACCCGCTCGCGGCCTGGCGGCGCGAGGACTTCTGGGGCATGGCGGCCTTCTTCGCCGGGACCGGCGCGACGCCGGGGCGCGTCACCGACGGGGTCGCCACGAGGATCACCGCGATCGACAGCAACCGCGAGTTCGAGGCGAAGTTCCTGGACGGCCCGGCCCCGAAGTTCCCGGCGGGCCGCACCCCCCGGTCGGTGCTGGCCGACTGGGTCGCCACGCCGGCCAACTCGTACTTCGCCGCCAACGCGGTCAACCGCGTCTGGCAAGACCTGTGCGGCACCGGGCTGGTCTCCACGGTGGACGACCTCGACACGCTCGCCCCGGAGGAGCGCGGGCAAATCCTGGGCGAACTCGCGGACAAGTTCGCCGCCGGCGGGTTCAACGTGCGCTGGCTGGTCGAGGGCATCTGCCTGAGCAAGGCGTACCAGCAGGTCGGCGCGGCGGCCGCCGAACCCGGCTCGGCCCGCCGGCCGATCCGCACGCTCTCCCCGGACCAGGTGTTCGCCGCGCTCGACCAGTCGCTCGCCCTCAAAAAAGGGCGGACGCTCAGCCCCCGGTACACGCCGGAGGGGATGACCCTGCGGGCCAGGCTCGAGGAGGCCCGCGGCGCGTCGCCCACCGACTTCCGGGCCGGCATCCCGCAGGCGCTGCTGCTCATGAACGGCGGCGTGATCTCCCGCGCGACGACGCTCGACGACAGCATGACCCTGCGGGCCGTCGTGGACGCGCCGTTCCTCAAGGACGGCGACAAGCTCGACACGCTGTTCCTCGCGGCGTACAGCCGCACGCCGCGGCCGGCCGAGCGGGAGCGGTTCCTGAAAGTCGTGCGGGCCAAGCCCGGCGACGCCGAGGCCGAGCGCCAGGCCTACGCCAACATCTTCTGGGCGCTCTTGAACAGTCCCGAGTTCGTTCTGTGTCCTTAACCCGGCGAGGTTCTCATGGGGATGCGTGATTTCAGTCGGCGCGACTTCGCTCGCATGAGCTTCGCCAGCGCGTTCGGGGCGGCGGCCTGCCCGTGGCTGCCGGGCCTCGCGGCGGCGGCCGAGGCCAAGAAGAACGCCAAGGCGTGCATCGTGCTGTGGATGTCCGGCGGCCCGAGCCAGACCGACACCTGGGACCTGAAGCCCGACCACAAGAACGGCGGGCCGTCGAAGGAGGCCGCCACCGCGGTGCCGGGGCTGCGCTTCAGCGCGCACCTGCCGAAGCTCGCCGCGGGCGCGAAGGACCTCGCGGTGATCCGCAGCATGACGACCAAGGAGGGCGAGCACGGGCGCGCCACGCAGTTGCTCCACACCGGCCAACTGCCCAGCGAGGTCGTGGCCTACCCGGCCCTCGGGTCGCTGTTCGCCAAGCAACTCGGCGACCCGGACCACGACCTGCCGAGTTACATCACGATCTCGCAGGGCGGCTTCGGCGGGCTGGGTGGCGACATCGGGGCCGGGTTCCTCGGCCCGCAGTTCGCGCCGATGGCCGTCTCGGGGATCAGCGACGACCCGACCGCCCGCGCCAACCTGACCATCGACTTCCTCAAGGCCGACAGGCCGGTCGCCGCGTCGGACCAGGACGTGCGCCGGGCGCTGCTCGGCGAGTTGCAGGGGGACTTCGAGAAGCGCCACGGCGGGGCGGGGGCCAAGGCGCACGCCGCGAGCTACCGCAAGGCCCAGCGGATGATCGACACGCAGGCGCGCGGCGGCTTCCGCCTGGAGGACGAGCCGGCCAAGCTGCGCGACGCCTACGGCCGCAACCGCTTCGGCCAAGGCTGCCTGCTGGCCCGCCGGCTGATCGAGCGCGGCGTGTCGTTCGTCGAAGTCACCCTCGACGGCTGGGACACGCACGCCAACAACTTCGAGGCTGTGAAGACCCTGAGCGAGACCTTCGACCCGGCGTTCGCCACGCTGCTCGCCGACTTGAAGGACCGCGGCCGGCTGGCCGACACGCTGGTGGTCTGGATGGGCGAGTTCGGCCGCACGCCGAAGATCAACCCCACCGCCGGGCGCGACCACTTCCCGCTGGCGTGGTCGGCGGTCCTCGCCGGGGCCGGGGTCAAGGGCGGGCAGGCGGTCGGCAGCACGGGCAAGGACGGCATGGCCGTCACCGACCGGCCGGTTGGCGTCTCCGACTTCCTCTCGACGGTGTTCGCCGCCGTCGGCGTGGATCCGAAGGCCGAGAACCACACCTGGGACGGCCGGCCGATCCCGCTCGTCAAGGGCGGCCAGGCCATCGAGGGACTGGTCTGATGCGCGCCCCGCTGCGAACTCTGGGGGCGACGTTGGCGGGGCCGATTGCGGCCGCCGCGTTCGCCGTCGCGTTGGCGGCGGCGGCCGACCGGCCCGCGCCGGCCGACGACCCCGAGGCGGTCCGCGACGTGTTCCTGCTGCTCGACCGCGGGCCGCTGCACCTGCGCCTCAAGATCACCATCGGCGGCAAGTCGCCGCAGGCGGTCCGGCGCGACTACCTGGCCCGGCTTTTCGCGGCGCTCGACACCGACGGCGACGGCAAGCTGAGCCGCCTCGAATTCGACCGGTCGCCGCTGAACACCGCGCGGCGCGGGGGGACCGCCCGGCCGATGTCGGCCAAGGAGGCGGCCGAGACGGTGCCGGCGGCGAAGCTGGCCGAGGCCCTGGAGCGGGTCGCCGGGGAGACCCTCGCGTTCCGCCAGGACAACACCGCCCGCAAGACCGACGACCTCGTCTTCGCGGCGCTCGACACCAACCGCGACGGCGTCCTCTCCGAGAGCGAACTCCTCGAAGCCCCGGCGCTGCTGCTCGCCAAGGACACGGACGACGACGACTGCGTGACGCTCGACGAGTTCAACCCGCCCGACGCCGCCCGGATGCTCGTCGCGGTGATGCCGGGCACGCCCGAGCGCCCCCTCGCGGCGGCCAGCACGCTGCTCGTGGACGGGGCGGGGCTGCTGTTCGGGCCGCGCCTGGTCCGCCGCTACGACCGCGACCGCGACGGCAAGCTGTCGCCCGACGAGATCGGCCTGTCGGCCGAGCGGTTCCGCGCCCTCGACGCCGACGGCGACGGCAAGCTGAGCGTCGATGAACTCGCGGCCTTCCGGCGGCAGAAGCCCGACGTGGAGGCGGCGCTCGAGTTGGAGCCGCCCGCCGGCCAGCCGCCGCGGGTCGAGGCGACGGCCGCGTCGAACGCCCGCTCGACCCGGCCCGACGTGGCGACCTTCGGCTTCGCGGACACTGACGTGGCGCTGGCGGTGCGGTCGTTCGACCCGGTCCGCGTCGCGCTCGCCGACGCCCAAGCGCAGTTCAACCGCCTCGACGCGGACCAGAACGGCTACCTCGACCGCGACGAACTCAAGGACAACGCCCGCTTCCAGCGCGGCCTCTTCGAGACCATCGACGCCGACGGCGACGACAAGATTTTCTGGGCCGAGATGGAGTCCTACGTCCGCGGCCGGGCCGAGGTCGCCGCCACGCGCTGCGACATCGTCTTGCACGACTTGGGCCACGGCTTCTTCGAGACCCTCGACCGCAACCACGACGGCCGGCTGGGGCTGCGCGAGATCCGCGTCGCCGCCACGACCCTGCAGAACTTGCGCAAGCCGGGGCAGGCCGTGCTCAAGGCGAGCGACCCGCCGCGCCGGCTGCACCTCGAAGTCGTCCGCGGCACGTTCCAACTGTTCGGCACCGGCGGCATGGGGGAGTCGACCGTCCCCCGGCAAGTCGCCGCGACGCGCACGCCGGTCGGCCCGGTCTGGTTCCAGCGGATGGACCGCAACCTCGACGGCGACCTGACCTGGAAGGAGTTCCTCGGGCCGCGCCACGCCTTCGAGGAACTCGACACCGACCGCGACGGCCTGATCGACCCCACCGAGGCCGCGAAGGCCCACTAACTGAGAGGACCGCCATGCCGACCGCCGAACCGCAGACCGCCGACCCGGCCGAGATGAACGGACAGTCGGGGCACGACGACGTGGCCGCGGTGCGCCGCCTGGCCGACGCCCGGCAGAAGATCAAGCAGGAGGTCGGCCGCGTCATCGTCGGCCAGGGCGACATCATCGACCTGCTGCTGGTTGGGATGCTCTGCCGGGGGCACGTGCTGCTGCACGGGGTGCCGGGGCTGGGCAAGACGCTGATGGCCAAGA
The DNA here is from genome assembly GCA_025362195.1 of Fimbriiglobus sp. Classification (GTDB taxonomy): domain Bacteria; phylum Planctomycetota; class Planctomycetia; order Gemmatales; family Gemmataceae; genus Fimbriiglobus. The sequence continues at coordinate 24,925 of JANYHV010000284.1, read as the reverse complement.
CCCTCGCCGACACGCTGGCGATGGAGTTCCGCCGGGTGCAGTTCACGCCCGACCTGATGCCCTCGGACATCACCGGCACCGACATCTTGAAGGAAGACCCGTCGTCGGGCCGGCACTCGCTGGAGTTCCTGCCCGGCCCGGTGTTCACGAACTTCCTGCTGGCCGACGAGATCAACCGCACGCCGCCGAAGACGCAGGCGGCGCTGTTGCAGGCGATGCAGGAGTCCGAGGTGACCGTCGGCCGGCAGACCTTCCCGCTGCCGCGGCCGTTCTTCGTCGTGGCGACGCAGAACCCCATCGAGATGGAGGGCACCTACCCGCTGCCCGAGGCGCAAGTCGATCGCTTCATGTTCAGCCTCCGCGTCGGGTACCCGACGATCGAGGAGGAGGTGCGGATCATCAAGGGCACGACCGGCACGGCGGTCGCCAAGGCCACAGCAGTGCTGGGCACCGAGGAGGTCGTCCGCCTGCAGGAGTACGTGCGCGGCGTGCCGATCGCCGAGAGTGTCGTCAACTACGCCGCCCGGTTGGTGTCGGCGACCCGGCCGGGGTGCGGCGGTCCGGCGGACATCCACAAGTACATCGCCTACGGGGCCAGCCCCCGCGCCTCGCAGTGCCTCGTCCTCGGGGCGAAAGCGCAGGCACTGTTGGCCGGCCGCTTCCACGTCGATTTCGCCGACCTGAAGGCGCTCGCCGCCCCCGTGCTGCGGCACCGACTGGTGCTGAACTTCCACGCCCGCGCCGACAAGGTCGATGCCGACACCCTGGTCGAGCGTCTGCTGGCGGCGGTGCCGCAAGAGGTGTGATCGGGAGGGGGGTACTGGCCGGCATCCGGCCGATCTTCTGTAGCCGGTCGCTTCGAGGCTGGTCTGACCCCCTGGGTCAGGGACTCCCGTGTGAGGAAGTAAGACCGGCCTCTCAGCGACCGGCTACAGATTGCTAAGACAAGACCGGCCTCGAAGCGACTGGCTACAGAAAAAATACACCGACTCGGCGGACGCGATGACACCAGGCCACAAATATTTGCGACGCCTCGACGAGGTGCATGTGCCGCATGCGGTGTACTTCGTCACAACGTGTACTGCCGGTCGCGCCCGATGCTTGGGGAGCGACGGCTTTCACGCGATCGCGCTGGAGGTGTGGGCCAACTGCTTGCGGCTGTCGGGGTGGGCCGTCGGCCGCTACGTGGTGATGCCGGACCACGTCCATTTCTTCGTCGGCGATGCCCGTGAGGAGCGGCCATTAGGGTACTTCGTCGGTCAGTGGAAAGAGTGGACGGCCAAGTACGTTGCCCAGAGACTGGGGCACGCATTACCGTTATGGCAGCGGGAATTCCACGACCACGTCATTCGATCCTCGGAGAGCTACGAGCAGAAGTGGGAGTACGTGCGCGAAAACCCCGTGCGGGCCGGCCTGGTAGCCGAGCCAGCGGAGTGGCCATGGCAAGGCGTATTGAACGACCTGCGATATGAGTGAGCGGCAGCGGTCTCGTCTTCTGTAGCCGGTCGCTTTGAGGCCGGTCTTACTTCCCCACACGGGAGGCCCTGACCTAGGGGGTCCGACCGGCCTCGAAGCGACCGGCTACAGAAGACCAAGAAAAGCCCAAGACCGGCCTCGAAGCGACCGGCTACAGAAGACCAAGAAAAGACCGGCCTCACAGCGGCCAGCTACAGAAGATCAAGACCCACAGCCTCCAGGGCGAGACCTCAGCCGATGACCGCGACGCGCGAACTGGCCGACCCCGCGTTCTTCTCCCGCCTCGACGGCGTCGAGCTGCGCGCCCGCGCCGTCGTCGAGGGGTTCCTGCACGGCCTGCACCGCAGCCCGCGCGTCGGCTTCAGCGTCGAGTTCGCGTCGCACCACGAGTACGTGCCCGGCGACGACCCGCGGCACATCAACTGGAAGCTGTACGCCCGCCAGCACCGGCTCTACGTCAAGGAGTTCGACGGCGACACCAACCTCAACTTGTACGTCCTGCTCGACGTGAGCGGGTCGATGGCGTGCGCGAGCCTCGGCCGCAGCAAACTCGACTACGCGGCGACCCTGGCCGCCGCTTTGGCGCACCTGGCGATCCGGCAGCACGACGCGGCGGGGGTGACGCTGTTCGCCGACCGCGTGCTGGCGAGCCTGCCGCCGCGGGCCGCGGCCCACCAGTTGGCGGAAATCCTCGGGCTGATCCAGGCGGCGGTCCCGCGGGCCACGACCGACGCCGGCCGGGCCATCCACGAGGCGGCCGAGCTGTGCAAGCAGCGCGGCGTCGTGGCGGTCATCTCGGACTGCTTCGACGACCTCCCGCGCCTCATGGGCGGCCTCGACCACCTGCTGTTCCTGCGGCACGAAGTCGTGCTGTTCCAGGTGCTCGACCCGTGGGAGCGCGACCTGCCGCTCGAAGGCAACGTCCGCTTCCGCGACCTCGAGACCGGCGAGACGGTGACGACGCTCAGCGAGGGCGTCCGCGACGGCTACCGTCTCGCCGTCCGGGAGTGGCTGACCGAACTCGACCGCGAGTGCCTGACGCGCGGCGTCGATCGGGTCGAGCTGACGACGGAAGACCCCCTGGACGGCGCGTTACAGGCTTACTTCGCGCGGCGCTCGCAGCACTAACGAAGGGCGGTCATGGGCTTCCTCCAGGCATCGATGTTGGCGGCGCTGGCGGCGGTGGCCCTGCCGGTGCTGGCGCACCTGATCTTCCGCCGGCGCTCCCGGCCGGTGGACCTGGGCACGCTGCGCTTCCTGAAGCTCGCCGTCCGCCACGACACCCGCCGGCGTAAGCTCAAGCGCTGGGCGCTGCTGGCCCTGCGCGTCGGCTGCGTCGCGCTGCTGGCGTTGCTCTTCGCCCGGCCGTACCGCGCCGCGCCGGCGACCGACGGGGACACCGGGCTGACGGTGGTCCTCATCGACCGGTCGGCGAGCATGGGCCGCCAGCGCGACGGCGTGCGGCTGGTGGAGCTGGCCCTGCGCCGGCTGCCCGAGGTCGTCGCCGGTGCCCCGGCCCGGTCGCGCGTCGAGGTCGCCTGGTTCGACACGAAGGCGGAGCCGGTCGGCTCGCCGGGTGACGGCCGGGTGTCACTGGCCGACCTGAAGGCCCCGGAGGTCCTCACCGGGGGCACCGACTTCGCCGCCGCGCTGACCTGGGCCGCCGCGCGGTGCGACGCCGCGCGGGGTAGTGGCCCGCTGGCCGTCCACGTCCTCACCGACTTGCAGCGCTCGGGCTTCGGCACCCTGGAGGCGTTCGCGTTCCCCAAGGGCGTGCCGGTGCGCGTCTGGGACGCCGGCCCGGCCGCGACCGGCAACGTCGCGGTGACCGAGGTCCGCCCCGTCAGCCTGATGGTGCGGGCCGACCAGCCGACCACGGTCCAGGCGACCGTGCTGAACGCGCGACCGGAGCGGCTGGACCAACTCCCGGTGCGGCTAACGCTGGCCAACGGCGGCAAGGTCGTCACGCTCTCCGGGGTCGCGTCGGCCGCGCCCGGTGCCTCGACCACGGTCGGCTTCGAGACGCCGCCGCTGAGTGCCGGGCTGTGGCAAGGGACGGTGTCGGTCGCCGGGAACGACGGGGTGCCCTTCGACGACGCCCGGCACGTCGCCGTGTACGCCACCGCCAAGCCGCGACTGTTGTTGCTCGACGGGGCCGCGCGGGACGTGGCGGTGTTGGGCGAGGCGTACTTCCTCGAAGCGGCGCTGCGACTGGCGGCCCCCGGCGAGGCGAACCCCGACGGCCCGTTCCAGGTCAGCGTGTTCCCCTACGCGGCGGACGCCCGGCTGCCGGAGTTGCGCGAGGTCGACGTGCTCGTGGCGGCCAACGTCGCGGGGTTCGGCGCGGCCGACGCCGTGCGGGTGCGGGCCTTCCTGGAGCGTGGCGGCGCGGCCGTCGTCTTCGGCGGGGGCAACGTCGGGCCGGCCAGCGTTGCGAGCTACGCCGCCGCCGGACTCTCGGTCGGCGAGGTCACCGGCACCCACGCCGCCCGCGACGTGCCGTTCCGCGTCGCCGAGTTCGCGGGCGACCACCCGGTGCTGGCCCCGTTCGCCGACCCGCAGCACGGCGACCTGCACCGGCTGACGTTCTCGGCGTGTACCCGCGTGGTGCCGGCCGCCGGGGTGCAGGTGCTCGCCAAGTTCCGCGACGGCACGCCGCTGCTGTTGGAGCGCGCGGGCCCGCGCGTGCTGTGGTGCGTCGCGTCCGTCGGCCGCGAGCACGGCGACTGGAGCCGCAGCCGGCTCTTCCTGCCGCTGGTCCACCAACTCGTGCGCGGGGCGGCGGGGCTGGCCGGGGCGGGGCCGATTCGGGACCTGCCGGCGGCGGGGGAGGTGCCGGGCGTGAGGCGGGTCGGCGAGGTCTGGGAGGTCCGCAACCTCGAAGCCCCGGAGTCGGACCTGGAGGCGTGCTCGCCCGAGGAGTTCGCCCGCCGGCTCGGCCTGACCCTGGCCGCGGACGACGCCGGGCCGGTGACGCCGACGGCGGCGCTCGACGACGGCACGGAACTCCGGGCGGGGGAACTGTGGCCCTGGCTGTGGCTGGTCGTGGTGGTGTGCTGGCTGGTCGAAGGTGTCCTGGCGAACCGCACGGTGGCTTAACGGAGGTCGTCCCATGTCCACGATCGAGATTCGGCCCGAGTTCCGGCGGCGGTTCCGCAGGGTCGCCCGGCAGGCGTGGTCGGTCCACGTCGGCCGCGGCCTGGCCTGGACCGTCCTCGTCGGGGCGGGCCTGGTGGCGGCCGTCGCCGCCGCCGACTACGCCTTCGAGCTGTCGCGGCCGGTCCGCGCCGGCCTGCTCGCGGCGTCGGCGCTCGCCGTCGGGGCGCTCGCCGCGCGCTGGGTCGTCCGCCCGGCGCGGGCCTGGGACCGGTCGCGGGTGGCGGCCGAACTCGAGGCGATGTTCCCCCGCCTCGGCCAGCGCCTACGGACCGCGACGCAGCACGGCCACCGCGCCGCCGACGAGCTGGCCCGCGACGGCGTCTCGCCCGGCCTGGCGGCGGCGCTCGAGGTCGAGACGGCCGAGCGGGCGAAGCCGCTGCCACTCCGGGCCGCCCTGCCGGTGCGGCCGGCGCTGATGACCGGGGCCGCGGCCGCGGCCGTCGTCGCGCTGTTGGCGGTGACCGCGGCGCAGGCCCCCGAGTGGCGGACCGCCGTCGGCCGGGTGGCGCTCGCGTCCGAGCCGTACACGGCCCTGGCGGTCACGGCGTCCGCCGACGCGGTGGACGAGGGCACCGACGTGGAGGTGGCCGCGACGGTGGCCGGCCGCGCCCGCCCCGAGGTGGTCCTGTTCGCCCGCGAAGTCGGGGCGTCGGACTGGAACCGGGAGCCGATGGAGGCGACCGAGGAGGGCTTCGCGGCCAGGCTGTCGAAGTTGCGATCGACGACCGAGTTCTACGTCGCGGCCGGCCCGGAGCGGTCCGCCGTCCAGACGGTCGTCGTCCGGCACGCGCTGAAAATCCTGAGCGTTCGCGCCGCGGTCACCGCCCCGGCCTACACCGGCGTGCCCCCCGCGACCCACGACGCCGGCAGCTTCTCCGCCGTCCAGGGCGGCGCGGCGACCCTGCGCTTTGAACTCGACCGCCCGCCGGTGTCGGCGACGCTGGTGGTCAAAGACCCCGCCGCGCCGGCCGCCCCGCCGCGCCGCCTCGAGATGGCCGTGACCCTGAACGCGGTCTCGGTCGAACTGCCGCTGACGGCCGACGTCGAGTACGCCGTCGAGGCCCGCGACGCCGACGGGATGCCGCTGGCGGCCAACCGGCACCGCGTCCGGGTCGCCGCCGACCAGCCGCCGTCGGTCTCGTTCGACGCGCCGGGCGAGGGCCTCGAAGTCCACACGCTCGCCGAGATCGTGGTCCGCGCCCGCGCCCGCGACGACTTCGGCGTCGCCCGCGTCGGCGTCGTCTTCCAGGTGAACAACGAGGTCGAGCGGACGCTGATCCTGCACGACGTGGCGAACCCGCACCAGCGCGAGGCGGTCGCCGAGCAGGTGCTGATGCTCGAGCAGCTCGTGCTCACGCAGAAGGACTGCGTCGCCTACTACGCCTTCGCGGAGGACAACTTCCCCGACGCGCCGCACCGGGCGACGACGGAGCTGCGCTTCATCGACATCCGGCCGTTCCTGCGGACCTTCAAGTTGCTCGACGCCCCCGAGGAGGCGGCCGGCGGCCCGCGCCGCGAGCTGATCTTCCTCGACGAGGTGATCGCCCGGCAGCGGTTCAACCTGAACCAGACGATGCGGCTCGAGAGCCGGTCGAAGGTCCGGCTCGACCTGGCCGCCGTCGAGAAGCTGGCGGCGTTCGAGAACAAGCTGGCGACCCAGACGCGCGACCTGGCCGACTTTCTGGTCGGCCTCGGCGTGGACGGGGCCGCCATCCTGGCCCAGGCGGAGGAGGCGATGCTGTCGGCCGTGGACTCGCTGAACGGGGCGAAGTTCGCCACGGCGGTTGGCCAGGAGCGCGACGCGCTGCGCTACCTGATGGAGGCGCGGAACACGGCGCAGGTGGCGCTCACGAAGCAGACGCGGGCCGTCCGGGCGCAGGCGAAGGCCTTCGACCGGCTGCAGCGGCAGAAACTCCGCCGGCAGGACGAGAAGGCCGAGACCCTGCCGCAAATCGCCGAGGAACTGGCCAAGCTCGCCGGCGAGGAGGACGAGGTCGCCGGGGCCATCGCCGGGCCGGGGACGACCCCCGCGTTGAAGGCCGAGGGCGACACGCCGGAGCCGAAGAAGCCCGCGAAGGGCGACGACCCGGCCCAGGAGCGGCAGGACGACATCGCCGGCCGGGCCGCCGCCATCGACAAGATCGCCGCCACCGCCAAGGGGCTGACGGGCTTGGCCAAGACGCGGATCGCCGACGCCGCGAAGGCCGCCAACGCCGCCGCCGACGCGCTGGGCCAGGGGGACCGGCCGACGGCCCGGAAGGAGGTCGACCGCGCCCGCGAAATCTTCCGCACGGCGGCCAAGCAGGTCGGCGCGCTGGCGGCCGCGGAAGCCGCGCAGCAACTGGCCGCCGCCCGCGACCTGGCCAACGACATCGCGGCGCTAGCGGCCCCGGCCGACCCGATGAAGACTCCCCCCGGGGCCGGCGAGGGGGCCGACGGCAAGCTGCCGGGCCTGGGCAACGCCGCCGAGCAGGCCAAGTCGTTGAAGGACGTACTGGAGAAACTGGCCGGGTCCGGGGCCGAGGCGGACGCCGACGCGGCCCGCAAGGCCGGCGGGATTTTGAAGGCCGAAGACCTGGCCGCCGCGATCGCCCGGCTCGAAAAAGCCGGAGCCGGGGCCGACAAGGGCGGGCGGCAGGACCTGGCCGACCGGTTCGCGGCGCTCGGCCAGAAGCTCGACCAGGCGTACCGCGAGACGGTCGCCCCGCGGCTCGAAGAGGTCGGCCGGCTGGAGCGCGAGGCGAACGACCTGGAGCAGCGGGCCGGGGCGGCCGACGACGCGGCCGACTGGCGGCGGCTCCGCCAGCAGGGCGCACAGTTCGTCGAGCGCCTGGAGGCGGCCGGCCTGGCCGCGGTCGTCGATGACGACCTCCGGGCCGGGTTGACGGCCGGCCCCGTCGCGGTCGGCAACGAGGCGTTCGGCCGGGGGGTCGCCGTCGCCCACGCGCGGCTGGTGGCGAAGTTGCAAGAGTTCGTCGCCGGCGACCGCTTCACCGCCGGGACCGAAGCCGTGCCGCCGGAGTACAAGGACCTCGTCGAGCGCTACCTCCGCTCGCTGTCGGCCGGGGGGGCCAAGTGATGACCTGGACGGACGCGACTTTCGATCTCGACGCGGCCCGCACGGTCCTGCCGTGGCTGACCGCCGCGGTGGTCGCCGTGACGTGGGCGCGGCGGCGGGCCGGACCGGCGCAAGCCCGCGCGCGGCACGGGGCGTTGTGGGTCATCCGGGGCGCGACCGTGCTCGCGCTCGTCGCCATCGGGCTGAACCCGGTCCGCGTCGCCGTCACGGCCGGCGGCGTCCACCGGCCCGAAGTCCACGTCCTGCTCGACGCGTCACAGAGTATGCGGTTGGGCAGCCCCGAGTCGCGCTGGCAGGAGGGCACGACCCTGCTCCGCGCCGCCCTCGAACTCCAACGCGGCCACGCCGACGTGCGGGTGTACCGGTTCGGCGAACGACTCGTTTCCGCGGACGCCGGCGGGGAACTCGCCCCGCCGAACGACGCCGACTCGCAGCTCGGGGCCGCGCTGCGGCAACTCGCCGGCCGGCTCGGCCGCGACGCCCCGGCGGCCGTCGTCGTCGTCTCCGACGGGCGGGTCCGCGACCCGGACAAGCTCGACGACGTGGCGGCGACCTGGAAGCGGTCGCGCGTCCCCGTTCACGTCGTACCGGTCGGCCGCGCGGCCGGGGGCGGCGACGTGGCCGTCGTCGCCGCCGTCGCCCCGGCCAAGGCCCGCAAGCAGTCGCAAATCACGGTCAACGTCTTCCTCCGCTCGTTCGGCTTCGCCGGCCGGCGGGCCGACTTGCAACTCCAGGCCCTCGACGACGCGGGCAAGGTCCGCCGCACCCTGACGGCGCTCCCGGTTACGCTCCGGGACGGCGTCCAACCCGTGACCGTGGCCTTCCGCGCGGAGCCGGATTTGAAGAAACTCCGGCTGCACATTCCCCCGCTGCCCGGCGACCTGTCTCCGGCCAACAACGACTTCCCGCTGGAGATCGAACTCGACCGCACCAAGGTCCGCGTCCTCCTGCTCGAAGGCTCGGTCGAGCCGCGGACGGCGCAACTCGCGGGCGAACCGGGCGACGACGCCGACGCGGCCTACGCCCCGTTCCGCGACGCGCTCGTCGCCGACCCGGACGTGCAGTGTACCGTCTACCAGGTGCCCCCCGGGGGCGTGCCCCGGCGGGTGCTGACCCGCGAGACCTCCCACCTCGCGCCGGGCTTCCCGCAGTCGGCGGCCGAGCTGCTCGCCTACGACGCCCTCGTGCTGTCCAACGTGCCGCGCGCCGCCCTGAGCGACGAAGTCCTCGGCTGGGTCGAGGAGTGGATCGGCAAGCGCGGCGGCGGCCTACTGATGGCGGGCGGACCGCGATCTTTCGGGTCGGGCGGGTGGGCCGGGACCGCGGTCGAGCGCATGCTGCCGATCGAATTCCTCGGCACGCCCGACTGGGACCCGACGCCGGCCGTCGTGGAGCCGACGGGGGCCGACCTGCACCCCGTCTGGCGGCTGTTCGAGGACGAGCGGGCCACGCGCGCGGCCCTCAAAGCCCTCCCGGAGTCGATGGGCCGCAACGCCTGGGTGCGCGTCAAGCCGCAGTCCGGCACGCTCCTGGGGTCGCAAAAAGCCGTGGCCGGGACCGGCACGCCGCCGTTGCTCGCGGTCGGGGCTTACGGCCGCGGCCGCACGCTCGCGCTGGCCACCCCGCTCTCGGCCGCGTGGTCCCCGGGGTTCACCCGACAGTGGGGCGAGGGCGGCGACGGCCGGCACTTCGCCAAGTTCGCCCGGAACGCGATCAACTGGCTGACCGAGGACTCCGCCATCGGCCGGCGGCGGCTCGTGGCGGCTTCCGACAAGCGCTTCTACCGCCCCGGTGAGACGGTCGCGCTCGCGGCCCAAACGTTCGACGAGTCGGCCAACCGCACCGGCCGGTACCGGGTCGTCGCGCTGCTCGAGCCGCGCCAACTCGACGGGGCCGACCTGCCGCCGTGCCCGGTCAAGTGGCCGGTCGGCCGGCCGCGCGCCCCCGGCGAGTCCGGCGCGCTCGCCGGGTGGGGCGAGGAGATCGAGTTGACCCTCGACCCGAAGTCGAAGGACCACGCCCTGGCACTACCGCTCGCCGAGGCCTTGGCGAGCGGGTCGGCCGGCCAGGCGTTCAAGGTGGAACTGACCGCCTACGAGGGGGCGACGCAGATCGACAGTTGCTCGCTCGACGTGCAGGTCTTGAGCGACCCGCACGAGCAGCAGAACCCCCTGCCGGACCGGGAGTTCCTCGCGGCCCTCGCCCGGTCCACCGGCGGCCGCGAGTTCACCGACGCCGCCGCGCTGGCGGACGTCCTCCGCGACCTGGCCGTCGCCGACGCCCCGCAGACCGTCCGCCGCACCCCGCTGTGGAGCCGCGACTGGCTGCTGGCAGGGTTAATCGCACTCCTCGGGGCCGAGTGGTTCCTGCGCCGCTGGCTCGGGCTGGCGTGACCGCGGGGGAATCGCAGACCGGCCATCTAGTGGCCAGGTCCAGAAGACAGAGGCCGGTTCGCGGTGGCGGACGGTACAAAGGGTATCGAGACTCGGCACGTGGCGGCGGATCGAACGAACGGGAATGGGGCGACATGGGCAGGGCGGCGCGCGAGATCACGGACACGGAACTGTCGCTCCTCAACGAGCTGTGGCAGCGGCCCACGGCGACGGTCCAGGAATTGACCGAGGCCCTGTACGGCAACACCCCGGCGGCGCTGCTGGCCACCGTGCGCAAACTGCTCGACCGGCTGGAGGGCGAGGGGTGCGTGACCCGCGACCGGACGAAGTGGCCGCACCACTACCGCGCGGTCTTGAAGCGCGAAGACCTGGCCGGCAAGCGCCTCCAGGCCGCCGCCGACGAGCTGTACGACGGCGACCTGGCCCCGCTCCTGACGCACCTCGTCCGGTCGCAAAAGTTGACGCGGGAGGACTGCGAGAACCTCCGCAAGATGCTCGACGAACTCGACGGCAAAGGTTCCGGCCGGGGCAAGTAACTCGCGGAAAGGGGGCGGGCGTGATCGTGATCTCCGCGGTGCTCGGGAACGCCGCGACCGCCGCCGGCCTGGCGCTGGTCGCGCTGGCCGTCGGGTGCGCCGTCCGCACGCCCGCGCTGCGCCACGCCGCCTGGGTGTTGGTCCTCCTCAAGCTCGTCACGCCCCCGCTGTTCACCCTCCCGCTGCCCGTTTTGCCCGCGTCCTGGGTGTCGGAACTCGCGGAAGCACCCTCGGCGGGAGTCGGCTTCCTCGTCCCTGCCGTGCCGTCAACGTGCGGGCCGAGTGCCGGGGCCGTCGCCGGCGTGCCCGCGGGGCGGGCGGGTCGTTGGTCGATCGGCGTCGCCGACCTGGGGCTCGCCGCGTGGGGGCTGGGCACGGCCGCGTGGTTCGCCTGCCAGGGCGGGCGGATCGTCCGCTTCCACCGCCGCGTCGCGATGGCGGAACTCGCGCCGCCGGAAGTCGCCGCCGCCGCCCGCCGCCTCGCCGCGGCGCTCGGCATCGCCCGCCCGCCCGAGGTGAAGCTGGCGACCGGGATCGCCTCGCCGATGCTGTGGAGTTGGGGACGCGGGGCGGTCGTGCTGTTCCCCCGCGAGTTGTTGCCCCGCCTGTCGCCCGAGGCGCGGGACACGCTGCTGGCGCACGAGCTCGCGCACTACCTCCGCCGCGACCACTGGGTGCGCGTCCTCGAATTCGTCGCCACCGGGCTGTTCTGGTGGCACCCCGCGGTCTGGCTCGCGCGGCGCGGGCTTGAGGCGGCCGAGGAGGAGTGCTGCGACGCCTGGGTCGTCGGCGGACTCGGGGCGTCGCCCCGGCGGTACGCGGAGGCCCTGCTGGCGACCGTCGATTTCGCGGCCGAGTTGCGCCGGCCGTACCTCCCGCCGGGGGCGAGCGCGGCCAACCACAGTAGCCGGCTGCTGCGCCGCCGGCTGCTCGGCATTCTCCACGCCGACCGGCCCCGCCGGCTGCGCGGGGGGACCGCCGTCCGACTGTTGGCGGTCGCGGTGCTGGTGACGCAACCGGTGTTGCGCGCCGCCGTGTCGGACTGCCCCGAGTCCCCGCCCGAACCCGAACCGGTCGCCGCCGAATCCCCGCGACCCGACTCGCCGCCGGCACCCCCGGCCGTCAAAATTTCTGAGCCGCCGGCCTGGGCGACCGCGGTGGCCCCGGGCGGCGGGGTGACCGTCTTGGCCCGCGACCGGGAGGTCGTGCTACGCCACGCGGACGGGACGACGCGGGCACTCGGGCCGGGCCGGCCGCTCGCCGTGGCGTTCGCGCCGGACGGCCGGCAGCTCGCCACCGTCGGCCCCGGCGTACTGGTGCGGACGTGGGACGACGCGGGCAATCCGCTCGCCGAAGCGCACGCCCCGGCCGCGGCGCGGGCCGTCGCGTACACCCCGGACGGCAGCAGCTTGCTGGTCCTGGACGCGGCGGGCGGGGTCACGGTCCACGACCCGCGGACGGTATCGCCACTGGCCAGTTGGACCGTCGAAGGCCCGGCGAACAGCATCGCTTGTTCCCCAGACGGCCGGACCGTGGCCGTGGCGTTCGGGTCGTGGCTCGCGGAGACCGGGTGGGTCGAGTGCTGGTCGATCCCCGAGCGGCGGAAGCTCGCCACGCACCCGGCGGCCGGCCCGGTCGGGGCGACCCGCTTCACGCCCGACGGCACGGTGCTGGTCGTCGGCGAGTGGACCGGGCGGGTGACCTGGCGGGGACTCCCGGGCGGGGCACTCGTCGGCGACCGGCAGTTGCCGAAGCACCTGGTGGCGACCGCCGCGTTCAGCCCCGACGCCCGGACGCTCCCCCTGGAGCCGCCGCCGGAACTCGTCCCGCCGCCGTCGTTCTTCCCGCCGACGCTCCGGCAGTTGGTGCGCGACGCCATCACCCCCCTGAACCGTTGATCTGGAGTGCCGACCATGACCGCATTGCTGGCCTGCCTGCTGTTGGCGTTGCCCGACGACGCTCTGGGAAAATCGATGCTGCCCTTCTACGTTCGGGAGGCGACCGAGTACACGATCGCCGTCGAGTCCGCGCCGGGCAAGCCGCTGGAACTGAAGAAGGAGCCGGTGTTCGACTGGTCGAACGCGACGCGGCAGGGATTGCAACAAGGGGTCGTGTTCGTGTGGCTGCGCGACGGCCGGCCGGCGGCCCTCGCCAGCGTCTTCTCGCAGGCGCACGACAAGCCGGTCGGCCGGCAACTGATCCACGAGATGCACGCCCTCGACCCCGAGAAGTTGGTCGTCTCCCGGACCAACGCGATGAACGACTGGGTGCCGCAGGCCGGGTTGGAGCGCAAGGAGTTGACCGACGCCCCGGCCCCGGCCGCGACCGCCGGCGGGCGGCTGCTGCAGATGCGCCGGCTCGCCCAAGAGTTCACCGGCCACAGCCAGGACCCGGAGGGCAAGCGCTGGGAGTTGCGGCTGCTACCGGCCCCGCTGTTCCGCTACCCCGAGGCCAAGTCCGGCGTCACCGACGGGGCGCTGTTCACCCTCATCTCGACGGCCGGCACCGACCCCGAGGTCTTGCTGCTGATCGAGGCGCGGGTGGTGGAGGGCAAGGCCCGCTGGGAGTACGCCTGCGGCCGCTTCTCCGACCGCGACCTGCACGTCCAGCGCAAGGAGAAGGAAGTCTGGTCGATGGTGCGCAGCCCGACGTGTACGTTCAACAACGACCCGCTGCACCTGTACCGCGTCTACGCCGACAAGGTCGTGAACCTGGAGGGCAAGCTGCTCGCCCGGGTGCGGGCCACGGACAAGGTGTGGTGGGGCGAAGTCTTCCCCGTGAACGACAAGTGACGCCGACCGGCCGGTAAGTGACTCAGTGTGCCCCCCGCGGAGGAGTGACGATGGCCGTGCTGTTCTCGGTGCTCGCGCTGGCCCTGGCCGACCCGGCCGACGGGCTGGCGAAGGCGATGCTGCCGATCTACGTCGCCGAGGCGGAGGCCTACTCGATGGCCGTCGAGACGGCCCCGAAGCGGCCGCTGGAGTTCGTGAAGGAGCCGATCCTGGAGTGGTCCGACGCCGCCCGCGACGGGCTGTTTACGCAGGGCGTTGTGTTCCTCTGGCTGCGGGCCGGCCGACCCGCGGCCATCGGCACGATTTACTCGGAGCCGGAGAACGCGCGGCTGAAGGGGCGGAAATTGCTCCACGAGTTCCACGCCCTGGACCCCGAGAAGCTCATCGTCACCCGGCCCAAAGGCGCGCTCAACGAGTGGGTGCCGCAGGCCGGGCTGGCGCGGAAGGAACTCCCCGACGCCCCGACCCCGGCCGGCACCGCCGCGGCCCGGCTGGTCCAGTTGAAAGCGGTGGCCGCGGAGTTCGCCGCGCACGGCCTCGACCCGGACAAGAAGCGGGTGGACATGCGGCTTCTGCCGACCCCGCTGTACCGCTACCCCGCGGCCACGTCCGGCGTCACCGACGGGGCGCTGTTCACGTTCGTCACGACGGCGGGCACCGACCCCGAGATTCTGCTACTGATCGAGGCCAAGGTCACCGACGGGAAGGCGAGCTGGGAGTTCGCCTGCGGGCGGTTCTCCGACAAGAGCCTTCACGTACAGCGTCGGGGCAAGGAGGTGTGGTCGCCGACCCGGAGCGACGCCAACACATGGCTGCACGACCCGCAGCACCTGTTCCGCGTCTACCCGGACAAGATCGTGAGCCTGGACGGTAAGGTCCTCGCCCGCGTCCGGGCGATCGACACGATGTGGTGGGGCGAGTACCTCCCCGCGGAAGACAAGTGACGGCGACGAAATTCGAGGCGAACCGGAAGCGTCAGCGGCCGGAGTCTCCCGCGACACTCCAAGCGTAGATTCCGGTCGCTGACGCTTCCGGTTCGCCTGGAGCCGAAGACCTGACTTCGCAACGGCCCCCCAACGGAGGTTTCGACGATGGGCGTACTCGCCGCACTACTGATGATCGCGTTTGCCGACCCGCCCGACGGGCTGGCGAAGGCGATGTTGCCGATTTACGCCCAGGAGGTCGGGACCTACTCGATCGCAGTCGAGTCGGACCCGACGGTCCCGCTGGCGCTCAAGAAGGAGCCGATTTTCGATTGGCTCAACCCGGTCCGCCAGGACACCCAGGGCACGCTGTTCGTCTGGCTGCGCGACGGCCGGCCGGCGGCGGTCGCGTGCATCTTGTCGTACCCGCACGACAAGTTGCCCGGCCGGGAGGTCGTCCACGAATTGCACGCCCTCGACCGCGAGAAGTTGATCGTGACGCGGGGCGAGTTCAACCAGTGGAAGCCGCTGGCGGGGCTGGAGCGCAAGGTCCTCCCCGACGCCCCGGCCCCGGCCGCGACCGCCGGCGCGCGGCTGGTGCAAATGCGGCGGTTGGCCCAGGAGTTCACCGGGCACAGCATCGATTGGGACCGGAAGCGCTGGGAGTTGCGGCTGCTGCCGGCCCCGCTATTCCGCTACCCCGCCGCGAAAACGGGCGTCGTCGATGGCGCGCTGTTCTCGCTGATGTCCGGCGGCGGCACCGACCCGGAGGTGCTCATCCTTCTTGAGGCGCGCGAAGAGAAGGGCGTGCTCCGTTGGGAGTACGCCTGCGGGCGGTTCTCCGACTGGGAACTGAGCGTCTCGCGGAAGGAGAAGTTGGTTTACGAGTCGGTCCACGCCGAGAACAACCCGACGAACCACGACCCGCTCCACCTCTACCGAGCCTACCCGGAAAAGGTGTTCGACGAGGCCGGCAAGTTGCTCGCCCGAGTCCGCCAGTACCCGAACGGCTCCACGAAATTCTTCCCCGCCGAGGGCAAGTGACATGGCACGCTACGCCCTGCTGATCGCCGTCGCCCTCGCCCTGGTGACGCCCCAACCGCCCGCGCCGCCGGCCGCAGTTCCGGCCGTACCGCCGGCCCCGCCCGCCGTCCCCGCCGTCCCCGCGGCGACGCCCCCGCCGCGCGTCCGGCACGCGCTGATCCTGTGCGGCCACCCGGGCGACGCCGAGCACGCCAAGGCGTTCGCCGACACGGTCCGCAAACTCCGCGACGGCCTGGCGAAGACCGTCGGCATTCCGCCGGAGCGCCAGCACGTCGTCTTCGGGGCCGACGCGCCGAAAGACTTGCCCGGCGCGACCGGGCCGGCGACCCGGGAGGCGGTGACCGCCGCCGTCGCCGGGGTGCGCAAGGCCCTCGGCCCGGACGACGGCCTGTGGGTCATCACCCTCGGCCACGGCCACCACGACGGCCGGCAGGCGTGGTGGAACCTGCCCGGCCCGGACCTCAGCGCGGCGGAGTTCGGCAAGCTCTTCGCGGACGTGACCTGCACGGAGCAGGTGTTCGTGATGACCTCGTCGCTGAGCGGGTACTTCGTCGCCCCGCTCGCCCGCCGGGACCGGGTCGTCATCGCCGCCACCGAGGCCGACGCGGAGACCAACGAGACGACCTACGCGGCCGCGTTCGCGCAGGTCCTCGCGGCCGGCCTGACCGCCGCCGACCACGACGCGGACAAGGACGGCAAGTTGACCCTGTTCGACCTGTACGTGGCGGTGGCGAAGGAGGTCGCGCAGACCTACGCCACGGCCGAGCAACTCTCGACCGAGCACGCCCAACTCGACGACGACGGCGACGGCGTCGGGCACGAGGTGCAGACGGCGTACCTGCCGGTTGAGCAGGGCGGCACCCCGCCGGGCAAGAAGGCGAACAAGCGCCCGCACCGCGACGGCCTCCGCGCCGCCCAGATCGTGCTGACGGGCAAGTGAGTGGGCCGGCCGGGTTCCGCTGGTGCCGGCCGCGGTGAGACCCGACAGCGCCGCCGACCGGCCTCGCCGCGGCCGGCACCAACAGACGAGACAGGCCCTCGCCCGACCGCTACGGCTTCGGCTCGGCGACGGGGGTCGCGGCCAGGGCCGTGATCCAGTACGGATTGCGTGGCCCGGAGAGGGCGTGGCCGCGCGGCCCGGTGAACACTTCCTTGCCGTCGTAGTCGAGGTGCAGTTCGGCATGAGACGAGCGGCCGACGGCGAACTGCCAGGCGGCTTTCAACTTATCCGCCGGGAGGACGCGGGCTTCGACGAACAGCAGGATTTCTGGGTTGGTGCCGTTGGCGAAGACGTACAGTCCGCCTTCGAGCAGTCCGCCGGCCTCGTCGCGGTAAGTATGCAAGGGCCGGTCGAGCCGGCGGAGTTCGTACCGCGAGTTGTCGGGGTCCCAGAACTGGTGGCCGGCGAACTTCTCGGCCAGGACCTTCCGCTGCCGCGGCCGTTGGCCGGCGTCGCCCGGGGCGGGGGCACCGGGGACATCCTTGAGTTCGCACGCGGACTCGTTCTCCCGCCACCACGGGGTGCCGGCCCGCGCGGCCCGGACTTTCCCGCCGGACGTGTTGGCGAGCGAGCAGTACCACCGGTCGCGGTCGCTCGCGTCTTGCCAGAGTTCGAGCACCGCGACCGGCCGGCCCGTCTCGCCCCAGGCCCAGACGCTGCCCCGGTCGTGCCCCCGCGTGGCGTCGCCGAAGTGGAGCAGCGGCTTCGCGATCCGCTTGACCTTGGACCACGCGTCGTCCCGGTAGACTTCGAGGTCGATGCCGCCGACCAACCGCTCGGCCTCGCGGCGGTAGACGTCCTCGGCCGCCGTCGGCTTGGCGTCGTTCGCGTTCGCCGAATCGTCGGCGGCGGTCACGAAGGACGCGGCCAGGAGTGCGCCGGCCACCAGACAGGCACCGGCCGACAGTGGAAAGAAGTTGTGCGGCATCGACTCACGTCGCTTCCGAAATCAGGGTCGGGGTCACTTCTCCAGCGCGCGGGACATCGTGAAGTGGGGCAGCGTGGCCACGCTGTGGGCCGGGTGCTTCTTGGCCGTCCAGACGACGGCGTCGCCCGCCTTCACTTCCAGCCCGCCCGAGGTCGCCCGCGCGAAGGCGTACTGCCAGTCGGCCTGCGCCGCCGTGCCGACCGCTTCGAGGACGAGGACGACTTCGGGGTCGGTCCCCTGGACGTAGGCGAACAGCGCCCCGTCGAGCAGCATCGGGTCCGGGTCTTTCGCGGCCGTGAAGTCGTACCGGTACAGCGGCCGCGGGAGGAGTCGCAGGGCTTCCTGGTCCGAGTCGTCGGCCTGCCACCCCGTCATCCTGGCCGTGAAGCCTTCGGCGATCGCCTTCATCTGCCGTAACCGGTCGGGGGCCGTCTTCGCGGGCTTCGGGCCTTTCGGCACGTCCTTGAATTCCACCCCGCCCGTGCCCGGCGACCAGATCACCCGGTCCTTGTCGCGGGCGGTCAGGCGAGTCCCCCGGGAGAGCGAATCGAACTCGTGGTTCATCTTCGCGTCCCAGGGGTAAAGGCTGGCCATCGCCACGGGCCGGCCGTTGTGCGGCCAGACGACCAGCATCGCTTCCCCGACCTGGCCGCGGACCACGTTCCGCCACCGGAGGACCGGGACCGGGGCGAGCGGCGGCGCACAGTCCTCGGGGGTGACGTCGTACCAGGCGACGGACTTTTCGATCGCGTCGCCGAGTTTCGTCGGCTCGTCCGGCGGGTCGGTCTTCCCGGGCGGTTGCGCGGCGAGGCCGACGACTGCACAAACCAGGCACGCCAACGCCCCGCCGACAGCCCGCCGAACTTGCTGGACGTTCATCGCAACTCCTGGTCAGACTGCCGTGGATCGGGTGCCGAGAACTCCGGTGTCTCGACGGCGGAGTCTACCATCTCACGGGGCGGTCGGCAAAGCCAGCGAAATCGAGCGGACGACCCGAACAGACTTCCGCGCCCGCTTTCGCGCCCCCGCGGCGATCATCCCGGTGGGATTCTCGCCGCTCGCGCGGCGGTCCCGGACGCGCGAGGGTGACTATGAGCTTGCTACGGTTTCGACGGGCGGGCACGCGGCAGGGGAACCGACGATGAGTGGACTGCGTTCGACCCGGTTGCGCCTGGAGTCGATGGACGCCCGCTGCTTGCCGTCGCACGCCCATGCGTCGCCGGACTTCGAGCCGGTCCCGCGCCCGCCCGCCGAAGACCGCCGCGACCACGCCCCGCCGCCCCGGGTCGCCCCCGCCGGGGAGCGGAACCCGCCGCGTGCCGGCGGGGTCTTCGTCGAACTCGCCCCGGTCGCCGCCGTCCCCCGAGTCCGCGAGCCGGTCGCGGCGGCGGACGCGGACGTGATCCTGACGGTCGTGTCGCCGCCCCGCACGTCGGCCGCGATCCTGCGCGAGGTGCGGCCGTCGTTCGGTGTCGCCGCGCTGGCCGCGACCGAAAAGGCGACCGGCAGTGCGGCCGGCGTCGCCACGACCGAACCCGCCGGACGCTACGACCCGCGCCCACCGACGGCGTACCCCGCAGTGATCGCGTTTGCCGCGACGACTCTCGCGTGGGGTTCGCCACCGGTTACGCCGGGCCGGCCGACCCGGACCGACCGGCCGACGACCGGACGGCCCGAGGACGCGACTGCCGAAGCGGCCGCGACTCCCGGCGGGTCGCCGTCGCTCGCCGAACCCGGCCTCTGGCCGTTCGCCGCACTCGCCGAGGCCCTGCCGTTCGCCGGCGGTCTCCCCTTCGACGCGGACGCCTTGAGTCGCGCCGCGCAAGGGCTACTCGGCCGGCTCGAAGCCACGGCGGACGACGCGGTCTGGGAGTCGGGCGCGCCCGACTTCGCCTGGCTGTCCGGGGCGGTCGCGGCGCTCGGCGGGGCCGGGTACGCCGCGCGGGTGACGGCCGCCCGCCGTCGGGTTGACGCCGGGCCGCGGTCGGTGCTCGCGTCGTGGGGGGGCTGCCATGCCGACGATTAATCCGGGCGACCCGGCCCACGAACTCCGGGACGCCCTGGGCCAGTTGAGTCGGAGCGAGTTGGAAATCGCCGAGGCGCTGTTTCAAGCGTACACGCCGTACCTCCGGGCCATCGTCCGCCGACAACTCTCGGACCGGCTCCGCTCGCGCTTCGACCCCAGCGACGTGGTCCAGTCGGTCTGGGTCCAGGTCGTGCGGCAACTCGGCCGGGACGGCTGGCCGGTCGGCGACGAGGCCCGAGTCCGCGGCCTGTTGGCCACGATCGCCCGCCGCCGGCTGGTGAGCCGCATCCGCAAGGAAGACCCGGCGACCCCGGTGCGAAGCCTGGGCGACGACGAGCCGTTCGCGGCCAGCCCGAGCCGCTTCCCCCCGGCGAGCGAGGTCGCGCAGGCCGCCGAAACGTGGCGGCGATTAGTCGAACTCTGCCCGCCGGAGCACCGCGCGATTCTGGACCTCCGCCGCGAGGGCCTGAAGCTCAACGAGATCGCGGCGCGGACGGGGCTGCACGAGGGCAGCGTCCGCCGCGCGCTCCGCCGCCTGCGCAGCGCCTCGCGCTGACCGAGCAGCCGGGCGGCGATTCGGCCGGGGCGGGTGACGAATGACCCACGTCGCCGCGGAGTTACCGGCAGCGTCGGTCGCGGCCCGGTGCGCCGACGAGATGGCCGCGGCCTGGGCCGCCGGCGAGTTCGCCCGCGTCGAGGACGCGCTGACCAAGCACCCGCACCTGGCCGCGCGACCGGACGCCGTTCTCGAACTGCTCGCCGAAGAGTTGGCGCTGCGCGAGGAGTACGCCCGGCCGACGACCCTCGACGAACTCGACGCCCGCTTCCCCGGCCGGCGGCCGCAAATCCGGGCGCTGTTGGAGTGCCAGCGGCTCCTCGGCGGCCGGCTCGCCGCGACCGACTTCCCGTCGCCCGGCGAGACCCTGGGGGATTTCGCGCTCCGCTCCGAACTCGGCCGCGGCGCTCAGTCGCGCGTCTTCCTGGCGACCCAACCGCGGCTGGCCGACCGGCCCGTGGTGTTAAAGGTCAGTCCGGACACCGGCGTCGAGCACCTGTCGTTGGCGCGCCTGCAGCACGCGAACATCGTGCCGCTGTACGCCGTCGCGGAGTTCCCCGAGCGCGGCCTGCGGGCGCTGTGCCTGCCGGACTTCGGCGGCCGCACCCTCGCCGATCCGAAAGTCCGGCTCGCCGGCGCGACGCCGGCGGACGCGGTCGCCCGGGTCGGCGCGGCCCTGGCGGACGCCCTGCAGTACGCCCACGACCGCGGCATCCTGCACCTCGACGTGAAGCCGTCGAACGTGCTGATCGCCGCCGACGGCACGCCGATGCTCCTCGACTTCCACCTGGCCCACCCGCCACTCGCGCGGGGCGACCTGCCGCCCGAGTGGCTGGGCGGGACGCCCGGCGCGATGGCCCCGGAACACGCCGCCGCCCTCGACGCCGTGCGCCAGGGCCGCCGCCTGTCGGACGCCGTGGACGGCCGGGCCGACACTTACGCGCTGGGCCTGATGCTCCGTGACTTGTTGCGCGCGACCGCCGCCCCGGTGACGCCGGGACTGGCGGACATTTTCGCCCGGTGTACGGCCCCGGCGGCGGCGGACCGGTACGCCCGCCCGGCCGACTTGGCCGCCGACTTGGGCCGGCACCTGGCCGACTTACCGTTGCGGGGGGTGCGCAACCGGAGCCTCGCCGAGCGCTGGCGGAAGTGGCGTCGCCGCCGGCCGCACGCCCTCCCGGCCGGCCTCGTCGCCGCGGCGGTCGCGTTGGGCCTGGCGGGTGCTTCCGCACACACCGCGCGGTGGAATCGACTGGCCGAGGCGGGCCGCGCGGACGGGGTGGCCCACCTCGCCGCCGGTCGCCACGCCCAAGCCGCCGAGAGTTCCCCGCGGCCGAGGCGCTGGCCGACGGTATGCCCTGGCACCGCGACTTCCGCACCGGTCTCCGCGACCTGCGGGCGACGGCGGAACGGGCCGCCGCGGCGGACGAGTTGCACGCCTTCGCCGAACGCCTGCGCTTCGCCACCGCGTCCGACGCCTTACCGCTAGCGCTGGCCCGCACCGTCGAGCGGGACTGCCGCGCCGTCTGGGACCGGCGCGCCGACTTGTCGCGTTCCCTCACCGGTCAGGCGACCCCGGAGCGCGACCGGGCGTGGCGCGACGACCTGGCCGAAGTCGGCGGGCAACTCGCCCGGTTGACGCGCGGCACGGCCGAGTCGGCGGCAATTTCGGCCGAAGTCCAATCGCTCGCCGGATCACCGCCGGCTGACCCGGGGACGGCCTGGGGGCACGTCGCGGCCGGCCGCGCGCTCCTCGGCGGCGGGGACTCGATGCGGGCCGCGATCGAGTTCGACCGGGCCTGCCGCCTCGACCCGGCACTGCTCTGGGGTCAGTACGGCCGCGGGGTCGCCCTGCTGAGTGCCGGCGACCCCGCCGCTGCCCGAGAGGCGTTTACGACGGCCGTCGCCCTCGCCCCGGGGGCCGCGTGGTGCTGGTACAACCGCGGGCTGGCCGAGCGGCAGTGCGGCCGCACCGAGTCGGCGGCCGCGGACTTCGCACGCGCGGGCGAACTCGACCCCGACTTCTGGCCGGCCCACCTCGAACTCGCGTCCTGCCACGAGCGGGCCGGTAGAACAGCCGCAGCGGCGGAGGCCTTCCGTCGCGCCAAGGCCGCCGGAGCGCCGGCACCGGAGGCCGCCGACCGAGCCGCTCCGCCCTGCCGACCGTCGAACCGGTGAGGCCCCCGCCCCGCCGGAAACCATTCCTTGCGCCGGCCGGCGATCCGCCCTCAGTCGGACTCCCCTGTGCCCGGGGCGGCGGCCGGGTAAACTCGACCTGGGAAATCGCGGTGATCGCCGCGTCGCTTCCCTTCTCGCAACTGACCCGGGTGACCGCCGTGCCGAACCGCCTCGCCTTCCACGTGACCCGCCTCGACGACCGCACCACCCCGAGCGCGGTCACTTTCGATCCGTCCTTCGGGGTCGGCGGGCGGTTCGTCCTGTCGGACTCGATCAATTTCAACGGGTCACCGCTGCCGCGGGTCGTCGAGGCCCTGCCGGACGGCCGCGTCGTCGTCGGCACCACCGTAACCGCGGCCAACGGCGACGCGGACTTCGGCGTCTTCCGGCTCACCGCGGACGGCACCCTCGACCCGACCTTCGGCACCAACGGCGTCGCCACGATCCCGTTCGACGCGGGCGGCGCGAACACCGACGTGCTCAACGCGTTGATCGTCCTGCCGGACGGCCGCATCGTCGCGGCCGGGTACGCCGAACTCGCCGGCGGCGACACCGACTTCGCCGCCGCCCGGCTCACCGCCGACGGCAAGCCCGACCTCACCTTCGGCGGCACGGGCAAGCTCCTCGTCGCCTTCGACCGCGGCGGTCAGAACCGGGACGGGGCGCAGTCGCTGGCGGTCGATTCGGTCGGCCGCGTGGTCCTCGGCGGGTACTCCGAGGGGCCGGCGAACTTCGACTTCGCCGCCGTCCGGCTCACGGCCGTCGGTGCTCTGGACACGACCTTCAACGCGACCGGCAAGGCGACCGTCGGCTTCGACCTGCCCGGTGGGACGGGCGACGACAAGGCGGCCGCCGTCGTCGTCGGCCCTGAGGATTCCGTACTCCTCGCCGGCAGCGCGAACCGCGGCGTCGGCGTCACGGCCAGCGCGTTCACCCGGCTGACGGCAGCCGGGACGCTCGACGCCAGTTTCGGCACCACCGGCCGCACGACCCTGACGAAGACCCTCGAAGCGACCGCGTCGGCCAGCGCCGCGGCGGCGCTGGTGGTGCTGGCCGACGGGCACCTGCTGGTGGCCGGCACCGCGGCCCGGGCGACGGCGGCCGACACCGACTTCTACACCGCCCGGTTGACCACGACCGGCCAACTCGACGCGACTTACGGCACCGGCGGGTTCGTCGGCATCGCCTTCGACCGCGGCGGCGCGAACGCCGACGTGGCCAACGCCCTGCGGCTCGACGCGGCGGGCAACGCACTCGTGGCCGGGTCCGTCGAACTCGGCGGCGGCGACTTCGACTTCGGCCTGGCCCGCGTCACCCCGGCGGGGGCACTCGACGCCTCGTTCGGCCGGGCCGGCCTGACGACCGTGGCGTTCGACCGCGGCGGGGCGAAGTCGGACGCCGCCACCGGGGTCGCCGTGGCCGCCGACGGCCGGGTGTTGCTCGCCGGACTCGTCGAAACGACGGCGGGCGAGTTCGACGCCGGCGTCGCCCGACTCCAACTCGACTCGGGCCTGCCGTCGCAACTGCTCGTGAGCGGCAGCGGCTCCGCGGCGACGAGTTTCGACCTGAACGCCGCCGGCCAGTACGCCGCCGGCACCTCGTTCGCGCCGTTCGGTTCCTCGGTGTCGCTCGTCCGCACCGCCGTCGGCGACGTGAACGGCGACGGCGTGCCCGACCGCATTTACGCCGTCGGCCCCGGCGGCGGGTCGCTGGTCCGGGTCGTCGATGGGGCGACCGGGGCCGACCTGCTCGCGGCCACGGCGACCTACGAACCGACCTTCACCGGCGGGTTGTTCGTCGCCGGTGCGGACATCGACGGCGACGGCCGGGCCGAGGTCGTCGTCAGCCCCGATGTCGGCGGCGGCGGCCGCGTCCAGGTCTTCGACGTGCAGGCCGGTGCCCTCGTCGCGCGGGCCAACTTCTTCGGCATCGACGACACCGGGTTCCGCGGCGGTGCCCGGGTCGCGGTCGGCGACGTGAACGGCGACGGGTTCCCGGACCTGGTCGTCGCGGCCGGGTTCGGCGGCGGCCCGCGGGTCGCCCTGTTCGACGGCCGCACGGCCCTGGCGCAGCCGAACCCGGCGCGGCTGACCGGCGACTTCTTCGCCTTCCCCGGCGAGGACGCGGTCCGCCTGCGGAACGGCGTCGTGGCCGCGGTCGGCGACCTGAACGGGGACGGCAAGGCGGAGTTGATCTTCGGCGGCGGCCCCGGCGGCGGCCCGCGCGTCTTCGCCCTCGACGGCAGCCTTCTGCTCGCGTCCGGCCCGGCCGCGGCGCAGGCGGCCCCGGTCGCCAACTTCTTCGTCGGCGGCGACACGGCGTCGCGCGGCGGCGTGCGGGTGGCCGTCAAGGACCTCGACGGCGACGGCCGGGCCGACCTGATCGGGGCGTCCGGCGAAGGCCTCCCCGCCCGCGTCCGCGTCTACCTCGGCCGGTCGTTCCCCGCCGCCGGCGAGCCGAGCGTCGCCCAAGACTTCGCTCCCTTCGGCGGAGCCACCCTCGACCCCGGCGTCTTCGTCGGCTAGAGCGGATCGCGTCGGTGATCCGGTCGAACGCCGCGGGCTTCGCCGAGGTTTTCGGCTCCGCCGCAGGCGACTCTTGTTAGCCCGACGCGCTAGCGAGGGTCGATGGGTCGTTGACGATGTTCGGGTCGTCGGCCGTGCGGTCATCGACATCCACCTTGCCCACGACCGCTCGACCCTCGCTAGCGCGTCGGGCTCGAGCGGACTTCACAACCGTGTAGCGGTTCCGGGTCCGCGTTGGGGGGGGCGTAGGCCGGGTACCCACAAGGGGCACCCCTACATTAAAAAGCACTGTAGGGGTGCCCCTTGTGGG
>JANYHV010000265.1 GCA_025362195.1 Fimbriiglobus sp. | reverse complement strand
TCGCCGCGGCCCCGGCCGTCCGGGCGACGGCCAGGTACTTGCGCGGCTCGCGCTCCGGCCGCGGCTTGTTGGCGTCCCCGCGGGCGAAGACCGGCACGTCGGCCCCGTCCAGGTCTTGCACGCCGACGAACCGCTCCGGCGCGGGCAGGCCGCGCTCCAGCGCCGCGGCCCGCCAGGCGAACACGGGCGACCCCGGGTCCAACGCCACGGGCTTCGGCCGCGGCGGGAGGTTGCCGTTCGACAGGGTCACCGCCCGCAGGCCGAAGTGGCTCCGCGGCGTGTCCGCCGTGTGCATGATGCGGTAGCTGCCGTCCACCTTGCCGGTGAACACCTCGACGTGGACCCGCTTGCCCTTCCACCGGCTCACGTCGAACCGCACCCACTGCAAGTCGTCGCCCTTGAGGGACTTCTTCAGGCCGTTGTAAATCGGGTCGCGGATCATCTGGTAGTTGGCGACGACGACTTGCACGGTCGCGTCCTCGCCGGCCACGAGGAGGTCGATGTGGTCGTGCGCGAGCGTGAACTGTGGGGAGCAGGCGTAGGCCGGCAACTTGCGGCTCAGGGTGCCGCTCCAGAGGCCGGGTTGCCGGCCGCGCAGGTTCGCCGTGCCGCCGGTGACCGCGTCGGTCTGGCCGACGACCGTCCACCCGTCGGGCACGCCGTCGCCGAAGTCGCCGAGGACCGTCGCGGGGCCGGCATCGAGCTTCGGCGCGGCCAGCGGCTTCGGCGGGTCGCGGCCGGCATCGACCCGGTCGCGCAGGGCCTTCAACGCCGCCGCGTGGCCGTCGAGCGTCGGCCCGTTCGCCCAGCGGCGCGCGGCCGGGGAGGCCGCGGCGATGCCGAACAGGCCGTAATACTCCTTGGTCCGCATCGGGTCGAACTTGTGGTCGTGGCAGCGGGCGCACCCGACGGTCAGGCCGTTGAAGGTTTTGCCCAGCACGTCGAGCATGTTGTCGAGGCGTTCGGCCTCGTCGTTGGCCAGATCGACCGGGGCCGACGCCTGCTCCTGGAGTTGCCACCAGCCGGTGGCGAGTAGGGCTTCGTTGCGGCCGTTCACCACCCGCGGCGGGAGCAAGTCCCCGGCGATCTGCTCTTTCACGAACCGGTCGTAGGGCAGGTCGGCGTTGAGCGCGCGGACGAGGTAGTCGCGGTACCGCCAGGCCCCTTCGATTTCGTAGTCGTACTCGTGGCCGACGCTGTCGGCGTAGCGGACCAGGTCCATCCAGTGCCGCGCCCACCGCTCCCCGAAGGCAGGCGAGGCGAGCAGCGCGTCGGCGTACTTCTCCAGCCCCGCCCGGCCGCCGGCCTCGACGGCGGCGACTTCGGCCGGCGTCGGCGGCAGCCCGGTCAGTGCGAAGGCCAGCCGCCGGGCCACCACCGCCGGGGCCGCGTCGCCGGCCGGGGAGAGTTTCGCCGCGTCGAGCTTCGCCAACAGGAAGCGATCGACGTCGGACCGCGGCCAGTCCTTGGCCGTCACGCCCGGGACGGCGGGGTTGACGACCGGCTGGAACGCCCAGTGCTTGAGCGGGTCGTCCTTGACGACGCCCGTGTCGGGGAAGTTCGCGCCGTCGGCGATCCACTTGTCGAGGTCTTTGACTTGCGCGGCGGTGATCGCGCCGTCCGGCGGCATCGCGGAGACGGTGTCGTCCGCGCGGCGCACGGCCTTCATCAGCGCGCTGTCGGCCGGCTTGCCCGCGACCACGGCCGGGCCACTGTCCCCGCCGGCGAGCAGGGCCGCCCGCGAGTCGAGTTTCAGCCCGCCCTGGCTCTTGCCCGCCTTGTCCGAGTGGCACTTGAAGCACCGCTCCGCCAATACTGGGCGGACGCGGGTCTCGAAGAAGTCGTCGGCCGGGGCGGCCCGCCCGCCGGCCGGGGCGGCGAAGGCCAGTGCGAGGGCAATCACGGGGCGCAAGGCGGCACGGTTCATGCGACCTCCCAGGACCGGTTCACGGGCGAAACTGTGAACGCCATCTTACGGACCAGCCGCGAAAATATGAGAACCCGCCGCCGCGATTCCCCCAGGATTCCCGAGCAATCCCCTGCCGACTGTCCCAGTCTCTCACAAAGCGACTTCGACGATTGGCGGGCTGTCCCGACATCGCCGGCACAAACGTGACGTATCGTAACCCGACGACGATGGGCCATCGTGTGACCCCGGAGTGCGTGCGATGGCGAGTCAGAATCGCAAGGCGACCGGCGACGAGATGGCCCACGCCGTGGACGTGATCCGCACGGCGTTCCCGGACTTCGAGCCGGTGTTCGGCGGGCACAGCGCCACCGGCGGACACCGCGCCCCCCGCGACCACACCCTTTCGTTCCGCCTCCGCGACCCGTGGGGCCAGTACCACTCGAACGTCGTCTGGGTTTTGCCCCAGCACCTCGGCCTGCTCACGGTCGCCAACGTCCGCCGCTTGGTGGCGAACGCCAACGGCACCGGCCGCGAACGACGGAAGTAGCGGAGCGTGTGGACCGGAGCCGGTCACGACCAACGGGGCGGGGTGCCGTAATCGCTTCGTCGGTGATCGCCAGCAGCGTGTCGAAGAACTCGTTGAGACCCACGAGTTCGGCGTATTCGAGCGGGGTCATCGTGCCCTCATTGTTCTTCTCCATCGACTCCTGAAGTTGCTGATTTCGTTCGACCGGTCGTAGCGCGGCAGTGCGTTCGTGGAAGACGCCATTCAACTCGCCGGGCGAACGAAAGTGGGGCCGAGCCGACGCCAGAAGCGGTACGGCATGAATCAGTCGCGGCTTTGCATCAGATGTCGACCTGTGAAGATCAGCGAAACTGCTAGGCGACTGTCTATTTTTACTCGGACTGGCGTTGGCATTTCACAACGAAATCTAGTCGATGTGCCTTACCCGTGAGGCACGCCTTGCCGCCGATGCCCAAAGTCGCCGACTTGTCGGTGATCGTGGCGATCACCACGACGAGGCCGGGGTGGAGCGACTCTGGGAGGGTGACGGAGTGGAGTGCCTCGGCGTGGGCCTGGCCGGCGTGGGCGGCGACCAGTGCAGGTGCAAGACTTCCAGCCGCTTCAGCGCCGCCACCCCTTTCCGGCCGGCTACCGCATCACCAGCGCCGTCGGGCCGCGCTCGCGCACCTCGCCGACTTTGACGGCGACCGTCGTGCCCTTGGCCAGGAGGAGTTCGACGAGTCGGTCGGCCTTGGCCGCGGGGACGCTGATGAGCAGGCCGCCGGAGGTCTGGGCGTCGTAGGCGTACTCCAGCAGCCCCGCGTCGATGCCCGGCGTGTAGTGCGTCTCGGCCTCGGTGTACTGGCGGTTGGTCGTGCTCGCGCGGGTGCGGAACTTGACCAGGTCGAGGTCGGTCAGCCCGGGGAAGACGGGCAGGCTCGCCAGGTCGAAGGCGACCGTCACGTTGCTCCCGGCGGCGACCTCGTAGCCGTGCCCGGCCAGGCCGAACCCGGTCACGTCGGTGGCCGCGTTCACGCCGACTTCGAGCATCGCCTCGCACGCCGCGCGGTTCAGGGCCATCATGCTCTCGCACGCCGCGCGGTACAGGTCGGGCGGGCAGGTCGCCTTCTTCGCGGCCGTCGTCACGAACCCGGTGCCCAGCGGCTTCGTCAGGATCAGCACGTCCCCCGGCTTGGCCCCGGCGTTGGTGACGACCTTCTTCGGGTGGACCGTCCCCGTGACCGCCAGGCCGAACTTGATCTCCGCGTCCCGCACGGTGTGCCCGCCGAGGATCACCACCCCGGCCGCGGTGCAGCGCTCCGCCCCGCCGGCCATGATCTTGCCCAGCCACTCCGGGCCGATCAGGTCGTCCGGGTACGTGACGATGTTCATCGCCGTCAGCGGCTTGCCGCCCATCGCGTACACGTCGCTAATCGCGTTGGCCGCCGCGACCTGCCCGTAGACGTAGGGGTCGTCGAAGATCGGCGGGAAGAAATCGACCGTCTGGACGATGGCGATGTCGTCGGTGAGTTGGTACACCCCGGCGTCGTCGTGCGTCTCGGTGCCGACGAGCAGCCGCGGGTCGGTGACCTTCGGCAAGTAACTCAACACCTCCCCGATCCCCGTCGGCGGCAACTTGGCCGCGCACCCGGCGCACGAAGCGTAG
>JANYHV010000349.1 GCA_025362195.1 Fimbriiglobus sp. | reverse complement strand
CGCCGGGCCGAAACTGACGCCGTACATGCTGTCCCGGCTCGCCGAGTTGACCGTCGGCCAAACGCTCATGGCGAACCAGGCCCTGATCATCGCCAACGCCCGCCTGGCCGCCGAGACGGCCGTGCATTTGCTGCCGTAAGGGCGAGGGAGTCGAGGCTCCGCCGCAGGCGGCTCTTGTTAGCCCGACGCGCTAGCGAGGGTCGAGCGGTCGAGGGCAAGGTTGGCCGTCGATGACCGCACGGCCGACGACTCCGAACACCCTCAACGACCCATCGACCCTCGCTAGCGCGTCGGGCTAACCCGAATCGCCTGCGGCGGAGCCGAATCCGCTGACTGGGGCGGACCCGGCCGGGTCACGGGGCGGCGGACGATTGCCGTTCGACGAAGGCCCAGACGGTCCAGATGGTCAGGCCGCAGGCCATCCGGCAGACGACTTGGGCGGCCACCCACCAGGCCGCCCAACTCACGGTGCGGCTCAGGTGTTCGAGGCTCTTCTGCACTTCCACATCGACCATCCGCCGGGGGTCCACGTACCCCAAGGTGACGGCCCGTACGACGGGGGCGTGCCACGAGTTCAGCCAGTGCTCGGCCTGGTCCATGTACGCTTCGGCAGAGGGGCGGTCGAAGCGGCCGACGAAGATCAGGAAGTACGCGTCCACGGCGACCATCGGCACGACCGCGGCCAGGATGACGGCCGCCGGCCAGACGGCCGCCCGCATCTCGTGGACGGTCAACTCGGCCGTGGGGAAGATCAACCGGGAGCAGAGGAACTGCGTCAGCATGAGGGCGACGGCGACGGCCAGCGGGCGCAAGACTTCGGTCGTGACGAAGACGCCGTGGTGGGCCTTCAACCGGGTCAACAGGCGGGGCCACCGGCCGCGGACGGCGACGAGCAGGCGGACGGCGTCCCAATAGACGAGGTAGCGGCGGGACAGGCCGAGGACGAACATCAGCGCCAGGTAGAAGTCGAATACGCGGATGACGTTGGCGGCACCGAGGCTGGTCATGCGGGTCGGTCCGGTTGCGGTGTCGGGGCGGGTTGGGCGGTCGGGGCGACGGGTTTGCCTTCGGCATTCGTCGCCGCGGGCTTGAGGGGATTCTCGCCGTACTCCTACAATTCAGTGTGGAGTTGAGTTTCCATCCCGGGGGACCGATTGAGCCGTTCCGTCCGCGAAAACCGTTTGACTTCCCCCGTTCAACGGGTAGCTTACTGCGTCCTGGTTGCCCGCCCCTAGCATTCTTGGGGTAACCCGGACCGCGAGCCTCACTGCCGACGGCCGCCTTGACTCGCCAAGGATTGCCCCCCCGGCTTACCTCGCAACGAGACGAACACCGCCCATGAACGACACGACGACCGATACCGACGCGACCTTCCCGAACGACCGCCGCAAGCGGAACATTCCGGTGGCGACCGACCGCCGGCGGGCGATTAACGCGGCCGAGAAGCGGAAGAAGAGCGAGCGCCGCCGGCTCATCGACCCGACCACGTGCGAGCGGGACTACTCGGACGACGAGACCGACTTCATGAAGGCGATGGACCGGTACAAGCGGGACAACCGCCGGCCGTTCCCGACCTGGAGCGAAGTCCTGGAAGTCCTCCGGTCGATGGGCTACCGCAAGGTCGCCGAGGCGACCGACCTGCCGGGGGCCAAGCGGCCGCAACCGGCCGAGGCCGCCAAGGCCGAGTGACCGCCGGCCGACACCACCGAGCGATTCAGGACGGCGGGGCAACCCGCCGTCCGTTTATTTCTAGAATGCCCGGACGACTCCCACCTCAGCGGCCGAGACGACCGCGATGCACTTATTCCTGAGCGCCGGCGAGCCGAGCGGCGACCTGCACGCCGCGAACCTCGCCCGGCACCTGCTCGCCCACTTCCCGGACGCCAAACTGGTCGGCCTGGGCGGCGAAAAAATGGCCGCGGCGGGCGTCCACCTCCGGTACCCGCTGACCGACCTCGCCGTCATGTGGCTGGGCAAGGCGCTCGTGCGGATGCCCGACTTCCTCCGCATCGTCCGCCAGAGCGAACAGTACTTCCGCACCGAGAAGCCGGACGCGGTCGTCGTCATCGACTACCCCGGCTTCCACTTCTCGCTGGCCAAGCGGGCGCACCGGGCCGGCATCCCCGTGTACTACTTCGTGCCCCCGCAACTCTGGGCCTGGGCCGGCTGGCGTGTGTCGAAGATGCGCCGCTGGGTCAAGTGCGTGCTCACCGCCCTGCCGTTCGAGGAGACGTGGTACCGCGAGCGGGGCGTGACCACGCACTACATCGGCCACCCGTACTTCGACGAACTCGGCCAGGAAGAGCCGGACGCCGCCCACGTCGCCGCCCTCCGCGCCGCCGGGACGCCGATCGTCGCGCTCCTGCCGGGCAGCCGGACGCAAGAGGTCACGTCGAACTTCCCGCTCATGGTGCAGGCCGCCGGCCGCATTCACCGGGCCGTCCCCGGGGTCCGCTTCCACGTCGCCGCGTACCGCAACAAGCACGCCGCCCAGGTCCGCGAAGCCCTCGCCGGGAGCGGCCTGCCGGTCGAAGTCCACGTCCGCCGGACGGCCGAAATCCTCGAAGCCGCGGACGCCGTACTGGCCGTGTCCGGGTCGGTCGGCCTGGAGATGCTGTACCGCCTCAAGCCGTCGGTCATCGTCTACCGGATCACGCCGGCGTTCGGCCTGGTCGCGCGGCAACTCGTGACCTCGAAGTACATCAGCCTGGTGAACCTGCTGGCCGGCCGCGAGGTCTTCCCCGAGTTCCCGACGACGCGGGACAACCCGGACGAGTTGGCCGCGCCGATTATCCGCTGGCTGACCTCCCCGGCGGCCCACCGGGCGACCGTCGAAGAACTGCGGGCGCTCCGGGACCGGGTCGCCGTGCCCGGCGCGTGCGAACGGGCCGCGGCCTTCCTGGCGGCCGAACTCCGGCCCGGGTAGACTGAACCGGCCCGGCCACTCCCCCCTGGAACGCGCGCGCATGGCGACCGACCCCTCCGCAGCGGTGCAGGACTACCTCAAGGCGATCCACAGCCTGGGCGGGGCCGACCGCGTCGTGCCGCCCGCGGACATCGCCACCGGGTTGGGCGTCAAGGCCCCGTCGGTCACCGGCATGTTCAAGCGGCTGGCCGAAGCCGGGCTGATCGACTACACCCCCGGCCAGGGGGCACAACTCACGCCGACCGGCATCGTCGAAGCCCGCCGCGTCATCCGCCGGCACCGGCTCATCGAACTGTTCCTCACGAAGGTCCTCGGCCTGGACTGGAGCGAGGTGGACGCGGAGGCCGAGAGCCTCGAACACGCCATCTCGCCGCGGCTCGAACAGGCCATCGCCGCGCACCTCGGCGAACCGGTCGAAGACCCGCACGGGCACCCCATCCCCAGCCCGACGGGCGAACTCGTCACCCGCTACTTGCGCCGCCTGTGCGACTTCCCGGCCGGCGCGGCGGTGGCCATCCGCGAGGCCCAGGACGACCACCCCGAGCGGCTCCGCCGGTGGCGCGACCTCGGCCTCACGCCCGGCACGACCGTCCGCATCGTCAGCTACCACCCGCTCGACGACCTGTACGAGTTAGACGTGGGCGGGCGCGTCGTACGGTTGGGCCGCGAGGGGGTGGCCGGGTTGTTCGGCGAGTCGGCCGAAACGACTTGAAAACCGCGCAAGAATCGGGGTGTCGAGGTTTCGGACCGTCCGGCCGGCACCGCGCGGGAAAAGCTCACAATCCGGCCCCACCGCGTTTGCACGGGGTGCCGCCGTGACTTAGGGTTTGGGCGTGACCGGCCGAAGCCCGCGGCGGCACGACGGGATCGGCCGCACCGTGACGACGCTCACGCCGACCCGCGAAATCTCACCGGGGAGGCTCACCATGTTCGAACTGATTGCCTGCAACCTGGCCATGCTCTCGATCGCGATGATTTACTACGCCTGGCGGGACAGCCGGAGTAAGCCGCGGCCCAACTTGAACGAGCGGGTCGCGTACATGCTATGGGTCGCCGCCCAGAAGTCCGCCTGATTCCTACCGCACCACCTGCGCTACCACCCTCGGCCCGCCGGCCTGACCACCGGCGGGCTTTTTTCGTACCCTCACAGCGACCGAAAATGGCCGACACGGGGGGCGGAATGGCCGACGAATCGGACGGGCTGCCGCAGGACCTCACCGACCGCCGGGTCGGCGACTACCAGGTGTTGCGCAAGCTCGGCCAGGGGGCAATGGGCCAGGTCTACCTCGCCCGGCAACTCTCGCTCAAGCGCGAAGTCGCGCTCAAATTCCTCCGCAGCGACCACGCCGCCAACCCGGTCGCCCTCCAGCGCTTCCAGGCCGAGGCCGAGGCCGTCGCCCAACTCACGCACCCGAACATCGTGCAGGTCTTCGCCGTCGGCGAGCACGACGGCCTGCGGTACATCGCGCTCGAATACGTGGACGGCCGCAACCTCCGCGACTACCTCGCCCGCAAGGGCGCGCCCGAGTTGCCCCTGGCGTTGAGCATCCTCCGGCAGGTCGCGGCGGCCTTGCAGCGGGCCGGCGAGGTCGGCCTGGTCCACCGGGACGTGAAGCCCGAAAACATCATGATTACCCGCAAGGCCGAGGTCAAGGTCGCGGACTTCGGCCTGTCCCGGTACTTCGCCGGCGGGGCGGTCGGCGGGGCGGAACCGCTCCACCTGACGCAGTCCGGCATGACCCTCGGCACGCCCCTGTACATGTCCCCGGAGCAGGTCCAGGGCCTGCCGGCGGACCACCGGTCGGACATTTATTCGTTCGGCGTGACGGCCTACCACCTGCTCGCCGGGCAGCCGCCGTTCACCGGGGCGACGCCGTTCGAGGTCGCCGTGCAGCACGTCCGCGAGGTCGCCCCGCCGCTGGCCGGCCTCCGCCCCGACCTGCCGGCCGCGCTGTGCGCCGTCGTCCACCGCATGATGGCCAAGTCCCCCGCGGACCGCTACCAGACGGCCCGGGACGTGATGCGCGACCTGGCGAAGGTCCACAAGGGCCTCCCCCTTGCCCCGCCCGCCGCGCCACCGAGCGCGGAAACCGCGACCGCCACGCCGCTCTCGGGTTCCGCGACGGTGCTCCCGCCCGGCGGCGGCAATTCTCGGCGGGCCTGGCGGGCCGTCGGGGCGGCCTCACTGCTCGCCCTGGCCGGCCTCGGCTGGTGGCTCCCCGGCCGCGCCCACACGCCGGCCGACGTGAAGACCGTCGGCTTACCCGACGCGCGGCCGCCGGTCGCCGTCACCTCCGCCCGCGAGCGCGAGTTGACCGGCCGCACCAAGGACCGCACGCTCAAGCCGGCCGAGTACCTGACGGCGATGGTCGAACTCGGCGTCTTGTACGCGCAGGAGCACCGCCCGGACGACGCGGAGAAGGTGTTCAAAGACCTCAGTGCGGACTCGGCCGGCCGCACCGAGGCCACCGTCGCCGGCCGGCTCGGCCTGGCCGTCGTCCTCGCGCACCGGGACAAAGCGAAGGAGTCGAACCAGGCGGTCGCGGACGCGGTCGCCGGCGGCAGTGGGGCCGCGCAGGTGGTCCTCGACAAGGTGCTCTTCAAGCACCCCGACCTGGGCCAGGCCCTCGCGGAAGCCCTGCACCGCAACGCCGAGAACCTCGGCACGCCCAAGCTGCCCAAGGAGATCGAGTGGCTCCGCACCCCGGGCGGCCTCCGCGGCGGCCGCAAGCCGTAGCCATCGACTACGGTTCTTGAAACATTCGCAAGCCGGTGAGGAGCGCCGCCATCGCCAGGAAGTGCGCGTCGTAAGCCCACAACTCGAGACCGGCGACGATTGCCACCGAGGCAATGATCGCGTCCACGAGCGGGACGTTCAAGCCGTTGGAAGCGAGCAACGCCTGATTGCGGCCGTCCAGGTCCCAGACGGCTTTCGGCGTGTCCATAGTGTCGAACAGAGCGAGGACGCGGTCGCCGTTAAGGACTTGAGCCGGCGTCCTTCCGCCCGCGCGAAATTCGGCGACGACGATGCCCGGAACGGTCGCCTGTTCGCTGGCGATGAGTGTGGCCCGCGCGGCCGTCGGGTTGCGAAAGTGCGTGACCAAAATACTCGTGTCAGCGAGAAGCATCCCAGGCCTCCGCTTGAAGCCCGCGGGCGCGGATGACGGCCTCCACGTCGTAGTCTTGACTCTCGACCGCTTCGAGAAAAGCTGCCATTTTCGGGTCGGTCTTGGCCATTTCGCGCAGCGCCGCCATGTTCGCCGCGCGTTCTTCCGGGGTCGGCGGCGGCGGGGCGAGGCCGAGGAAGGTCGCCTCGGTCTCCAGCGTCACGAAGCGCGGGGCTTCGTCCAGGACGATGATCTCGACCTCGCGGCCGATCAGGCCGCGGAGTTCGGGGATCGTCAACGTCTCCGAGTCGATGGTCCGGCGGATGCGGATCGCGTTCACGGCTCACTCCTCGCTTGGGAACTCGGACGCGGTCCGCCCGCGGCGGGTTCGCGCTACACCTCTTCGAGGTACGTGTACCCGTCCAGGCCGTGCTCGTAGAAGCCCAGGAACTCGCGGCTCTCCTGGATCGACAGGGTGCCGCTCCGGACGGCCCGCTCCACGTCCTTGCGGATGCGGTTCATCAGGATTTCGCTGCTGTACTGGACGTAGTGCAGCACCTCGGACACGGTGTCGCCCTTGATGACCGTGTCGACGTTCGGCGTGCCGTCCGGCTCCATGTGCACGTGGACGGCGTTCGTGTCCCCGAACAGGTTGTGCAGGTCGCCGAGGATTTCCTGGTACGCGCCGAGCAAGAAGGTGCCGAGGTAGTACGGCTCGCCGGGGTTCACCGGGTGCAGCTTCAACGTCGATTGCACGTCGCGCAGGTCGATGAACTGGTCGATCTTGCCGTCCGAGTCGCACGTGATGTCGCCCAGCACGGCCCGCCGCGTCGGCTCCTCCTTGAGCCGGTGGATCGGCATCACGGGGAAGAGTTGCTTGATCGCCCACGAGTCCGGCATGCTCTGGAACACGCTGAAATTGCAGAAATACGTGTCCGAGAGCAGGGTGTCGAGGTTCTGAAAGTCCTCGGGCACGTAGTCGAGTTCCTTGACGATCCGCTGCAACTTCCGGCCGATGGCCCAGAACATCCGCTCGGCACTCGCCCGCTGCTCGATTTCGAGGTACCCGAGGCTGAACAGGTTCAAGGCCTCTTCCATCGCCTGCGTGGCGTC
The DNA here is from genome assembly GCA_025362195.1 of Fimbriiglobus sp. Classification (GTDB taxonomy): domain Bacteria; phylum Planctomycetota; class Planctomycetia; order Gemmatales; family Gemmataceae; genus Fimbriiglobus. Next base: position 11,213 of record JANYHV010000349.1, on the reverse strand, counting down.
GTGGTAGCTCTCGGTGTAGTTCTTCTTGTTCAAGTCGCGGTGGACGGCGAACAGGTCCTTGATCGGCTGCGGGGCGTCTTCCGGGACGCCCGGGGGGGCGTCGCACCGGTCGAAGTTCGACGTGCCGAGCACGTCGAAGACGAGCACCGAGTGGTACGCCACGACCGCCCGGCCGCTCTCCGAGATGATCGTGGGGTGGGGCACGCCGGCCTCGTCGCACACGCTCTTGATGCGGAACACCACGTCGTTGGCGTACTCTTGCAGCGTGTAGTTCGTGCTCGACTCGAAGTCGGTCTGCGAGCCGTCGTAATCGACGCCCAGGCCGCCGCCCACGTCGATGATCTTCAGCCCCGCGCCGAGGCGGTGCAACTCGACGTAGATGCGGGCCGCCTCGTTCAGCGCGTCCTTCACCTTGCGGATGTTCGACACCTGGCTTCCCATGTGGAAGTGCGTCATCTGCAGGCAGTCGGCCATGCCCTTCGACTTCAAGTAGTCCAGCGCCTCGATGACTTCCGTCAGCGTCAGGCCGAACTTCGACCGGTACCCGGCGGAGCTGCGCCAGCGGCCGGCCCCGCGGCTGGCCAGCTTGACCCGGATGCCGATCGGCTGGCGGACGCCGAGCGCCTCGGAGTGCCGCACGATGGCCTCGAGTTCGGAGAACTTCTCGACGACGGGGATGATGTTCTTGCCCAGCTTGCGGGCCAGCACGACCATCTTGATGAACTCGTCGTCCTTGAACCCGTTGCAGATGATCGGCGTCGCGTCGGCCCCGTTGGTGACGGCCAGGACGGCGAGCAGCTCGGGCTTACTCCCGGCCTCCAGGCCGAACCCGTGGGGCTTACCGAAGTTCAGCACTTCCTCGACGACGTGCCGCTGCTGGTTGACCTTGATGGGGTAGACGCACGAGTAGTTGCCGGCGTACCCGTACTCCTCGATCGACCGCTTGAAGGCGTCGGCGATCTCGCCGATGCGGTGCTTGAGGATGTCCGTGAAGCGGAGGAGGATGGGCAGTTGGATGCCCCGACTCTGCAGGGAGTCGATGAGCAGCTTGAGGTCGATCCCCTTGGCCGGGTCCTTGTCGGCGTGGACGACGACGTGGCCGTCGTTGTTGATGCCGAAGTACCCCTTGCCCCAGTTGCGGATGCCGTACGTCTCGTGGGCCTCGGACAGGCTCCACCCCTGGCCCATGTCGCTACTCTCGGCGGCGGGTCGCCGCTCCACAAGTTTGCCCATCAGAACTGGCCTCGTCCCGGCGCGGCCGGTGCTGGAAGGGTCGGTGAAAGAAATCGCAGTCCTATCATAAGCAGCGCTGTCAAGCCCGCAACGGCGACTTCCGATCTTCACCCGCCGGACGCCCCCCCGATGACGCCGGCCCTCGACGCGCTGTACCTGGCGGCGCTCGCCGTCCTCTCCCCGTGGCTCCTCTGGCGGGGCCTGCGGACCGGCCGCTACCGCCGCGACCTGCGGGCCAAACTCCTCGGCGGCGTGCCGACCCTCCCGCCCGGCGAGCCGGTCGTCTGGTTCCACGGCGTGAGCGTCGGCGAGGTCCACCTGCTCACGACTCTCGTGGCCGCCTACCGCCGCCGGCACCCGTCGCGCCGTATCGTCGTCAGCGCGACGACCGACACCGGCCTGGCCGAGGCCCGCGCCCGCTTCGCCGACTGCACGGTCGTGCCGTTCCCGTTCGACTTCTCGTTCGCCGTGGGCCGCGCGATCGCGCGGTTGAAGCCGGACCTGATCGTGCTCGCGGAAAGTGAACTCTGGCCGAACTTCCTGGCCGCCGCCGCGCGGCGGGGCGTGCCGGTGGCCGTCGTCAACGGCCGCATGAGTCCGCGCAGTTTCGCCCGCCTGTCGCGCGTCGCCCGGCCGGCCCGCTGGCTACTGTACCGGCACGTCAATCTGCTGGCGGTGCAGTCCGACGACTACGCCGCGCGGTTGAAACTCCTCGGCGTGCCGGCGGCCGAGATCGTCGTCACCGGGTCGGTCAAGTACGACGGCGCGGCCGCCGACCGGGACACCCCGAAGGCCCGCGAACTCCGCCGGCTGCTCGCCGTCCCGGCCGGCGTGCCGGTCCTGGTCGTCGGCAGCACCCACGCACCCGAGGAGGCGATTCTGCTCGACGCGTTCCGCCGGTTGCGCGAGCGGACGCCGGCGCTCCGCATGGTCCTCGTGCCGCGCCACCCCGACCGCTTCGAGGAGGTCGCGGCCCTCGTCGCCGCGAGCGGCTTCGACTGGCACCGCCGCAGCCGGATCACGACGCCCCTGGACGCGATGCCGGCGGTGATCTTGCTCGACACGATCGGCGAACTCGGCGCGGCCTGGAGCCTCGCAACGGTCGGCTTCACCGGCGGCAGTCTCGACGGAAAGCGCGGCGGCCAGAGCATGATCGAGCCGGCCGGGTACGGGGTGCCGACGGCGTTCGGCCCCCACGTCTGGAACTTCCGCGACGCCGCCCGGAGTCTCGTCGAAGCCGGTGGCGCGGTCGTGGCCCGGGACGCCACCGAACTCGTCGGCGTCATCGGCCACTGGCTGCACGACGAGGCCGCGCGCTCGACGGCCGGGGCGGCGGCGCGGGCGTTCGTCGTCGCGCAACAAGGCGCGACCGAGCGGACGCTGGACGCACTGGACGGGACTATTTCGCCGGGACGGTTTCGGCGGGCTTCTTGGCCGCGCGGATGACGAGCACCCGCTGGCGGACGCGGTCGTTGGCCGCGGTCAGGAAGAAGCCGCCGCCGAGGGTCTCGGCCGGGTCGGCGGTCGGGCCGATCACCAGGGTGTCCTTCGGCCCGAGGGTCACCTCGAACGCGAGCGCCGGGTAGCCCTTGAGCGCCTTGCGGTCGTCGCGGGCGAAGGCGGTCCCGTCGGCCGTCGGCTTCAGGAAGAGTTGCTTGTCGCCGTGCTGGAGTTGCGGCTCGAAGGTCAGCTTGACGGCGGTCCCGGCGGCCGGGGCGAGGGTCACGTTGAACCCGCACTCGACCGCCGCGAAGTCCCACGGCGTCGGCTCGGCGGTCAGGTCGGTCCGGTCGCGGTAGGTCAGGCGGTCGAGCGGGCCGTTGACCGGCACGACTTTCGGCTTGCCCGGCATGAAGCTGCGGTCCATCGCGTCGAGGGTGGCGTGCGGGGTCCGCGTCAGCCGCTCGAAGTCGCCGGGCAGCACCCCAGTGAACGTGCCCACGCGGAGGCCGTTCTGGGCCAGGAGGGTCGAGAGTTCGTGCCGCAACGGCCGGCCGGCCGTCGCCCACACGTCGCGGTTCAACGCGGCCTCGCCGGCGGGGGCTTCGACGAGCATGGTGCGGACGATGAGGGCGTCCGGGTTGGCCCCGCGCAGGCGGTCCCAGACGGCGTCCGGCCGCAGTTGCTCCGCCTTCGGGAAGCACCCGACGCACGCCGCGAGCAGCACCACGCCGACGATCAAGCCGGGGCGAACCATTCCAACACCTTGCCGGGGGCCGACGAAGTGCGGTGAATACCCCGCCGCGCCCGGCGTGTCAAACCCGCTTCCCGGGCCTTCAACAACTGCGCGAGACGGATGACGCGCGCGTCGAACGTCCGGGCCGTCCCACCAGAAACGCCGCTGATTCCGCGTCCACTTTTCTTGGGTTAGATCATTGTCGAGGGAAGAAATGCCCTAACTGTCAGGTTTTACGGTCGCCGCTCGCCGGGAATGTTTTCGCCGAGTTGCTCCAGCTCTTGCGTCTCCCAGGCGGTCTGGTCGTCGATCGGCTCGATGTGGACGGTCACGGCGAGTTCGGGCCGCCACGCGCGCAGTTGTAGTTCGACTTCGTGCGCCCGCCGGTGGGACTCGGTCACGGTCAACTTGCCGTCGAGCAGCAGGTGGAACTCGGCGAAGACCCGGCGGCCGGCCTGGCGGGTGCGGAGCATGTGGAACTTGGCCCCGGGCGGCAGCGCGGCCTCGATCCGCTCCCGCAATTCGGCCTGCGCGGCCGGTTCCAGCGCGCGGTCCATCAGGCCGTCGAACGACCGGCGCATCAGCCGCAGGCCGATGAGCGTGATCTGCCCGCCGCCGACGACGCCGGCGACCGCGTCCAGTTCCGACCACCCGGTCAGCGCGGCGAGGCCCAGCCCGACGACGACGACGACCGAGGTCCAGACGTCCGAGAGCAGGTGCTGGCCGTCGGCCTCGACGAGCAGGGAATTCGCCCGCCGGCCGAGGCGGACCAGGTGCAGGCCGACGCCCAGGTTGATCGCCGTGGCCGCGAAGGTGAGGGCGACGCCCACGTCGAGCCGGTGCAACTCCCCGCCGGCCGCCAGCCGCGCGCCGCAGAAGGCGACCGTGCTGACGCCGGCAATGACGACCAGCACGCCCTCGACGCCACTGGAGAAGTACTCGATCTTCTCGTGCCCGAAGGTGTGCGTCGCGTCCGCCGGGCGGGCGGCGTACCGGAGGGAAAGGTAGGCGGTCAGGGCGGCGACGAGGTTGACGCTCGATTCGAGTGCGTCGGCGAGCAGGCCGACCGACCCGGTGGCCGCGGCCCCGGCCCCTTTGAGCGCCAGGGTGACGAGCGCGGCGGCCATCGACAGGCCCATCGCGGCGCGCAAATTCGGCGGTTTCGGCGGCAACGGAATTCTCACCGGATTGGGATAGGAAACGGCTGCGGCGTTGTACTAGACTACTGGAGTAGGGGTTTGGTTCGCCAGGGACACGACAAGGAGTTTCGAGATGTCGATGAAGATTTTGGCCGGCTTCGCCGCCGCGCTCGTCGTCACCACCGTCGGCGTGTTCGCCGCCAACGGCGGGTCGGTGTCGTCGCTGTTCGACTCGGACAGCGGCCCGTCGCGGTGCAGCAAGCAGTCGGGCTGCCCGCTCAGCGGGATGATCTCCACCAGCGTGTGCGCGGACGACACCGCCGACGCGACCCTCGCCCCCGCCAGCGAAGAAGCCCTCGGCGCGTGCGCCGGCGGCACGATGTCCGCCGCGAGCACCCCGGCCAAGTCGCCGTGCTGCGAAAAGTCCACGGCCAAGAAGACCTGCTGCGCCGACGAGTAAGTCGATGCCGATTCGACGCGCGAACGCCCGGGGCCGCCCCCGGGCGTTCCGTCGTTTCGGCCCCGCCGCAGGCGAATCCCGGAGAGCGGCGGGTGTCAGCCCGCCGGTCCAACCTGGAATGGTGACGGCCGGCCCGTGCGTGCGCGGGAACTCCCCGCGGGATGTCACTTCGCATTCCGGGTTGGACCGGCGGGCTGACGCACCGCCGCTCGCCGGGAATGCGCCGCTACCGCCGGGCCAGGCGGAAGCCGAGGAGCGTGAACACGCTGCCCAGGAGCAGGCCGACGTGGTAGTCGCGGATCGGCTCGACAGTGCGGATGCCGTACCGGTGGCCGAAGGCGCAGATCGCCGCCCCGACCAGGACCATCGCGCCCATGCGGTTGCCGCGGAAGAACAGTGAGGCGAGGAGCAACACGCCCGCCCACCCGGCGTTGGCCGTGTCGCACCAGGCGGTCGCGTCTTCCGGCAGCCAGTCGAGGCGGAGCGGTTCGGTCCACGCCCCCGACACCTCGGCCGGCTCGGCGGGCGCTTCCGTCGAACCCTCGGCGGGCGCGGCGAACGGGAACACTTGATGGTTCTGCACGACCCACAGCACGCACGCGGCCATCAGCACCGTCGCGGCGACGACGCGGACGTGCGGGCCGACGAACAGGTTGGCGACGCGGTCCGGCCAGTCGCGGTTCGCCCCCATTCCGGCGAAGTCGGCGGGGTTTTGGGCCTGGTGGACGGCGAGGATTTGGCCCAGGTTGGGCAGCATCATCGGCGTGTTCACGCCCGGGTAGTTGCCCGCCTCGTGCCGGGCGTTAGCCCGCCGCAGGCCCTCGGCCTGGGTGACGACCGTGTCGGCGGAAGTATCGGCCGGCCCGTCGGCGGTCGCCGGGTCGATCCCGGCGGCGCGCTCCACCTCCAGGAGCAGCAGGCGGGCACGGGCCTCTTTGCGGGCGCGCTCGACGCGGGTCATCAGGTTGATGAGCGGCTCGCGCCACGCGGCGTACTTGTCGCGCAGGCCGGCACTGCCGCCGCGCAACAGCAGCCCGCGGAGGGCGATTTTCGCCTCGTACCCGAACAGCGCCTCGAAGAACTCCTCCCAGTCGCGGCCGGCGTACTTGGCCACGAACAGCCGCAACTCTTCCTCGTCGAGGCCGCCCAGGCGCATCCGCCGGAGGAGCTTTTCGGTCGCGTCCAGGCAGTCGGCCCGCTCGGCCTCGACGGCCCGGTCGAGGCCCAGCCGCAGGCCGAACGCCGCGGCCGCGCTCAAGAAACTGAACCCGATCCAGAGCCAGAACAGGCCGAGCATCCCCAACAGCAGCGCGGACATGCCGACGGCCGCGACGACGATGGCCCAGTCCCACGCGGCCAGCCCGAGGGCGAACCGGCGGGCCCGGCGGAACAGGTACGTCTGGTTGGCCACGCCGTCGATCAGGAAGTACGCGACGGCCGCCTGGAGGACCGTGCCGGCCACCCCGAACGCCCAGCCGAGTTTGCCGAAGAACGACAGCAGCACGGCCCCCAAAAGGAGGGTCGAGACGGCCCCGGTTAACAGTCGCCCGCGGAGGACGGCCGTCGGCGCGGCGTTGAACGTGTGGGCGTTCTTCTCGACCGCGTCGATCTGCTCGTCCCGCGGCGAAAACGTCCGGGTGTGGTGGATGCCGAGCCACTGTTCGAGCGTGCGGATGACCTCGGCCATCGTGGCGAACCGGTCGTCCACGCTCTTGGCCATCATCCGCAGGATGACCGCCGACAGTTCCTTGGGCACGCGGTTGACGAGCAGTTCCGGGGGCATGATCGGTTCGTAGGCGTGCTTCGTCATGAGGGCCACGGCCGTGGACCCCTCGAACGGCGTCCGCCCGGTGACGAGGACGTACAGGGTGCAGCCCAGGGAGTAGATGTCGGCCCGGTGATCGACGTTGGCCGCGTCCCGGCACTGCTCGGGGGACATGTACGCCGGGGTGCCGAGGGCCATCCGCGCGCCGGTCATCGTCGGCCCGGCGGGGGCCTCGGCACCGGGGTCGGGGGCGTCGGCTTCGGGCGGCGCGAGCCGGGACTTGACGAGGCCCATGTCGGCGACCTTGACGACGCCCTGGTCGTTCAACAGCAGGTTGTCCGGCTTCACGTCGCGGTGGATCAGGCCGAGGTCGTGGGCGTGCTTCAAGCCGCGGGCCGCTTGCAACACGTACCCGACGGCCGTCTCGGGGTCGAGCTTGCCGTCGAACTTGACGTGGTCGGCGAGCGACCGCCCGGGCACGTACTCCATGCTGAAGTACCGCTGGCCCTCGGCCTCGCCCACGTCGAAGATTTGCACGACGTTGGGGTGGTTCATCCGGGCCGCCGCGAACGCCTCGCGGGTGAACCGGGCGGCGAAGACCGCGTCCCCGGACCACCGCCGGCTCATGACCTTCAACGCGACCGGCCGGTCGAGCGACAGTTGCCGGGCCAGGAAAACGGTGCCCATGCCGCCGAACCCGAGGGTCGATTCGACGCGGTACCCGGGCACGTGCGTCGGCGGGGCGTGCGGGGCGTCCGCTTCGACCTCGGTTTCGGGGACCGACCCGGCGGCCGCGCGGACGGCGTACCGGTGGACGCTCGACCGCGGGGCCGGCATGGCCAGGCGGGCGTGCGGTTCGGGCGTCTCCACGTCCGGCCCGACGGCGAACGACGACGGGCTGCCGACGGTGATGACGGTCAGGTTTTCGACGGCGTCGAGCGCGCCGAGGCCGACGCGGGTTCGCAAGGGGTCGGGGTCGGGCTTACCCGCCGGCCAGGGCGTCGGGGCGATTCCGGCGAACGGCGTGCCGCACGCCGGGCACCCCAGCCCCCGGCCGATCTTGATCGGGGGCGACGCGATTTGCGCACGGCAGTGGGGGCAATTCGTGGGCACGACGCAACCCTGACCTACGGTCCGCCTTCCCGAGGGCAGGCGGACGAACTTAGGTCAGGATTTCGGGTTGTGCCGATTTTTCGGAGGGCAAAACTCAAAGTGCAAAGTGCAGAATCCCAGCCGCCGTCACTCTGCACTCTTCATCTCCACTCTGCGCTCTGCAATCACGACACCCAGACGGCGGGCGGGGCGATGGCGTCGGTCGGCCGCTTGCCGGCGTCGGCCCGGCCGCTGCCGGCCAGGCGGCTGACGGCGCGGACGGTCATGTCCGCGTCGCACTCGATCTGGCAGCTCAGTCGGACCCCGGTCACGCCCTTGGCCGCGAGCACGGCCTTCTCGGCTTCGGTCGCCTTGGCCGGTTCGCCGGCGACGAACTCGACCCGGCACGTCGTACACCGGGCCGCCCCGCCGCAGGCGTGCAGTTGATCGACGCCCGCCTCGTCGCTCAGCGCGTTGACGAGCCGCTTGCCGGCGGGGACTTCAAACTCGCCGACGCCCTCGACGGTCAACTTGGGCATGGTCGCTCCTTGAGTACGGATCTATGCGATGGACGGGGTCACCCTCATCCTATCGGCCGCGCCGCCGGGTGCGACGCCCACGGTAGGAGATCGACCGCAGGTGAGCGTGAGTTCGTCTATGGGGTGAGAATCCGGCTGTCGCAAAAGCTCCGCCGAGTCCACACGCATCGAAATCGGGCAGCCGGGCCGGCGACTGCCCGGAAAGTGTGCAGGTGAAGGTGCCGTGAAGGCGGGCGAACGCGGTTTCTTCTCCAGGCTGCGTCGGCACTTACGGCCGAAGCCACGGATTTGCGGGAACTGGTTCCGGCTTTGCACTGTCTATGGTCCGTAGGCTGACGATTTGCCCTCCCTCCCGGTCGGGAACCGAGCGCCCTCTCGGGCCTCCCGACATCGTTTGTCCGTTGCGAGTCGGCCGCCAAAGGCCGGCGAGTGGACGTGTGTTGCGGACCCGATCGGCCTCGTGGCCGGTGTTTGCTCCCAGGGTCCGACCCCACCTTGCGTGGCGATTTTTCCGGCGTGCGACGCGTTGCGCGGCACGCCCGGGACCGCCTGCGTATTCTGAGGTCGAAAGTCATGATTCGTTTCACCTGGTTCCGCCGGCTGGCCGTCGCGGTCGCCGCCATCGCCGGCTCGACCGTCTACTTCGGGTTGCCCGAAAACCAACTCACCGGGGCCGACTTCCTGGCCCCGTTCGGCGACGCGGACGCCGCCGACAGTGCCCGCATGGCCGAGTTGCAAACCCGCCTGGCGACGATCGCGCGGCGGATCGCGTACAAGGAACAACTCGTGGCCGGGCTGGTCGAGCGGCGGTACCAACTCGACGAAGTCGCCCGCGAATTCGTACACCTGATCGCCGAGGACGAGGACAGCCAGTGGGTCTTGCGGGCCAAGTACCCGGGCCGGACGGACGAGGTCCGGGCCGCGCTGAACGTCATCGAATACGTTCACAACCAGCCGCTCTCCGCCCGCGAACAGTCGGCCGCGATCGCCCACTTGCAGGCCGAGTTCCGCCGGCTTTACCCGAGCCAGTGACGGGGATCGGGCGGGATTTTCCGGCCGTCGTACAATCACCGTGTGCGCCCGCCCCGGAACCCCGCTCGAAGTGAGTGCTTGTGAACGACACCACCCCGCCGGCCGGCCGCGTCCTCACCGTCAACGGCGGCTCGTCGAGCGTCAAGTTCGCCCTCTACGACGCCGGCGACCCGCCGCACTGCGTGCATCGCGGCAGTGTCGAACGCGCCGACGGTACTGACTGGCTCGACGCCCTCGAACGCGACGGACACTTGACCGGGCTGGCGGCCGTGGGGAACCGCGTCGTCCACGGCGGGGCGAAGCACTTCGACCCGCAACTCGTGACGCCGGCACTCCTCGCCGACTTGCGGCAAGCCACGCCGCTCGACCCCGCGCACTTGCCGGGCGAACTCGCGCTGATCGAGGCGATCTCGCAGCGGTTGCCCGGCGTGCCGCAAGTCGTCTGCTTCGACACGGCGTTCCACCGCGACCTCCCCGCCGTGGCGAAACGGCTGCCGATCCCGCGCCAGTACGCCGACGCCGGGGTGCATCGCTACGGCTTCCACGGGCTGTCCTACGAGTACCTGCTCGCGGAACTCGGCCGCATGGCCGGGGCGACGGTTGCGAACGGCCGCGTCGTCCTCGCGCACCTCGGCAACGGCGCGAGCCTCGCGGCGGTGCGCGGCGGCAAGTGCGTGGACACGACGATGGGCTTCACCCCCACTGGCGGCCTCATGATGGGCACGCGGAGCGGCGACCTCGACCCCGGCGTCTTGGTTCACCTCGCCCGCAGCGGCATGACGGCGGACCAGATCGACGACCTCGTCAACCGCCGCTCCGGGCTGCTCGGCGTCTCCGGCACCACGTCCGACCTGCGCGAGATCGTGGCCCGCATGGCGACCGACCCGGCCGCGCACGAAGCGTTCGAGTCGTTCTGCTACTCCGTGCGCAAGGGGGTCGGCGCGATGGCGGCGGCGCTGGGCGGCCTCGACACGCTCGTCTTCTCCGGCGGCATCGGCGCGAACTCCCCCGAAGTCCGCGCTGCGGTCTGTGACGGCCTGGGCCACCTGGGGATCGACTACGGCCTCGCCAATAACGCCGCTAACGAGTTGCTGCTGTCGGCCTGTCTGGACTTCCCGGTGATGGTCTACGCCATCCCGACCGACGAAGAAGTCACCATCGCCCGCCACGCCTACGCCGTGCTCAGCGGCCAGCCGGTGACGCCAATCGCCCCTGCCCTGATGGGCGTCCCCGACGAACTGCTCCGCGACATGGACGGCTACTGGCGGGCGGCGAACTACCTCTCCGTCGGCCAAATCTACCTGCTCGACAACCCGCTGCTGAAACTGCCGCTGACGCACGCCCACGTCAAGCCGCGGTTGCTCGGCCACTGGGGGACGACGCCGGGGCTAAACCTGCTCTACGTCCACCTGAACCGCGTGATTCGGCAGTACGACCTGAACGTGCTGTTCGTCGCCGGCCCCGGCCACGGCGGGCCGGGCGTCGTGGCGAACGTCTACCTCGAAAGCACCTACACCGAGGTTTACCCCAAAGTCACCGAGGACGAGGCGGGCATGAAGCGGCTGTTCCGCCAGTTCAGCTTCCCCGGCGGCGTCGGCAGCCACTGCACGCCGGAGACGCCCGGCTCGATCCACGAGGGCGGCGAACTCGGCTACTCGCTGTCGCACGCCTACGGGGCCGCCTTCGACAACCCCGACCTCCTCGTCGCCTGCGTCGTCGGCGACGGCGAAGCCGAGACGGGGCCGCTCGCCACCGCCTGGCACTCGAACAAGTTCCT
>JANYHV010000181.1 GCA_025362195.1 Fimbriiglobus sp. | reverse complement strand
ATGCCGATGACTGCCCTGGACCCGTTGGCCGACGCGGGGACCGACCAAGAGTACCACTACACGCTCAACTTCGGGCCGCAGCACCCCGCCACGCACACGACCTTGCGCCTCATCTTGACGCTCGACGGCGAGACCATTGTCAAGGCCGTGCCGGACATCGGGTTCTTGCACTCCGGGTTCGAGAAGTTGGGCGAAGACCTCGACTTCAACCAGTACGTGACGATTGTGGACCGGATGAACTACATCTCGCCGGTGGCCAACGAGATCGCCTGGCACCACACCGTCGAGAAGTTGCTGAAGATTCAATTGACGCCGCGGTGCGTCTACATCCGCACGATCCTGGCCGAACTGGCCCGCATCTCGGACCACCTCTTGTGCGTCGGGGCCGCGGCTCTCGACCTCGGCGGGTTGACGGCCTTCTTGTACGCCTTTAACGCTCGCGAGAAGATTTACAACATCATCGAAGGCGCGTCCGGGCAGCGCTTCCACCCGAGTTACACCCGCGTCGGCGGGCTGATGGCCGACGTGTCGGAGACGTTCGTCGAGCAGGTCCGCGACTTCGCCAAGGGATTCCCCAAGGTCCACGCGGACGTGAAGCGGATGCTGAACAAGAACAAAATCTTCGTGGACCGCACCAAGGGCGTCGGCGTACTGACCCGCGACGAAGCCATTAACATGGGCTGCACCGGCCCGGTCGCCCGCGCCGCCGGGGTGACCCGCGACCTGCGCAAGGACGAGCCGTACTTGGCCTACAAGGAGTTGTCCGGTAGCTTCCAGATGGTCTGCGCCAAGGGCGGCGATTGCTACAGCCGGTACCTGGTCCGCATGGACGAAATGTTGGAGAGCGTCAAGATCGTCGCCGCGGCGATCGAGAACCTGCCGTCGGGGCCGGTCAACGTTTCACTCGACGACAAATTGACGATCCCCGACAAGTCGGCGACCTACCGCAGTATCGAAGGGTTGATCCAACACTTCGAGCTGTTCATGTGGAACCGCCGCTTCGAGACGCCGGTGGAAGAAGTGTACGGGGCCAACGAAACGGCCAACGGCGAACTCGGCTTCTACCTCGTCGCCGACGGCGGCGGCAAGGCGTTCCGCGCCCGCACGCGGCCGCCGAGTTTCATCCACTTCGCCACCTTCCCACACCTGATCGAGGGCCACCAAATCTCCGACGTGCCGGCCGTGTTGGGGAGCCTGAACATCATCGCGGCGGAGTTGGACCGATAACTTGGGGGGTGAGCCATGAGCGTCGGCGTTATCGAGCGATTTCAACAGTCAGTGCTACGCCAAGCGTTGCCGGACATCGGGGGCCGCATGTATGCTATTGCCTTCGACATGGATATTGAATCTTTGCGGACGCACTATGGGGACCCGTACAACGGGGCGTACCTCGAAATCCGCCGCGTCTTGGAGCGTTCCGGCTTCCGCTGGCAGCAAGGCAGCACCTATTTCGGCGGGGCGACAATCAACATGGTCACCTGTGTTATGGCCGCCCAGGAATTAGGCCGGACTTTGCCGTGGTTCGCGGCATCGGTACGCGACATTCGCATGTTGCGGATTGAAGAAAACAACGACCTGATGCCGGCGGTTCAACAAGCGGCCGAGAACGCCTGACACGGAGTGGACGGATGTCGCGATGCAGAGTGTGCGTGTTGGCCGTCGCCGCGTCAATGTTGACGCTCGGGTGCAACGTACCGTCTGCCAACAGGCCGGTCGCTGTTGACGATACGCCGGAGTTAAAGGCTTACGCAAAGACTGTCAACGCGAGCGTAAGTGATTGGACCGAAGGGCGACTGAAACTTTATATGCCGGCCGAAACGACGGACGAAGCTTTAGTGACGTTGGGCAAACTCGCGCCTCGGAGGCTTGGGGCGTTGAACTTGAAGGAGTGCGTCAAGGTCACGGACGCCGGCTTTTCGGCGCTCGCGAGTCTTCCTGGACTGGGGTCGATAACGCTACCACCCCAGTTCACGGACGCTGCTTTTTTAGACGCGACCAAGCGATTCCCGAAGCTCGAATACCTCGAAATCGAGTGTTCGCCGGCCAAGCCTTCGCCGTTGACATCCGGGGGCCTCAAGTCGATCGCGGAGGTGCGGTCGCTGCTCGAATTCAACGCCCTGTTCACGGTCGCCGACGACTCCAGTTGGGCCGACTTCGCCAAGGTGCCCCGCCTGCACTCGCTGCGCCTCGGCTCGCCCAAACTCACCGGGGTTGGCGTCAAACAACTCGCCACTACGGAAAAGGTCTGGGCGCTCGCGATAGCGAACTCCCCACTGACAGCCGCCGCCATAAACGAACTCGGCTCGGTCGGTTCGCTCAAGTCACTGAGTATCGCCGACTGCGGCGTGACCGACGCCGGCTTGGCGACTTTTAATGCTCCGGAAGGGCTGACGTATTTGATCCTCGAAGCAAACCCGCTGACTGACGAAGGCATGAAGTCGGTGGCCAGGATGAACAAATTGAAGGTCGTAAACGTTATGGATTCGCCAATCTCTGACGCGGGCCTCATGCAGTTATCTGCAATGGGCAATACCACGAACATCAATCTCGCGCGCACCAAGGTGACTGACGCCGGCGTAGCTGCGTTTAACAAAGTGCGTCCCGCAGTGAAGGTCAACAAGAGTTAGCGATGGGTCTCCCGATGCCAGTTTTAAGCGAGCGGATCCGGTCCGAGATCACGGCGTTGCTGCCGAAGTACCCGCGGAAGCAGGCGGTGACGTTGCCGGCGTTGCACCTCGTCCACGACGAGATGCGCTACGTCTCGTCGGAGGCGATCGTCGAGATCGCGGAGATGCTCGACCTGCACCCGTCGGAGGTACAGGACACGATGACCTTCTACGCCTTCTTCAAGGACCGCGAGCCGGACAGACTCGGGACTCATCGCGTGTGGGTCTGCCGCGGGTTGGCGTGCATGTTGCGCGGAGCTTACGAGTTGATCGAGCATTGCGAACACAAGTTGAATGTCCATTGCGGCGAGCGGACTGCCGACGGCAAGATTACGCTAGAGTTCGCCGAGTGCATTGGGGCGTGCGACGGTGCGCCGGCGGTGCTGCTCAACGACGTGCATGTGATGGACGTGACGCACGACAAGGCCGACGCGCTGTTCGGCGAGTTACAGGCGAAGTGAGGTCAATCGTGCAACTGGAAGACTTCTTCGACTTCATCGGCGACCCCACCGAGGCCATCCGCCTCAAGGGGACTCGCATTGACTTGCAAGACGTGATCGAATTGCACAGGCTCGGCGTGCCCCCGGAGCGCATTGCCGACCGCTACGCCGGGGTCGAGTTGCTGTCGATCTACGGGGCCGTGGCGTACTACCTGGCGAACCGCGATGCCGTCGAGGAGTACCTGGCGCGTCGAGAGGCGGTCGCTCGAGACCACCGCGAGCGCTCGATGTGTCAGTCGCCGTCCGCGGCGGTGGAGCGAGTGCGGGCGTCGAAGGCGGGGGCCGGGATGCCGGGGGTCGCGGTCACCGCGTCATGAGTGCGGTGCGCTTCCTGCTCGACAAGCACGTGACGCCCGACATCCGGGACGCCGTCCACAAGGCCCACCCGGAAGTTTTCATCCGTGCGGTCGGGGTCGATGACGACGCCCCGGCCGACCGAACCCCGGACCCCGACCTTCTGGCATACGCGACGGACCAAGGATTGTGCATCGTGACTTTCGACGCGAACACCATGCCCGCATTCGCCTTCGCCCGGATCGCCCGCGGCGTGACCACGTGCGGCGTGTTCGTGTTCGCCCGCGGACAGACCATGTCCGTCGGCAGCATCGCTTACGAGTTGGAAATGATTTGGGGTACTTCGAGTGCGGAAGAGTGGCTGAACCGAGTCGAGTTCGCGCCCCTGTAAGTTGCTGACATTCACCATACTGCCTGCGCCCGCGCAGATTTCGAGGAGTCGAGACCATGCCTTACGAACCTGTGCTGCTCGCCCGCGTCGGCACGCCGAACCCGGCGAGCGTCGAGGCGTACCGTGCCGACGGCGGGTACGCCGTGTTTGAACGTGTTTTGGCGGAGGTGAAGCCGCTCGAAGTCGTCACGCGGGTGAAGGACTCGGGCCTGCGCGGCCGCGGCGGCGCGGGCTTCCCGACGGGGTTGAAGTGGACGTTCCTGCCGAAGGACCACCCCGGCCCGATCTACATGTGCATCAACGCCGACGAGTCGGAGCCGTGTACGTACAACAACCGCATCTTGATGGAGAAGGACCCGCACCAGGTGCTCGAAGGCATCATGCTGTCGTGCTTCGCCGTCAAGAGCGAGTGCGCGTACTTCTACCTGCGTTACGAGTACGGCGACGCCTACCGGACCTTGTTGGCGGCCGTGAACGAGTGTTACGCCGCGGGGTTGCTCGGTAAGAATATTCGCAACAGCGGCTTTAACCTCGACATCGTGTTGCACCGCGGGGCGGGGGCGTACATTTGCGGCGAGGAGACGGGGCTGATCGAGTCGCTCGAAGGCAAGCGGGCGTGGCCGCGGATCAAGCCGCCGTTCCCGGCCATCGAGGGGGCGTTCCGCAAGCCGACGATCGTCAACAACGTCGAGACGATGGCCTGCGTCACGCAAATCATGCGGCACGGCATCGACTGGTTCAAGTCGTTCGGGATCGCCCCGGACCCCAAGAACCCGCGCGACGCCGGGAGTTACGGGCCGAAACTGTACACCATCGCCGGGCACGTCAACGAGCCGCGCTGCGTCGAGTTGCCGATGGGCGTGACCATCCGCGACCTCGTCGAGAAGCACGGCGGCGGCGTCTGGAAGGGCCGCAAGGCCAAGGCGATCAACCCCGGCGGCCTGAGCATGGGCTTCGCCGACGTGAACGCGCCGCTCAAGGGCGAGGACGGCAAGACCGAGTACGACATCCCGCTCGACTTCAACGGCCCCGGCAAGATCGGCTGCCTGGGCCTCGGCACCGCGGCCATCACGGTCATCGACGACCAGACCAGCATGGTCGATGTGCTGCACAACGTCTGCCAGTTTTTCAGCCACGAGTCGTGCGGCCAGTGTACCCCGTGCCGCGAGGGGACCGGGTGGATGCTCAAGATCACCGACCGGCTGCGCCGCGGCCAGGGCCGTCGCGAAGACCTCGACATCTTGATCGACGTGTCGGACCGCATGGGCATCATGCCCGGCACGACGATTTGCGGGCTGGCCGACGGCGCGGGCTGGCCGGTCAAGACCGCGATCCGCAAGTTCCGCGCGGAGTTCGAGGCGGCGATCAAGGACGGCACCCGCAGCCGGCACGCGAAATCGCTCGACCTGGTCGGCGCGCACTAAGATATCCGCTCGGAATCCGACCCCGGGGGCGAGCCATGCGACGACTCTTGCTGTTGGCGGTCCTGGTGCCGTTCGCCGGCGGCTGTAAGAAGCCGGCGGTCAAGGTCACCCCCATCACGACGCCCGCCACGACGCCGGCGGTGACGGGGGTCGCCGAGGCGGTGCCGGGGAACACGAACTACGCCCCGGGCGCGGGCACGGCGCACAACGTCGCCAACGCCGCGCGGCGGACGCTGCTGCTGGCCCAGATGTCGGGCCTCGGGCTGATGATCGAGACCGAGTACACGCTCAACGGCAAGATGCCGACGACGGCCGCGATCACGACGGGCCTGGAAGCGGCGACGGCGCAGGCGATCAAGGACGGCCGCATCGTGCTGTGCTGGACCGGGGAGCACCAGGGCCTGTGGGCCTACGAGGGCGGGGCGGACAAGCAGGGCGGGATCGTGGTGGTGACCGGCGTCGCCCGCCGGGCCGAGGCGGACGAAGTGACCAAGCTGCTCGGCAAGTAGACTCGACGTTTAGGGAAGGGCCAGTGACCATGCCGACGGTGTTCGTCAACGACAAGCCGGTCGAGATCGGGACCCGCAAGCTGAACTGCGTGCAGGCCGCGGAACTCGCCGGGACCGAAGTCCCGCACTACTGCTGGCACCCGGAACTCTCGGTCGTCGCCTCGTGCCGCATGTGCCTCGTCGAGGTCGGCGAGTTGAAGGACGGCAAGGTGACGATGCAGCCGAAGGTCGTCCCCGGCTGCCAGACGCCGGTCAAGGACGGCACGGTGATCGTCACCGGCGACTACGCCAAGCGCGACCAAAACGTCGCGCCGTTGTCGTACGACGCCAACTACAAGCCGGCCGACCGGGCGAAGAAGTCGCAGGCCGACACGCTCGAAGGCCTGCTCATCAACCACCCGCTCGACTGCCCGGTGTGCGACAAGGCCGGCGAGT
The DNA here is from genome assembly GCA_025362195.1 of Fimbriiglobus sp. Classification (GTDB taxonomy): domain Bacteria; phylum Planctomycetota; class Planctomycetia; order Gemmatales; family Gemmataceae; genus Fimbriiglobus. The sequence goes on along the minus strand of JANYHV010000181.1, from coordinate 6,721 downwards.
GCAAGCTGCAAGACTACTCGTACCAGTTCGGCCGGTCCGAGAGCCGGATGATCGACGTGAAGAACACCCCGGCCAACAAGCCGGGCCTGTCGAGCAAGATCACGCTGTTCACCGACCGCTGCATCCTGTGTACGCGGTGCGTCCGCTTCACCCGGGAGATTTCGGGCACGGCCGAACTGCTCGTCGTCGGCCGCGGGCACCACGAGGAGATCGACGTTTTCCCCGGCCGGCCGCTGGAAAACAAGCTGTCCGGCAACGTCGTCGATCTGTGCCCCGTCGGCGCGCTCGGGTCGAAGGACTTCCTGTACACCCAGCGCGTCTGGTACCTCAAGACGACGGACAACGTCTGCTCGGGGTGCAGCACCGGGTGCAGCGTCCACACGGACACGAACAAGGACATCGTCTACCGGCTGCGCGCCCGGCCGAACCCGGACGCGCAAGGGCACTTCATCTGCGACGAGGGCCGGTGGGGGTACCACTTCACCAACTCGCCCGACCGGTTCACGAAGCCGCTGACGAAGACCGACGGCAAGTTCTCCCACACGCCCTACGCCGAGATGTTTCCGAAGTTGAAGGCCGACATCGTCGCCGCGGTCAAGGCCGACGCGGCGAGTGTCGTCGTCGTCCTGTCGCCGTTCCTCACCGTGGAAGAAGCCTTCCAGTGGGCGACCGCGGCGAAGTCGTGGGACAAGGGCGTCCGGCTCGCGCTCGGCCCGGTGCCGATGGTCGGCGTGGACGACAGCTACCCCAAGGACGTGAAGGGCAACCCCGTCGCCCCGGCCAAGTTCGTCATCCGCGCCGAGAAGTGCCCGAACCGCCTCGGCGTCGAGATGGTGCTGCAGCACTTCCAGGGGAGCGTGACCCCGTTCGCCGGGATCGGGGCGACGACGGCCGTCGTGTTCGTCGGCGGCTACCCGGAGCCGGTGACCGCCGAGGCGCTGACCGGCGTGGTGCTGCCGGACCTGCTCGTCGTGCAAGACCTGTTCACGAGTCCGCTGGCCAAGGCGGCGAAGTACCTGCTCCCGGGCACGTCGAACTTCGAGAAGGACGGCACCTTCCTGAACCACGCCGGGTACGCCCAGACCTTCGCCCGCGCGGCCAACCCGCCGAAGGAAGTCCGGTCGGAGCTGCAAGTCGCCTGCGACCTGGCCGGCAAGCGGGGCCTCGCACAGGCGTCGGCCGTGCGCAAGGACCTGGCCAAGACCTTCCCCGCGCTCGCGGCTTTGGCGGAACCGAAGGCCGCCGCCAAGGGTGCCGCCCGCCTCGAACTCCAGACGGTGTAACGCGATGCCCGAGTTTAATTGGCAGTACACGGGCCTCATCATCGCCGCCGTCATCGGCACGATCATGGGCTACATCGCCTACCTCATCCTGCTCGAGCGCTGGGTCGCCGCGTGGGTCCAGGACCGCTTCGGGCCGAACCGCGTCGGCCCCTACGGCCTGCTGCAGCCGATCGCCGACGGCGGCAAGATGTTCCTCAAAGAGGAAGTCATCCCCGGCCACGTCGATAAGGTTTTCTTCGTCATGGCCCCGATCGTCGCCTTCAGCACGGCGCTGCTCGCCCTGGCGGTCGTCCCCATCGGCTCGACGGTCGCCCCGCCACCGGCCCAGCCGACCTTCGCCGCCTTCGAGACGGTGCAGGCCGAGTACGCCTCACACTTTTCGACGGTCATCGTGCCGGCCCTCGACATCGGCATCTTGTACAGCTTCGCCCTGGGCAGCCTGGCCGTGTACAGCGTGATCCTGGCCGGGTGGTCGTCGAACAACAAGTTCAGCCTGCTCGGGTCGATGCGGTCGTCGGCCCAGATCATCAGCTACGAAATCCCCCTCGGCATGAGCATCGTCGGCGTGCTGCTGTTCACGCAGTCGCTGAACCTCGAAACGGTCATCCAGTACCAGCAGGACCACACCTGGTTCTTGTTCACGCAGCCGCTGGCCTTCTTGCTGTTCCTGACGAGCGTGTACGCCGAGTGCAACCGCCTGCCGTTCGACCTGCCGGAGGCCGAGCAAGAACTCGTCGGCGGCTACCACACCGAGTACTCGAACAGCATGAAACTGGGCCTGATGCTGCTGGCCGAGTACGCCCACATGATCACGACCTCCTTCCTGATGTCGATCGTCTTCCTGGGCGGCTGGGGCCTGTTCGGCCTCGAAAGCCTCGTCGAAAACGCCTACGCCGCGTTCGCCGTCAAGTTGCTGATCCTGACCGGCAAGATGTCGGCGTTCGTGGTGCTGTTCCTGCTGGTCCGCTGGACGATCCCGCGCTTCCGCTTCGACCAACTGATGTCGCTGGCCTGGAAGGTGATGATCCCGCTGTCGATCCTGAACGTCCTCGCGGCGACCCTGGTCCGCCAGTTCAACATCACCCCCTGGGCAATGACCGGCGTGTCGGCGGTGCTGTTCGTCGGCGCGGGCCTGATCGCCGTCCGCAACGGCCCGGTGAACAACGCCCCCCGCAAGCTGAAGAAGCCCCTCCCGCCGGGCCTGCAAGCCGGCGTGACGTACGCGGCCCGCTGAAAACCGGGTATCGGGTGTCGGGTGTGGGGTGTCGATCCGGGTATGGGGTATCGGGTGTGGGGTATGGCAAACCACCCCGGCCCTCGCTCGGCCGATTGGCCCCCGCGACGATTCGCAACTTCTGACCATACCCCCCACCCGATACCCGCTACCCGACTCCGATTGGCCCCCGCGACGATTCGTAGCTTCTGACCATACCCCACACCCGACACCCCATACCCGACTCCGAGAGAAAGACACATGTCAACGACACGGGTTGAAAAAGATGTCAAGTGGATCGACGAGCCGAAGCTCGGGCTGTTCGAGAACCTGTACCTGCCCATCGTCTTCGACGGCCTGAAGACGACGATTTCGCACCTGTTCACCCGCAAGGTGACGGAGTCGTACCCCGAGCAAGAGCCGACGATGGTGCCGAACTACCGCGGCGTCCACCGGCTCAACCGGGACACCGAGGGCCGGACGAAGTGCGTGGCGTGCTACATGTGCGCGACCGCCTGCCCGGCCCACTGCATCGACATCGTCGCCGCGCCCGCCCCGGCGGACTGGGTCGGCCGGGAGAAGTACCCCGAGACCTTCGTCATCGACGAACTCCGCTGCATCTACTGCGGCATGTGCGAGGAGGCGTGCCCCGTGGACGCCATCGAACTCACCACCCTGTACGACCTGACCGGCCTGAGCCGCGAGCAGTTGATCTTCGACAAGGAGAAGCTGCTGAGCGTCTACGACCAGACGGTCAAAGCCGGCACCGACCCCGTCCGCACGCAGTCGGGCAACCTCGGCCCGGCGTCGGACACGGCCCAAGCCGGAGTGCCGAAGGCATAGTGTTGGGTGGCGAGCTGTCCCGTTCGGTAGATAACTCCGCGGGGATGACATCGGCATGAAAAAATGGATCCATCGAAATCGACGCGTGATCCGGGTTACGCTCGCGATCTCGTTTTGTGCGTTGTTGTCGGTGGCGTGGGTCTACGAGTCCAGGATGAAGGCGAAGTTCGCAAGGGATTACGTTCAATTTTTCGAAGACACCGCCGCCGCTTTCGAGGCCCACGCACAGCAGCCTGAAATGGATCGGCTTCAGGACCGAGGTGTCAGGCTGGGCATGCGCCTCGAGTTGCTGGACATGGGCGAGGACGAGGAAGAGCGGTTCCTGCGGGACCATAACGTACACGTCCGGAATTCGTACCGCCGGGCAGTCAAGGCCGCACTCGGCCGAGGTGAAGGGATCTCGGAATTCTGGCTCGTGACTTGGGGATTGTCGCCGACTTTGGACCCATGAGAGCGAGTGGCCGAGGCCTGGCGCGAGCTGGCCGCGGGGCTGGGCAGTCCGATGACGGCGACCGAGATCGTGCGTGCTTCATAAGTACCCGCTCCGCGTGCGTGTCGCCTGCGGCGGAGCCGAAACCAAAACCACCTCAAACACGGCGGATCGATGGCCCAGTTCCGGATCGTCACGACGATCGCCGCGCCGGTCGAGGTTTGCTTCGACCTCGCGCGGGACATTGATTTCCACGTCCAGTCGCTCGCCGACACCGGGGAGCGGGCCGTTGCCGGGCGGACGACCGGGCTGATCGGGCTGGGTGAGTCGGTCACCTGGGAGGCGCGGCACCTCGGCGTCCGCCAGCGGCTCACGTCCGAAGTCACGGCGTTCGACCGGCCGGCCTACTTCCGCGACGCGATGACGGCCGGGGCGTTCCGGGCGTTCACCCACGACCACCGCTTCGAGGCGACGTACGGCGGCACGGTCATGACCGACGAGGTCGCCTTCCGGTCGCCGTTCGGCCCGCTCGGCCGGCTGGTCGATGCCCTGTTCATGACCCGCTACCTACGGCTGCTGCTGGAAGGCCGGTGTCGGGCCATTCGGCGCGAGGCCGAATCGGGCGCGGCCCGAACCGGAGTGCAGAACTCATAGTGCAAAGTGCAGAATGTCGGACCCGATCCGAAGGTCGGCGGATTTCACTTTGCACTTTGCACTCTGCACTCTGCACTCCCGCGGTCACTTCCCTATCACTACTCCCTTGCACAAGACTTTGCCCACGACCTCGGGGATCTGATCCGCGTGACTGCTCCGTTCGCCCTGGCCCCCGTCGCGCCCCTGGCCGCCGCGCAACTGCTCGGGGCCGTGATCCTCGGCACGCTCGGGCTGTCGCTGTTGTTGCCCCGGCCGCGCGGCCGGTCCGTGGCCCTCGGCGTCTTCCTGACGCTGGCCGCCGGCGTCGTGACGGTCGGGTTCATCGCCACCACCTTCGGCGGCAAGCTGGCCACGGACGACCTGCCGGCGCTCGTCGAGCAGGGGTTGTTCTGGCTGTTCTCGGTCACCGCTTTGGTGTTCGCCGTGGTGCTGGTCGTGCAGTCGAACCCGGCGCGCGGGGCGATCGCGTTCGCGTTCGTGGTGCTGAGTACGTGCGGGCTGTTCTTGCTGCTCGCCGCCCCGTTCCTGATGGCCGCGACGGTCATCATCTACGCCGGGGCGGTGATCGTCACGTTCCTGTTCGTGCTGATGCTGTCGCACTCGAAGGGGCCGTCGGACGAGAACGACCGCAGCCGCGAGCCGCTCTTAGGCTCGCTCGCCGGCTTGGCGTTCGCCGGGTTGGTGCTGCTGACGCTGCACCTCAGCGCGGGCCGGGCGGTTGACGTGTCGGAGAAGCTACTGCCGGCCGCGGCGATTCGGGCCGAGGACAAAGCGGAGTTGCTGCTGGCGGCGGCGGAGTTGAAGGAGGCGGCCGACCCGGCGACGGAGTTGTACCGCGTCGGCGGCCTCGGCCACGCGGCCAACGCCCGGCTCACGGCCGTCGTCGGGGCCGCGGCGGGTGAGGGGAGCCACCTCGACCACCGCCGCACCATGCAGGACCGCCTGCGGTACGCCGAGACCGACGCCCGCACGGCCGACGTGATCCGCCAGGCCGACGAGTTGAAGCGGCTCAAGAAGGCGGCCGGCGACGCGCTCGAGAACGCCCTGCTCGAACCCAGCCCCGACGTGCCCGCGCTCCGGGCTAAGCTGACCGAGCTGCGCGAGAAGACGCTGCTGCTCGTCGGCCGCGGCGAGTTGCCGGCGCGCAACGTCAGTGCCGTCGGCCACGCGCTCTACTCGGAGTACCTGATCGCGGTCGAACTCGCCGGGACGCTGTTACTCGTGGCGACCATCGGGGCCGTGGCGATTGCCGGCCGCAAAGGGGTGAGCGCGTGATTACCGTCTGGCACTACCTCGCCGTCGCCGCGGCACTCTTCGGCTTGGGCCTCGTCGGCTTCCTGACGCGGCGCAACTTCATCACGATGTTCCTGTGCGCCGAGATGATGCTGCAAGGCGTCGTCTTGAACCTGTTAGCGTTCGGCAAGATGCACGGCGACCTCGGCGGGCAGGTCTTCGGCCTGTTCGTCGTCACCGTCGCCGCCTGCGAGGCCGGCCTGGCGCTGGCGCTGTTCCTGACGCTGTACCGTCGCGGCAAGACGCTCGACAGCGGGGCGTGGCAGTCGATCCGCGAGGCCAAGGTGCCGGCGAGCGTTGACACCGACCCGCTGCGGGTGGTGCGCGAAGTGCCCGACCCGATGCTGACCCCCGCCGGCCGCCGGCCCGCCCGAACCGAGGACGAAGTCCGTGTCTAACCTTGGCCCGGCCGAACTGGCCCTGATCGCCCTGTCGTTGCCGCTGCTCGGGGCGATTGCCGCCAGCCTCATGGGCGTGACGAAGGCGCGCGACGCCGCGCACCTGCCGGTGGTCGCCGCCTTCACCGCGGCCGCGCTGATCGCCGGCTACGTCCTGTTCCTGGTCGCCACGGCCCCCGGCGAGACGGTGTCGTTCGCGTCGGCGAGCGTGACGTGGTTCAAGGCCGGCGGCTTCGAGGCGACGTACTCCGTGGCCGTCGATCCGATCGCGGCGGTCATGCTGCTGACGGTCACCTTCGTGGCGACGTGGATCGCGATTTTTTCCGCCGGCTACATGCACCACGACCCCGGCTACGCCCGCTACTTCGCGATTATGAGCCTGTTCGTCTTCGCGATGTGCCTGCTCGTACTCGCCGACAACTTCCTGCTGATGCTCGCAGGCTGGGAGGGCGTCGGCCTGTGCAGCTACCTGCTCGTCGGCTACTACTACGCCAAGCCGTCGGCCGCGGCGGCGGCGCGCAAGGCGTTCCTCGTCACCCGGTTGGGCGACGTGGGCCTCGTGCTGGGCGTGTTCCTGCTCTGGTCGATCGGCGGCTACTCGACCGAC
>JANYHV010000151.1 GCA_025362195.1 Fimbriiglobus sp. | reverse complement strand
GCCCAACTCGACGCCTTCTACTCGACCGACCCGGACAGCCTGGGCGGCATCTACGTGGGGTAAACCTTCGGGCGTCGGGTCTCGGATGTGGGGTGTCGCGGACGATCACGAGGTCGGTCCGCGGCACCCCACACCCTTTTTCCGTCACGCGACGGTGCAGGATTCTTCTGTAGCTGGCCTCTGTGAGGCCGGACCCGCAACCTGGGCAAGTGACGCGCCCGGACAGGGGAGTGCATCCGGCCTCACAGAGGCCAGCTACAGAAGAACAGAACTCGGCTTCTCGCCTGCGGCCATCGATAGCATTCCAGGTCGGGACAGCGCGCGTTACACGGGCGACGGGTTGCGTTCCTTGAACCCGCGCTGGTGCCAGTAGGGGTACGCCAGGGTGACCGCGCTCGCGGCGTCCAGGGTTGCCACCTGGGCCGGCGACAGGGACCAGCCGACGGCCCCGAGGTTCTCCTTCAACTGCTCCTCGGTCCGCGCCCCGACGATCACGTTCGCCACTGTCGGCCGGCGGAGGAGCCAGTTCAACGCGACTTGCGGCAGCGTCTTGCCGGTCTCGGCCGCGACGAGGTCGAGGGCATCGACCACTTTGTACACGTGCTCGTCGGCGACCGGCGGCCCCATGTCGTTACTCGTCGCGCTGTTCCGCCGGCTCGACTTCGGCAGCGGCTGGCCGCGGCGAATCTTGCCCGTCAGCCGGCCCCACCCGAGTGGACTCCAGACGACCGCCCCGACCCCCTGGTCGAGGCCGAGCGGCATCAACTCCCACTCGTAATCCCGGCCGACGAGCGAGTAGTACGCCTGGTGCGCGACGTACCGGGCCAGTCCGTACCGGTCGGACGCGGCCAGGGACTTCATCAGGTGCCAGCCGGAGAAGTTCGAGCAGCCGACGTAGCGGACCTTGCCCGCTTTCACCAGCGCGTCGAGGGCCGACAGGGTCTCCTCGACGGGGGTCACGGCGTCGAAGCCGTGCATCTGGTACAGGTCGATGTAGTCGGTCCGCAGGCGCTTCAGCGCGGCCTCGCAGGAGCGGACGAGGTGGAAGCGGCTCGACCCCACGTCGTTGGCCCCGTCGCCGGTGCGGAAGGTCGCCTTGGTCGAGATCAGCACCCGGTCGCGCCGCCCTTCGACCGCCTGCCCGAGCAGGTCTTCGGCCAGGCCGCCGGAGTAGATGTCGGCCGAGTCGAAGAAGTTCAGCCCCGCTTCGAGGCAAACATCGACGAGGTGCCGTGCGCCTTGCGCGTCGGTACTGCCCCACGCTTTGAAGAACTCGTTGCCCCCGCCGAAGGTGCCCGTGCCGAGGCTCAGCACCGGCACCATCAACCCCGACCGCCCCAGTTGCCGCTGTTCCATCTCTTGCTCCCGTCGTGACGTGAATTCGAGTCGCCGGCCCGCCGGCACCGGCGACATCTTACCGTCCGGCGGTGAGGAACTCGCGTGCCAGAATCCCGGTCGTGGGGTGCGTGGGTTCTCGTGAGGCGCGACCTTCGCCTGAATATCCTCATCGGGATTTCACTTTTTCTGCCGCTACATTTCCTCCCGAAAACCCTTACCCGCAAGACTCTGGACCGGAAAACTCGTGCGAAATCTTTCGGCTTCCGCGAAAGATTTTTGCGCTCCTCCGGTAAACCGCCACAGTACTACCCAGCCCGGCCCGCCAGTTGCTTGGACCGGCCTCGCGTTTCTCGGGCGACCCCGTCCGAACTTTTCATTTCCTCTGGAGCCCACCATGACGTTCTCGTTGCGGACCGCCTTTTTTCGACTCCCGAAGGCCTCCCCGCGGACCCTGCCGAGACTCGAATCCCTCGAAGACCGGGCCGTCCCGGCGACCCTCGTCGGCCTGACCACGACCGGCAACCTCGTCACGTTCGACTCGGCCACCCCCGGCACCATCGGCTCGAACGTGGCCGTGACCGGCCTGCAAGCCGGCGAGACCCTCGTCGGCATCGACTACCGCCCGTCCAACGGCCAACTCGTCGGCGTCGGCAGCACGAACCGTTTGTACCTGCTCAGCCCGTCGAGCGGGGCGGCGACGCCGATCGGCACGACACCGTTCACCCCGGCCCTATCGGGCACGTCGTTCGGCCTCGATTTCAACCCCGCCGTGGACAAGCTCCGGCTCGTCAGCAACACCGGCCAGAACCTGCGCATCGACCCGACCAGCGGCCTCGTCGTCGGCACCGACACGAACCTGACGTACGACGCCGCGACGTACGACGCCGTCGTCGGCGGGACCGCGCCGGCCCCGCAGATCGTGGCCGAGGCGTACACCAAGAACGCCGACCCGGCGACGGGCAAGACGGTCACGACCCTGTACGCGATCGACTCGAACACCGACCTGCTCTCGACGCAAGGCGCGGCCGACGGCGACACGACGATCACCAACGGGTCGCCGAACGGCGGCGTCCTCTTCGTCGTCGGGGCGCTCGGCTTCGACGCGGGTGCCGTGACCGGGTTCGACATCGAAACGGCCACGGACGCTGCCTATGTCGTCACGGGGAACAAGCTCTTCACGGTCAGCCTGACGACAGGGGGCGGAACCCTCGCGGGCACGGTCGGCGGCGGCTTGACTCTCGCCGACGTGACGGTCGGCCCGCCGATTACCGGCTCCGGCGTGGTCTCGTTCGCGGCCTCGACGGCCGCGTTCACGGACGCCCGCGGCCCGGTCGCGCTGACCGTCACCCGCACCGGCGGGGCCTCGACGGCCGCGACGATCAACTACACGACGGTCAACGGGACCGCCGTCGCCGGGACCGACTACGCCCCCAACTCGGGCACGCTGTCGTTCGCCCCGGGCCAGACGAGCCAGACGATTTTCCTGTCCCTCCCGGGCGGCCCGGCCCAGGTGTCGGCGGCCAAGACGTTCACGGTCACCCTCAGCGCCCCGGGCGGCGGCGCGACCCTCGGCACGACCCCGACGGTCACGGTCACCATCCCCGCCGTGACGGCCGCGCAGGCGACGCCGACGAAGTTCTTCGCCACCGGCGCGGGCCAGGGCGGCACCCCGCAGGTCAACGTTTACAACGCCGTGACCGGCGCGCTCGTGTACAGTTTGACCCCGCTCGAATCGACCTTCACCGGCGGCGTGACGGTGGCCACGGGGGACGTGAACCGCGACGGCGTTGACGACATCGTCGTCGGCACGGGCGTCGGCGGTGCCCCGCGGGTGGTCGTCATCGACGGCAGCACGAAGGCCGTGATCGCCGACTTCTTCGCCTACGAAAGCACCTTCCGCGGCGGCGTCAACGTCGCCACGGGGGACGTGAACGGCGACGGCTTCGCCGACGTGCTGATCGGGTCGGGCGTCGGCGGCGGGCCGCGCGTCCGGGTGGTCAGCGGCGACGGCATCACCAGCGCGACGCAGGTCGGCATCGCCGACTTCTTCGCCTACGAGGACACGTTCCGCGGCGGCGTCAACGTCGGGTCGGGCGAACTCACCGGCGGCAAGTTCGCCGACGTGATCGCCGGGGCCGGGTTCGGCGGTGCCCCGCGCGTCCGCGTGTTCGCCGGCGGCCTGTTCAACGACTCGAAAGCCCCGGTGCCGGCCGCGCCGGTGAGTGTCGCCGACTACTTCGCCTACGACTCCGGCTTCCGGAACGGCGTGAACGTCGCGGCCGGCGACATCAACGGCGACGGCCGCGATGATGTCGTGACCGGGGCGGGAATCGGCGGCGGGCCGGACGTTCGCGCGTTCAGCGGCACCACCTCGACCCAACTCGCGGCCTTCTTCGCGTTCGAGTCCACGGCCACCGGCGGCGTCCGCGTGGCCACCACCGACTTCGGCGGCGAGGGCGTGTCGGAGATCCTCGCGGCGAGCGGCCCCGGCCGTGCGCCCCAGGTGAAGATTCTCAACGCCAAGGCCAACCCGCAGGCCGAAGTCTTCAGCTTCAACGCGTACGACGCCGCCTTCACGGGCGGGGTGTTCGTCGGCTAACCCGACCGGGTGGCCGGTTTTTTTCCCCGGGCCGTTCGGCCCGGGGCCGTGCGATCTTTCTTCCTCTGGAGCCTGTCCCATGACCGATCCGAAGACCACCGCTACCGCCGGCACCGACCGCCGCTCGTTCGTCAAAGTCGGGGCCACGATGGTCGCCGCCGCGACCGGCCTGATCGCCGCCGGCTCGACCGCCGAAGCCGGCCCGACCACGGTGCCGAACTTCTACCCCGGGTTCAACCGCCGCGCCTTCAAGGCGATCCAGGACGACGAGAACGCCCACGTTGCCTTCCTGGTCAACGCCCTCGGCGCGGCCGCCCGCCCGAAGCCGAACTTCAAGGGGCTGTTGCAGACCGACCTGCGGTCGTTCGTGACCGTGTCGAACGCCCTCGAAAATACCGGGTGCGGCGCGTACACCGGGGCCGCCCCGATCATCTTCAATCGCACGTACCTCGGCGCGGCCGCGTCGATCGCCCTGATCGAGGCCCGGCACGCCGGCTACCTGAACGTGCTGCTGAACAACCTGTCCACGATCAACGTGTTCGGCATGGAAGAGGACTTCGAGCAGGCGCTGACCGCCCAGCAAGTCATCAACCTCGCCGGCCCGTTCATCCAGGACTTGAACGGCGGCCCGGCCCTGGCGTTCAACACGACCCCGTCGCGGACCAACGACATTGCGATCCTCAACTTCGCGCTGGCGCTAGAGTACCTCGAGGCCGAGTTCTACAACCTGAACGTGCCGAAGTTCTTCCCGGCCTAACCCCCGGTGAACCCTGAAACACCCGCCGCCCGGCCCGAGACACGCGTCTCGGGCCGGGCGGCATTTTTGTTCGGTTACTTGTTGAAGTTGGTCATGACGAACAGCAGTTCGCCGGCCTTGGTCTTGAACTCGGTCGGGCACGGCTTGCCGGGCAGGGCGTAGATGAGCCGGACCGTGTCGCCCTGCTTGTCGATCAGCCCGAGGGCCACGTCGCCCGAGTCCGGTGCGGCCGTCGCCGTCATCGTCACCTTGGCCGGCGTACACGACTCGTCGAGGACGTAGCTGGCGGCGTAGGCGTCGCCGCGCGAGGTGTGCGTCACCTTGACCGCGTCCGCCGTGAACCGCACCACCGTGTCCGCGACGTGCGTGTGCGGCAGCGGTTTGCCGTCGCGTTCGCCGGACACCAGGGTGTAACCGCCGGTCAGATTCATCATCGCCAAGCTCCGAAAGGGTCGCGGCAGGGAGTCCGCCGCGTGCCCGCGGAGCGTGGCAACTCCGGTGCCGTCGGGGTACAATCGCTCCGGTGATTTGCCCCAGGATTCGGAGCTTCTGATGTCCCACACCTTGGCCCTCCTCGCGTTGCTGGCGGTCGCCCCGGTCGCCCCGGTCGCCGTCGGGGGGAAGTTCAACAAGGCGCTCGGCGTCGGGGACGCCGCGCCGGCCTGGGCCGACCTGGAAGGGACCGACGGGGCGAAGCACGCGCTCGCGGACTTGAAGGGGAAGGCGGTTGTCGTCGTCGCGTTCACGTGTAATAGTTGCCCCGTGGCCCGGGACTACGAAGACCGGCTGATCGCCTTGGGCACGACCTACGCGGCCGCCGACTCGTCGGTCGCCGTCGTGGCGGTCAACGTCAACACGGGGAAGGACGACGCGCTGCCGGCGATGACGGCCCGCGCGGCCAAGCGGAAGTTCCCGTTCGCGTACCTGTACGACCCGTCGCAAGAGATCGCCCGCAAGTACGGCGCGGCCTACACGCCCGAAGTGTTCGTCCTCGACAGGGACCGCAAGGTCGTCTACCTGGGCGCGTTCGACGACAAGGCCCCGCCGGGCGAGCCGGCCGCCCGGCACGTCGAGGACGCGGTCCGGGCCGCGCTCGCGGGCACGCCGGCCGCGCCCCGCGAAACGTCGGCGTCCGCGGGCTGTCGCATCAAGTTCGCCGCCAAGAAGCGCGACGAGTAGGCGGTCACCGCACGTCGGTCAGGCCGGCGAGGAGCTTGAAGACCGTTTCGGGCGCGACCGGTTTGACGAGGTGGCCGTCGGCCCCGGCGTCGGCGGACTTGCGGCGGTCCTGCTCCTGGCCCCACCCGGTGAGCGCGACGATGTGCGTGGCCCGGCCCCAGTCGTGTTCGCGGATGCGGCGGGTCGCGTCGAGGCCGTTGAGCCGGGGCATGCCCACGTCCATGAGGATCAAGTCGGGCCGGAACTCGCCGGCCGCGGTCACCGCTTGCAGGCCGTCGTAAGCCGTGCGGACTTCGTGCCCGGAGAGTTCGAGCAGGGTGCCGAGTGAGTCCGCCCCGTCCGCGTTGTCGTCCACGACCAGCACCCGCCACCGCCGCGGCCCGACCGTCACCGGGAGCGGCGGATCGGCCGTGGGGCTTTCGTCGCCCGCGTCGGCCGGGAGGGCCGGCAGGCGGACGGTGAAGGTGCTGCCGCGGCCCTCGCCGGCGCTCTCGGCCGTGATGGTGCCGCCGTGCATTTCGACCAGGCCCTTGACCAGCGCGAGGCCGATGCCGAGGCCGCCGGTCGTCTTCTCCAGGGTGCGATCGACCTGGCTGAACAGGCCGAAAATCGTGCCGAGGGCCGCGGCCGGGATGCCGATGCCGTCGTCCGTCACGGCAATCACGGCCGCGTCGGCGTGCCGTTCGAGGGTCAGCCGGATGTTGCCGCCGGGGGGGGTGTACTTCGCGCTGTTGGTCAGCAGGTTGCCGACGATCTGGGCCAGCCGGGTCGGGTCGCCGTCCACGCGCACCGGCGTCCGCGGGCACTCGACCACGAGCCGGTGGGCGTGCTGGGCGGCCAGCGGGCGGACCGCTTCGACGGCGTCCGCGACGGCCCGCGTCAGGTCGGCCGGGACGCGCCGCAGGGTCAACTTGCCCTGCGTGATCCGGGACACGTCGAGGAGGTCGTCCACGAGCACGACGAGGTGTTCGAGTTGCCGCTCCATCATCGCCCGGGTCCGCTCGACGGCGGCCGGTTCGGTGAACCCGAGCTTGAGCACGACGAGGCCGTTGCGGATCGGCGCGAGGGGGTTGCGCAACTCGTGGGCCAGGGTGGCCAGGAACTCGTCCTTGCGGCGGTCGGCCTCGCGCAGCCGGTCGGCCGCCTCGCGCTGGTCGTGGACGTCGGTCGAGGTGCCGAACCACCGGGTCGCGGCCGGGTCGGTCGCGTCCAGGGCGGGGACGGCGCGGGTCAGGAACCACCGGTACTCGCCGTCGAACCGGCGGAGCCGGGACTCGACTTCGAGCGTCACCCGGGCGAGCTTGGCGATGCCCCACCGGGCGTTCAGGCCGGCGATGTCGTCGGGGTGGACGACGCCGGCGAAGTCGTCCGCCTCGGCGTCCGGCCGGCCGGTGTACTCGGCCCACCGGCGGTTCACGAATTCGAGGTCGCCGTTCGCCCGGCGGACGGTGACGATCTGCGGCACCGCGTCGGCCAGTTGGGCGAACCGCTCGTGACTCGCCTTCGACTCGGCCTGCTGGCGGACCCGCTCGGTCACGTCCTGGGCGAACACCGCCAGGCCGCCGCCGGGGGACGGCTGGACCCGCACCCGCGACCACCGGCCGCGCGACTCGTGGTGGTACTCGAAATCGACCGGCGTGCCCCCGGCCACGACCCGGCGGAACTGGACGTCCAGGTCGGTCCCCGCGTCGCCCGGCCACTCGTCCCAGAAGCCCTTGCCGACCGAGTCGGTAGACGTGCGGCCCCACCCGGTCTCGTACTGCCGGTTGACGGTGACGAGCTTCCAGTCGGCGTCGAGTTGGAAGAAGGCGTCGCCCATGCCGTCGAGGGTGGCCGCGAGCCGGCGGAGGCCGTCGGCCTCGCGGTTCTGCGACCGGTGCAGGGCCTCGCACAGCAAACTCACGACGATGCCGATGCCGACGAACGTCGAGACGTGAACGATGTCGGAGACGAGGTTCGCGGAGGTCTGGCCGTTCGGGTGCAGGAAAAAGGTCGTGCCCATGAGGCTGCCGAGGACCGTCGCCGCGACCCCCGGCCCCAGCCCGCCGACCCACGCCGCCACGGCCACGGCCCCGATGAACGGCAAGAACGGGACGGTGTCCATGAGCCAGTCGGTCAGGCCGAGGCGGGCGAGCGACACGAGGGCCGTGGCCGAGATCGCCGCGACGTACCCGTTCGTTTTGGAGCGTCGCGGGAGCACGGTCATCGGGAAGGTTCCGGGCGCGGGGGCGGATGGGGACGCCGGGTATCATAGGCGGGACGACGCCCGCCGGGACCGGCCGGTTCGCGGTTCACTCGACCCAAAAAATCGGAAGACTTTCGCATGGCGGACGCGGTCGTCCCCGACCTGCTCGCGGCCGGGTTGAAACTCGTCTTGTGCGGCACCGCCCCGAGCCGGGCGTCGGCGGCGGCCCGCGCGTACTACGCCAACCCCGGCAACCGCTTCTGGCGGACGCTGCACGAGGTCGGCCTGACCCCGACGCTCGTCCGGCCCGCCGACTACGCCGACCTCCTGGCCCTCGGCATCGGCCTGACCGACCTGTGCAAGCACCACGCCGGGAACGACGACGAGCTGCCCGCCGACGGCCTCGACCCGGCCGGGCTGGCCGTCAAAATCCGCGCGTACCAACCCGCCGTCCTGGCGTTCACTAGCAAAACGGCGGCCAAAATCGCCCTCGGCCGCCCCGCCGCTTACGGCCTCCAAGTGGAGACCATCGCCGCGACGCGCGTCTACGTTTGCTGCAGCACGTCCGGCCGCGCCCGCCGCTTCTGGAAGCAAGAGGTGTGGGAAGGCTTGAAGACCCTCGTGGACGGGCCCGGCGGCTGACGGCCGCCGGCCTTCCAGTTCGCTACCCGACTTCGACGGCGAGCGCTGCGGACTCGTCGTCCCAGTCGCCGGCGGGTGCCGCCCACCGCGTCGCCGGGCGGTGCCGCCAGCGCGGGTCGGCGGCCATCGTCGGGACGGCGTAGGTCGTCGGCGGTGCGTCCGGGGTCGGCTTCGCGCCGCGGGTCGTCGCCACCGGCGCGCCGCGGTCGGCGGTCGGCGTCACCGGGCCGGCCGGGCGGTCGGACGGGTCGAAGCGGACCGAGGTGCGGTCGTCGGCCACCAGCGGCGGGTCGAAGAACTGCACGTCGTCGAACTTGACCCACTGGTTCGCGTTCACTTTGGAGTAGACGCCGAACTTGGCCTGGTTGTTCGTCACCCGCACGTTCGGGATCGAGATCAGGGTCCAGGTCGTCGTGGCCGGGATGGTGACGGCGAGGTACGCGCCGCCGTAGTCCTTGACCTCCAGAACCTGGGTCTGGCCGTTGGTCGTCGCCCCGGAGCCTTGCACCCACGCGGTCAGGGTGTAGACGCCGTTGGGGATGGCCGTGCGGACCTGGTAATTTTCGACCTCGTAGGCCGTCGTCTTCTTGTGCGAGCCGTATTTGTCACTGGCGTGCCCGCCGGTCGCCGGCACGGTGAACGCCCCGGCCCCCGTGCCGGTCGCGCCAGTCCAGGTGTCCCAACTCGCCGTGCCGGACTCGAACCCGGGGTTGACGGTCAGGTCGCGGGCGAACACCACGTCGTCGAACTGGAGCCACTGGCCGGCCCCGGCGTTCGACGCGAACCCGATTTTCGCGGTCCCGTTACTCACGACCACGTCGGGGACGACGACCAGCGTCCACGTCCCGCCCCAGCCCCCGGGCGTTGCCCCGGTCAGGCTCGCGGAGCGGGCGGCCCCGCCGTTGCCGTTGACGTACAGGTTGGCCGAGGTCTGCCCGCCGGAACTCTTCACCCAGGCGCTCAAGGTGTAGTTGCCGTTGGGCAAGTTGGTCAGCGTCTGGTTGGTGTCGGCGGTGTAGGCCGCGGCGTTCCAGTGTAATCCGTACAGGCCCCCGCCGTGCGGGATCGAGCCGTACCCGGACTGCGCGTACCCGCTGCCCGTTTCGGTCCAGCCGGCCGGGCTGCCGACGTACTGGTTGGTGGTCAACGGGTCGTTGTTCACCTCGAACCCGGGGTTGGTCACGAAGTTGGCGTTCGTCGGCCCCACGTCGAGCACGGTCATCGAGTACTGCGGGAACCAGTACGACATGGCACTGTCCGCACCGGTCACGCTGGGGTAATCCGGGGCCTGAGTCCACTGGTCGAGATAACTGTTGCCGTCGGCCGAATCCCGTTGGCCGTTGTCGCGGTCGATGCCGTACCGCCACGCCTTCACCCCGGCGGCCGCGTTCAGGCCGAAGTTCTTGAGGGCGAAGTTGACGTACGCGTCGTTGGTCGCCGACTTGTTCACGACCAGGATGCGGAGGTGCCCGTCGGCCGCCTGGCGGGTGGCGTACACGCTCAGGTCGGCGTTGTCGTCGGTGACCGTCAGGGTGGTGTCGCCGGTGTGCGCGAACTGCGCGTACAGTTGCTCGGCGAAGTACGTCGGGTACGGCACCCCGCGGCCGCCGGCCGGCTTGAAGTTCCGCGCCCCCGGTTGGGTGGTGTCCACCTCAGTCGGGTACTGCTCCGGCCCGTTGCTGGCGTTCACCGTGCCGTTGCCCACCATCCCCCAGGCCGCCCCCTTCCGCCACCCGTAAAACTTCGGGTCGTACACGTCGCTGTAGAACCAGCCGGTGCCGTCGTTGGGGTTCCAGCCGTTGTAGCTGGTCCGGGCGGTCACGTTGCCCGGGTCGTCGGACGGGCTGAGGAACGGGAAGTACGTCAGGCCGGTGTACCCGGCGACGAGCGCCTGGCCGAACGTGTCGGCCAGCCACAGGCCGTTCGGCAGGTTGGTCCCCTGGTTG
>JANYHV010000141.1 GCA_025362195.1 Fimbriiglobus sp. | reverse complement strand
CCTTCATTCCGTTGAACGTCACGGACTTCGCCAAGGTTTTCGGCTCCGCCGCAGGCGACTCTTGTTAGCCCGACGCGCTAGCGAGGGTCGAGCGGTCGTTGACGATGTTCGCGGTCGTCGGCCGTGCGGTCATCGACGACTACCTTGCCCTCGACCGCTCGACCCTCGCTAGCGCGTCGGGCTAACAAGAGTCGCCTGCGGCGGAGCCGAAAACCTTGGCGAAGTCCGTGACGTTCAACGGAATGAAGGGCACGCTACTCGAACTCGGCTCTAGTTGTCGCTGACGACTTCGCCGTTGGACATCGTGCCGAGGGCACGCCAGACGACGACGTCGATGCTGTTGCGGAAGAAGCGGATGCTGCCGTCGCCCATGCCGGCGTTGACCCCGCCGGTGTGGAAGCTACGGGCGGCCGCGTGGGCCCCGTCGGCCGACCGGCCGTTGCCGTCGTTGTTGGCGATGCGGTTGCACGGGGCCTTGTACGTCTGGTCGCCGTTGTCCCGGGGGCACGGCCCGACGATCTGGTCCGCCGCCGTGGAGTTCGGGGTCAGGGTGGTCGTCATGAGTCCGCCGCCCATGTTGCCGAGCCACGAGTTGCCGACGGGGCCGCCCCACCCGGTGGTCTGCGGCTGGATGCCCTCGCTGAACGACACGGTGTTCGACGCGCCGTCGGTGATGGCGACGATCTTGGCCTGCCGGGCCTTGGTGGCCCGCCCGACGACCGGGTCCTCGCGGGTCACCCCGAAGATGCCGACGGCGAACGGGTTCGGCGCGGGGGCCGGGGGCAAGGACTGGCCACTCGGCACGTTGCCGTACATGTCGCCACTGCCCGCGACGGCGCGGTAACTGGCCCGCTGGAAGCCCCACGTGTCGCTGCCGAGTTCGTTGCCGAACGGGCCGCCGTCGCTCGGGCAGTTGAACGACGCGATCGGGGCGTGCCGGGACGCCCGCTGGATGGCGATGTTCCCCGCGGGCGTCTTCGACCCGGGGTTGCTGGTCGAGTAAATCTGGTCGTTGAAGGTGACGTACCCGGTGAAGATGTTGTCCTGCTCCATGTACGGCAGGATCGGGACGCTCCAGGTGTACGTGTCCCAGATGTCGAACTTGCGGCCGTGCGGGAAGGCCCCGTTCGCGTCGTGGTAGTTGTGGGCCGCGAGGGCGATCTGCTTGAGGTTGTTCGAGCACTTGAGCCGCGCCGCCGCCTCGCGCACCTTTTGCACGGCCGGGAGCAGCAAGCCGATGAGGATGGCGATAATCGCGATGACCACCAGCAACTCGATCAGGGTGAACGCGGCGCGGGGCCGCCGGGAGAGAATTGACATGGGCCTTCCGTTCTCGGACAAAGGTGAGGAGTAAAACCTGCCGCGGAGGGCGCAGCTTAGACGTATTTACTAAACTTTCCTTACTATGTACGCAAGAACGCCGGGAACCAAGTGCGAATCGGCAATTGGTCGGAACTCGGCCCGGCCAACGAGTTTCTGCGCCGGGCGAATTTGACCCGCGCGACCAGACACTCGTGCGCCCGCGACCGGTCGGCGTCCCGGGTTGTCGGCTCGGGCTGTTGATGCCGTCGAACTCGGAGCTTCGGCAAGGTTTTCGGCTCCGCCGCAGGCGCGTTAGCCCGACGCGCTAGCGAGGGTCGAACGGTCGAGGGCAAGGCGGGCAGACGACGACAGAACCGTCACCGACGCCGAACATTCCCCTCGACCCATCGACCCTCGCTAGCGCGTCGGGCTAACGCGCCTGCGGCGGAGCCACCCACCCCGAAGTGCCCGGCCGGACCGAACTGAAGATTCGTGACGGGTAGCCGATTGCCAGCGGGCCGCTCGGGGGGGTACGATAAGCGGCCCGAACCGTTCCGCGACGACGGGCCGCCCGGCGTTCGACCCGGGTGGCCCCTACTGAGGAGTTCCGTCATGGCCTTCAAGATGACCCGCGTCCACGTGTACCACACCGAAGTGTCCGACGCCCCGGGCGGCATCGCCGCGAAGTTGAAGCCCCTGGCCGAGGCCGGGACGCACCTCGAGTACGTGTACAGCCAGCGGAGCGCGACCAAGCCGGGCGTCGGCGACCTGTACCTGGCCCCGGTCCTGGGGCACAACGCCAAGGACGCGGCCAAGGCGTCCGGCATGCACGAAGTCCAGGAGCCGATCGTCATGCGCGTCGAGGGGGACGACAAGGCCGGGCTGAGCGGCAAGCTGACCATCGCCTGGGAGACGGCCGGCCTGAACCTGCACAGCATGATGATGGCCGCCGTCGCCGGCAAGTTCATCGGGTACGTCACCTTCGACACGGCCGACGACGCCAACAAGGCGGCCATCATCCTGTCCGAACTCGGGGCGAAATAAGGCCGAATGCGGGGCCGGGATCGGGGGCCGCGGTCAAGATCGCCGGGCGGCCGGCGAAGTGGTAGCGTGTCCCCGTCCGACCCCGGTCCCACTCGGTGAGATTCCCATGCGTCGATGGATGTCGTGCGGCCTGTTCCTGGCCGCGGCCGCACTCCCGGCCCACCTCGTTTCGGCCAGCCCCGACGACACGCCGGCCGTCGCGGCCCGGTTCGACACGGTCGTCCGCGAGGACCTGTTCGCCGGCTTCCAGGGGGACGCCGAGGCCCTGGCCCGCGGCGTGAAGAACTGCGAGGACGCGCTGGCCAAGAACCCGAAGCACGCCGAGGCCCTGGTCTGGCGCGGGGCGGCCCGGGTGTTCACGGCCGGCCGACTCTTCGGCGCGGGCAAGGCGGCCCAGGCGATGCCGATCTGGACCGCCGGCCTCAAGGACATGGACGAGGCGGTGGAGCTGGAGCCGAAGAACGTCGGCGTCCGCATCCCGCGGGCGTCGGTGCTGTTGCCGGCCGCCCGGAACGCCCCGCCGGCGATGGGCCAGCCGCTGCTCAAGAAGGCCTTGAACGACTTCGAGACGATTGAAAAAGTGCAGTCAGAAGCCAAGCAACTCGACGCACTCGGCACCCACCCCCGCGGCGAACTCCGCATGGGCCTGGCCGACACGTACCGGCTGATGGGCGACGCCGACAAGTCGAAGGCCCAACTCGAAGCGGTGTTGAAGGAACTGCCGGGCACGAAGTACGCCAAGCGCGCGACCGAGTGGCTGGCCGCGAAGCCCGACGCCAAACTCGCCCACAACTGCATCGGCTGCCACACGAAGTAAGTCCCCGACCGCGGCGGAGCCGCCGACTCCGGCTTGGCGCGTCCGCTCGGTTCTGCCTAGACTCCCTCGCTCGTCGTCTGGGTGAGGGTGTTTTCATGCGCGTCGCCGCGGTGCCGTCCGGTTCGCTGTCCCTCCTCGACTGGCTGCCGTACCTGTGGAAGCGGGTCGCGTTTCCGGCCGCGCCGCCGGCCGACGCGCGGGTCCGCTGGCGGTCGCTGGCCGTCGTCCTCGTGCTGCCGGCGCTGCTGTTGTACCCTGTCCTCGGGTTCCACCTGTTCGAGCCGGACGAGGGGCGGTACGCGCAGATTCCCCGGGAAATGCTGGCCCGCGGCGCGTGGGTCGTGCCGACGCTGCAGGGCGAGCCGTACCTCGACAAGCCGCCGTTGATGTACTGGCTCGTCGAACTCTCGTACCTCGCCTTCGGCGTCTCCCCGGCGGCGGCCCGGCTCGTCCCCGCGGTGTGCGTCCACCTGACGATCCTCGCCGTCTACCTGATCGGCCGGCGGAGCGTCGGCGAGCGGGGGGCGTTCTGGGCGGCGGTGCTGCTGAGCGTGTCGCCCGGGTACGTCGGCATGGCCCGGCTGCTGCTCCTCGACGGGCTGCTGGTCCTGTGCGTGACCTGCTCGGTGTTGTGCGGTTTTGAAGCGGTCCGCGGCGGGCGGTTGAAGCTCGGCTGGTGGCTGGCGGCGGCCGTCGGGTCGGGGCTGGGCTTCCTGACCAAGGGGCCGATCTCCGAAATCCTGCTCTTCCCGCCGCTCTTCGCCTTCGCACTGTTGAACCGCGAGACGGCCCGCGTCGGCGTGTCGAAGTTGCTGCTCTTCGGCCTCGTCGTGCTGGCCGTCAACCTGCCGTGGTACGTCGCCATTTACCGCGAGCAGCCGGAGTTCTTGCGGTACTTTTTCTGGGAGCACAACGTGATGCGCTTCCTCCAGCCGTTCGACCACTTGCAGCCGGTCTGGTACTACGTGCCGATCCTCGTCGGCGGCTTCCTGCCGGGCGTGGTCGTCGGCGTGGCGTACCTGCGCGGCCTGTTCCTGGGCACGGCGGGCGCGGGCGTGCGGACGCAGGCCGGCGGCTTCTGGCTGCTGTCCGGGGCGTGGTGCTTGTTCTTCTTCTCGTGCTCGGGGAGCAAGCTGCCGACGTACATTTTGCCCGCCTTCCCGCCGCTCTGCCTGGCCCTGGGCGAGTTCCTGGCCCGGTCGGCGTGGGACCGGTCGTGGAAGGCGCGCGTCCTCGTCGGCGGGTTCGCGGTCTTCGGCGGAGTCCTGAACCTCGGGGTCGTGCCGTGGTACGCCGCGGCCCGGTCGCCGGTCGGGCCGAACGGCGAGTTCGACCGGGTGGCGGCGTTCGTGAGCGATCCCGCGGTGCCGGTGGTGACGTACCCGCGGAACCTCGACTCGGTGGCGTTCACCTTCGGCCGCAGCGACTTCGCGCGGGTGCGGAGCAAGGACGTGAACCAGTTCGTCGTCGATTGCCACTTCCGCCCGCGGACGGTCGTGCTGTTCACGCACGGGCACTCCTACGCCGCGTTCGTCGAGGCGATGCCGGCCACCCTGCGCGTCGCCCGGCACGAGACCTTCCAGCGCCGCGGCGGCGACCGCCGTCTGGCCGACCGGTTCGCCGGGCCGTCCCCGTGGGGGTTGTGCGACGCGGTGGTGCTCGAACCGGTGGCACTTCAACACCGGTGACGATTGGGCATCGCCCGGGGGCGCGCGGCGGCTAAGATGCCGGCGAACTCCCAGAACTCGTGGCCGGGCAGGTGAGGCGTGGTCGCGATCGTCGTGGCGGCATTACTGGCGACGGTCTTCGGGCTGATGCCGTTGGGCGTCTACTTCAACTGGGTGGCCGGGGTCCACCGCCGGCCGCACCCGGTCGTGCTGAGCGGCCCGGCCGACCTGGCCCTGGTCCTCGCCGGCCTCGTCGGCTTCTTGCCGACGCTGTTCGTCCTGGCGCTGCTCGCGCTACAGTCGAACGCCCGGCTGCTGGCCCGCGGCAGTGGTCAACTGAACGCCGAGCTGTGGGCCGAGGAGCGCGTCGCCTGGCTGATGACGGCGGTCCTGTTCTTCGTGATCGTCGCCGGCGTGGTCGGGCTGGCCCTGCTCGCCCGCCGCGGCACGCTGGCCGTGTACAACGTCGGCCGGCTGGCGCTCGAACAGGCGGTCCACGACGTGCTGACCGGCCTCGGCCTGACGGCGGCCCGGTTCGGTAACGTCTGGGGCGACGGCCGCGAAATCCTGTCCATCGACCCGGTCCCGGGGTTCGGGTACGCGACCGTCCGGTGGCGAACGGGCGACCCCCGGTTGCGCGAGGAACTCGACCGCAACCTGCGCCTCCGCCTCGACCAGACCCCGGGGGCGGGGAGCGGCTGCGCGGGGATGTTCACGACGGTCGGCATGGGCTGCCTGGGCGGGGCGTTCGCGGCCACGGCCCTGCTCGTCTACCTGGTCACCGTCACCCGCCCTTGACCGGCTTGACGACGGCGTTCTCTTGCAGGTGCTCCAGATCGACGAACTCCAGCGCCGCCATGTGCGTCGCTTCGAGGACGACGGGGGCGGCGGCCCCGGCCTCGAACGACTCCTTCCACCGGGTCACGCACACGCACCACTTGTCGCCCGGCTTCAGGCCGGCGAAGCCGTAGTGCGGCATCGGCGTGCTGAGGTCGTTGCCGATCGACTTCTGGTGGGCCAAAAACTCGGCGGTGACCTGCGTGCAGACGAGGTGCAGGCCCATGTCGTCCGGCCCGGTGTCGCAACAGCCGTTCCGGTAGAACCCGGTCAGCGGGGCCATCGAACAGGGTTGAATCGGCGTGCCGAGGACGTTCTTCGCGCTCATGCGGGGGACTCGTGGGGGGTCGGAATGCGGCCGGGGTCATTCTAGGCGCGCGGGCAAAGTCTGCTGTCGCCCGCCGGGCTGGCGGCGTATCCTGGCAGCACTCTCTCTTCGGGCCGGGGTGACTCATGCAGTTTCGCGCGCTGGGCCGGACCGGGTTGAACGTGTCGGCCGTCTCCCTCGGCGGGGCGGCCTTCGGCGGGCAGTACGGGGCGGTCACGGTCGCCGACGTGCGGGCCACCGTGGACGCCGCCCTGGACGCCGGGGTCAACCTGATCGACACGTCCGCCTTCTACGGCGAGGGCCGCAGTGAAACCCTGCTCGGCGAGGTACTCGCCGGCCGCCGGGACCGCGTCGTCCTGTGTACCAAGGCCGGCCGGCTGACGCGGCAGGAGTTCGACTTCACGCCGGCGGGGATGCGCGCGTCCGTCGAAGGCTCGCTGCGGCGGTTGCGGACCGACCGCGTCGAGGTGCTGCTGGCCCACGACATCGAGTTCGCGGCCGACTTCGAGCGGGTCTTCACCGAGACGGCCGGGGTACTGCGCGCGCTCCAGGCCGAGGGCAAGTGCCGCTTCGTCGGCATGTCCGGGCTGCCGCTGGGGCTGTTGCGCCAGGCCGTCGAGCGGTGCAATCTGGACGTGGTCATCACGTACTGCCATTACACGCTGCAAAACACGCGGCTGCTGACGGAACTCCTGCCGACGGCCGCGGACCACGGCGTCGGGGTGATCAACGCCTCGCCGCTGGCGATGGGCCTGCTCACGCCCGGCGGGCCGCCGCCGTGGAACCCCGCGCCGGCCGAGATTCGCGCCGCCTGCCGGGCCGCGGCGGACTATTGCGAGGCCCGCGGGGCGAGCCTGGCGACGCTCGGGATGCAGTTCGCCTTCGCGCACGCCGCCGTGCCGACGACCCTGACCGGGACCGCCCGGCCGGACGAGTTGCACGCCAACCTGGCCGCGCTGGCGACCCCGCCCGACGCCGACCTGCTCGCCGGCGTGCGCGCCATTCTCGCCCCCGTCCTGGGCCAATCTTGGCCGACGGGGAACTGGCGGGAACCGGCATGATCCGCTTCGTCAAAGACCTCGCGGCGACGTTACTCCTCCGCCTGTTCATCCTGCTGCTGTCGCCCGGGTTGATCTTCGCCGGCCGCTCGCTGCGGGCGAAGGTTCTCGGCGTCCGGGCGCTGCTGATACTCGGCATGGCGCTGACCGTCACCGGCCTGTACGCCGCCGTCGAGGGCGGACTGCTACCCATCTCGGACTACTTCACCGCGCTGCTGTACGGCACCGGCCCGTCCTTCGCTCTGGTGGTCGCCCTCCAGGTCGGTTTACAGTACGCCACACCGGCCCGGCCGATCGACCTCCCCGTCGGCTGGTCGGCGTTCGGTTACGGGGTCAGGCCGGCTTTTGAAACCGAGCTGACTGTCGCCGTGGAGAACGACTTCCTCGGCACGGTCATCGGCTTGATGACGCGCATTCACCCGCTGCTCACCCGCGCGCAAGCGGCGACGATCCGCGCGACGATGAGGGACGACTTCAAAGCGATGGGCGAGCGGCCGGAACTCGAACGGCTGCCGTCGATGTTGCCGTGGAACCTCGGGATGCTGCTGCCGGACCGCCAACAGGCGTTCGTCTACTGCCCGCCGCACGACAAGGGCGAGAAGTTGCCGCTGGTCGTCGTCTGCCACGGGCACGGGGGGAATCCGCTGGTCGGCTGCCTGCCGTGGGCCGACCTGGCGGACGACCTCGGCTTCGTCGTGGCGTTCCCGACTTTCGGCTACGGCAACTGGGAACACCCCGCCGCCGGGCTGGCGATCACGCGGTGCCGCCGGGCGGTGACGGAACGCTTCGCCGTGGACGAGACGCGGGCGGTGCTGGCCGGCATCTCGCAGGGCGGGTGCGGCGTGACGCTCGGGGCGACCGTGGCGAAGTGGGCGGGGTTGGTCTACGTGTCGCCGACGATGGACGGGCGCGAGTTCGCGGCCGACACGGCGTTCGCGGAATTGTGGACCGGCGGCCCGGTGCTGGTCGCGCAGGGCGGCAAGGACATCAACGTGAAGCCGAAGACCGTCGATGCCGGCGTCGCCGCGCTGCGGGCCATCGGCGTGACCGTCACTTACGTCCGAGACCCGGACGCCGACCACTTCTACTTTTTCGAGAAGCGCGACGAGTTCGCGGAGCAGTTCCGGGCGTGGTGGCCGACGGCAATCCCGCCGGCCGGGTGAGGCGTTACGCCTTGGCTTTGGCCGGCGTCTTGGCGGGGGCCGGGGCGACGGCCTTTTTGGCGTCGGCTTCGGTGATCCGCATTGCCGGCATGTCCAGCTTGACGCTCAAGTAGCTGAGAATGCTCGGGGTGTACGGGAACGTGCCCTTGGTCACGAGTTCGACCATACGCTTGTCGCGGTTGGCCCGCTCCTTGCGCTTCAGGTGGCCGTTCTCCTGGCGCGACTTCCGGCCGTTGACGCGGGCGCGGTCCATGCGCGTCGAAGTGGACAACCGTTCGGCCATGATCGGACTCCGGGGCGGGGCGACTTACGGAAAACCACCATGATACCGCCATCCGCCCGCCCGGGAAGGGACGAACGACCGATCCGCCGGCCGGTGCCCGGTCCGGGGCCCGCTCCGGTGCCGTGGGGGCCGGTTCAACTTCGCCTGTTCACGCCGGGGGGATTGGGGTAGGTTCCCGCACGACGGTGCTTTGAGGAGTCCTGGCGGAGGGGTTGCGATGCGCGGAGTTGGGGTTCTCGGCGTCGGCCTGTTACTCGCGCTGCCCGGGCGGGCGCAAGAGCCTGCGGGCGCACCGGCTTACGAAATTTACGGCTGGCTCTCGACCGGGGTGAGCGCCGAGGCGGTCAACCCGTCGTCGTCCCTGTGGGTGAGCGGCAACCCGGACGCGCAAGCCCTGGCCGCCGGGGCGATGGCGACCCTCGGGGCGAACCTGGCCCCCAACCCCCTCGCGGCCTGCTGGGTCCAGTTCCCCGTCGCGGCGACGGCGGTGGCCGGGGCGAAACCGGACCTGGGCGGCGCGGCCGCGGTCGTCGCCCTCGCCGGCGGCCCGCTGGTGCTGTACGGCGGCCGGCCGGGGGCCGTCGGCGATTACCCCGGCCCGCTCAACGGCCCGTACCCGAACTTGCCCCTCCGCGCCGGCGTCGGCACGTCCCCCGGCGGCGTCCCCCTCGTGACCGGCGGCCCGACGAGTGCGACCAGCGGACCCGGCGACGTGCCGTTCGCCTTGAACACCGA
Organism: Fimbriiglobus sp.; assembly: GCA_025362195.1. Classification (GTDB taxonomy): domain Bacteria; phylum Planctomycetota; class Planctomycetia; order Gemmatales; family Gemmataceae; genus Fimbriiglobus. Next base: position 11,402 of record JANYHV010000141.1, on the reverse strand, counting down.
CCGCGGCGTCAGCGACCTGACGGGCGTAACGATCCCCCCCGGCGGGTGGACGGCGCTGGCCCTCGACGCCGGCCCGGTCGCCGGGTCGGAATCGGCCCTCCGGCCCGAAGTCCCGGCCCTGCCGCCCGCCGCGCCGCCGGCCGACCGCGCGCCGATTGCGACCCCGGAGCCGACGACGCTGGTGCTGGCCGGCCTCGGCCTCGGGGCGCTCGCGGGGACGCGGCGACGGCCGCGACAGGCTTGAACTTCGGGCGCGTTGTACCGCCGGCGGTGGCACTTCTCATCGCGGTTTCATCGCGCGACGGCTGGCCTGGGGGTTATGGACGGGTTAGGATTGCGGGAACATAGGCAAGCTCTCCGGCCTGTGACGACGGACCTGCCCCGCGTATCCCCGAGAAACCCACCGTGACCCGCACTTCGCTCCTGGCGAGCCTCGCGCTCGGCCTGTTGACCGCGGCCCTGCTCGCCGTCCCGTCGGCCGCGGCCGACAAGCCGTTGACGGCCGACGACAAGGCCAAGCTCGACCTGCTCGAAAAGCAGATCGCCGACTTGCAGAAGCAGAAGGAGATGATCCAGACGCCGGAGGCCAAGCCGACGCCGTCCGGCCCGGCCGTCCCCGAAGGCACGCTCCCGGACAGCCTGGCGAAGGCGTACACCTGGCGGCAGATCGGCCCGGCGAACATGGGCGGGCGGGTCACGGCCATCGCCGTCCACGACGCCGACCCGACGACGTACTACGTCGCCACCGGCGGCGGCGGCCTGTTGAAGACCGTCAACAACGGCACCACCTTCGACATCCTGTTCGACAAGCAATCGACGGTCGCCATCGGCGACGTGGCGATTGCCAAGTCGAACCCGAACATCGTCTGGGTCGGCACCGGCGAGGCCAACCCGCGGAACTCGGTCGGGTTCGGCGACGGCGCGTACAAGAGCACCGACGCGGGCAAGACGTGGCAGAAGATGGGCCTCGACAAGACCTTCCAGATCGGCAAGATTCTGATCCACCCGACCAACCCGGAGATCGTCTACGTCGGTGCCCTCGGCCGGCTGTACGGGCCGAGCGAGGACCGGGGGATGTACAAGACGACCGACGGCGGCAAGACGTGGGCCAAGGTGCTGTACGTGGACGACAAGACCGGGGTGATCGACGCCCGGCTCGACCCGCAGGACCCCGAGACGGTCATCGCCGCGCTGTGGGAGCGCAAGCGGGACGAGTTCGACGGCTTCTTCGGCGAGGCCCCGGTGCCCGACGCCTACGGGCCGATCGTCACCCACGGCACCGGCGGCGGGCTGTTCAAGAGCACCGACGGCGGCAAGACCTGGAAGAAGCTGACCGACGACAAGCTGAACAACGGCCTGCCGACCGGCAAGCTCGGCCGCATCGGCCTCGACTACTCCGCGAAGACCAAAGGCCTGCTGGTTGCGATCATCGACACGGACAAGGTCGGCACCGGCACGGCGAGCGCCGTCTACCTGGGCGTCATCGGCGTGGACGCCGAGAACGACGGCGGGGCGAAGTTGAACGAGATCACCGAGGGCGGCCCGGCCGGCAAGGCGGGGCTGAAGCCCGGCGACATCGTCACCAAGATCGGCGACGCGCCGGTCCTGCGGTACGACGACCTGCTCGACGCGATTTACGCCAAGGCCGTCGGCGACAAGTTGACCCTGACCGTGAAGCGCGGCGACAAGACGGAGACGATTGAACTCACCCTCGGCAAGCGCGACGCGACGACCCCGTCGGAGACCGCCGGCGGCCGCAAAGGGCCGAAGAAAGACGCCCCGGCCAAGGACGCCCCGAAAGACGCCCCGGCCAAGGACGCGCCGCCGGCCGCGGCCGAACCCACCGGCCCGGCCCCGATCCTCGGGGTGCAGATGGGCGGGGACCGGCTCGTGGTCAACGCCGTGGCGAAGGACGGCCCGGCCGCGAAGGCCGGCCTCAAGGTCGGCGACACGATCCTGTTCGTGGACGGCAAAAAGGTCGAGGACTTCGCGGCCTACCTCGCCGCCCTGCGGGAGCGGAAGCCGGGCGACGCGGTCAAGGTCGTCGTCGGCCGGAACAACTTCGAGAAGACGTTCACGGTGACCCTCGGTGCCCCGGTGGCCGGCAAGGGTCCGCCCGAGACGCCGCCCGTGGCCAAGGAAACTGCCAAGGAACCGGCGAAGGACGCCCCCCCGGCCGCGGCGGCCCCGCCGAAAGCCGGGACCACGACCGCCCCGACCGGGCCGCCGCGCGGGGCCACGACGACGCGGCCGAACGGCCTCGGCCTCGGCGGCCAGGCCCCGAACGTCCAGGCCCGCCAGGGCAAGGACGGCTACCAGACCGGCGGGATTTTCGTCTCCAAGGACAACGGCGACACCTGGACTCGCGTCAACAGCCTGAACCCCCGGCCGATGTACTTCTCGGTCGTCCGGTTCGACCCGACCGACGACAACACGATCTACGCGCTGGCCGACGTGCCGGTCCTGTACAAGAGCACGAACGGCGGCAAACGGTTCGCGACGGTGCCCACGTCCAACGGCGTCCACGCCGACGCCCACGCCCTGTACGTCAACCCGGCCAACCCGAAGCACCTGATCATCGGGTGCGACGGCGGCTTCTACGCGAGCTACGACAAGGCCCTGACCTGGGACCACCTGAACACGCTCGCGCTGGGCCAGTTCTACCACGTCGCCACGGACAACCGCCGGCCGTACCGCGTGTACGGCGGCCTCCAGGACAACGGCAGTTGGGGCGGCCCGAGCCAGACGATGCGGCGGTACGGCCACGTCAACGAAGACTGGGTGTTCGTGTCCGGGGGCGACGGGTTCGTCTGCCGCGTGGACCCGACCGACCCGGACCTGGTGTACGCCGAGAGCCAGAACGGGTTCATGAGCCGGCGGAACTTCCGCACCGGCGAGTTCGGCGCGATCCGCCCGCCGCGGACGCAGACCGACGAACCCCTGCGGTTCAACTGGAACACCCCGTTCATCCTCTCGAACCACAACCCGAGCATCTTCTACTGCGGGGCGCAGTTCGTCTTCCGCAGCGTGAGCAAGGGGGCCAACCTGAAGCAGATTTCGCCCGACCTGACCAAGTCGAAGAAGGGCAGCCTGACGCAAGTGTGCGAGTCCCCGCGGACGCCGGACGTGCTGTGGGCCGGGTCGGACGACGGCAACGTCTGGGTGACCAAGGACGGCGGGGCGAAGTGGGACAACGTGACCGACAACTTCAAGGCCGCCGGCCTGCCGGGGCCGCGCTGGGTGAGTTGTATCGAGCCGTCGCACGACAAGGACGGCCGCTGCTACGTCGTGTTCGACGGCCACCGGTCGGACGACGACAAGCCGTACGCCTTCGTGACGACCGACTTCGGCGCGACCTGGAAGAGCGTGGCCGCGAACCTGCCCGCCTTCGGTAGCACCCGGGTGCTCCGCGAGGACACGGTCAACTCCGACGTGCTGTACCTCGGCACCGAGTTCGGCGCGTTCGTCAGCACCAACCGCGGCGCGCAGTGGGCCAAGCTCGGCGGCAACCTGCCGACCGTGCGGGTGGACGAGTTCGCCCAGCCGACGACGGCCAACGATCTCGTCGTCGCCACGCACGGCCGGAGCATCTGGATCGCCGACGTCACCAGCCTGCGGCAGATGAAGTCGAGCGTGATGGCCGCCGACGCGACCCTGTTCGCCCCGTCCCCGGCGGTCCGCTGGAAGCTCGGCGTCGGCGGCGAGTCGCCGTACTCGAGCACCGACCGCAAGTTCGTCGGCGTCAACCCGGCCCGCGGCGCGACCGTCGAGTACCTGCTCACGAAGGACGCCAAGAAGCTCGCGCTCAAGGTCCTGGACGTGAACGGCAAGACGGTCAAGTCGTTCGACAAGCCGAAGACGGAACCGGGCCTGCACCGCGTCGTCTGGGACCTCACCGGCCCGGCCGCGAACCCCCCGGCCGGCGGAGGCCGCCGCGTGGTCGCCGGGTCCGTCCCCCCCGGGATGTACAAGGTGGTGCTAACGATCGACGACAAGGAGTTCACGCAATCCCTCGTCGTCGAACTCGACCCGAACGCCCCCCGCGACGCGGTCACGCTCGAAGGCTTCGAGGACGACGACGCGGCGTACCAGCAAGAACGCCGTGCGGTCCAGCGGCCGAAACTGCCGGCGGGCGACCGGTAACGGGACGTTTTTCGGGTTCGTTCAATGCCGGCGACGGAAACGCCAGGGCTTCGAGCGTGTGCTACACTCGCGCGGGCCGACTCGCACGATCCTCCGCGAGTCCGGTTTCTTCGGGGTGAAACTGCGATGAACGACGAACCCGACTGGGACCGGTCGTCCGGGCCATTCGTGGCCGACGACTGGGCCGACTCCCCGGACCCGGACGCGACCCGGAATACCCGGTCGCCGATGGCCGTGTCGCCGTCCCCGTCGCCCCGGCGGGCGGACGTGGCCGGGGCGGTCGTCGCCGGCCGGTACCGACTGCTCGAGTGCGTCGGCGAGGGCGGCATGGGGGCCGTTTGGTCGGCCCAACAGACATCCCCCGTCCGCCGGCTCGTCGCCGTCAAGCTCATCAAGGCCGGGACCGACTCGAAGGCCGTCCTCGCCCGGTTCGAGGCCGAGCGGCAGGCGCTGGCCGTCATGGACCACCCGAACATCGCCAAAATCCTCGACGGCGGGGCGACCGAGTCCGGCGCGCCGTTCTTCGTCATGGAGCACGTCAAGGGGGTGCGCATCACGCACTTCTGCGACCAGCGGAAGCTGACCCCGCGGGCGCGGCTCGAACTCTTCCTCCCGGTGTGCGAGGCGATCCAGCACGCGCACCAGAAGGGCATCATCCACCGGGACATCAAGCCGTCGAACGTGCTCGTCGCGCTGGCCAACGACCGCCCGGTGCCCAAGGTGATCGACTTCGGGGTGGCCAAGGCGACCGGCCCGGCCCTGACCGACCGGACGCTGAACACCGAGGTCGGCGTGGTCGTCGGCACGCCCCAGTACATGTCCCCCGAGCAGGCGAGTTTGACCGGGTTCGACATCGACACGCGGTCGGACGTGTACTCCCTGGGCGTGCTGTTGTACGAACTCCTGGCCGGCAGCCCGCCCTTCCAACAGCGGACCGTGGAGCGGGACGGGCTGCTCGAAATCTTGCGGCTGATCCGCGAGGAAGAGCCGCCGCCGCCGAGCACGAAACTGGGCACGTCCGACGCCCTGCCGCTGTTGAGCGAGCGGCGCGGGACCGACCCGGGGAAGCTGACCAGGCTGTTGCGGAGCGAACTCGACTGGGTCGTGATGAAGGCGCTGGAGAAGGACCGGACGCGGCGGTACGAGACGCCGGCCGCGCTCGCCGCGGACGTCCGCCGGTACCTGGCCGGGGAACCGGTCCTGGCCCACCCGCCGAGCCTGCGGTACCGCCTGGGCAAAGCCCTGCGGAAGAACCGCGGGCCGGCCGTCGCCGCGGCCGCCGTGGCCGTCGCGCTGGTGGCCGGCATGGTCGGGACGACGGCCGGGCTGTTGCACGCCGAGGCGGCCCGCGGGGCCGAGGCGGAGCAGCGGCACCTCGCCGAGGCGGCCCGGGAGGCCGAGGCCGAGTTGCGCGAACTCGCCGACGCCCGCCGGGTCCGGGCCGTGGCCGCCGAGGCGCTGGCCGAGAAGCGGGCGGTCGCCGCCGCCGCCGCGCAGGAGCGGACGATGAACGTCCTCCGGGCGGCGACCGGCGAGGACGTGGCGGCGTTGATCGGGTCGCGGACGGACCTCGGCCCGAACGAGCGGGCGTACCTCGAAGCGATCGCCGGCCGCTGGCAGGAGTTCGCCCGGACCACCGGGGACACGCCCGAGGCGCGGTTCATCGCCGCCGAGGGGGCGTCCCGCGTCGCCCACTTGCGGATGATACTCGGGGAGAACGACGCCGCCATCGCCGGCTACCGGGCCGCCGTGGACCGGCTGGAGAAACTGTCGGCCGACGCCCCGGCCGACGCCGGGTACCGCCGCGAGTCGGCCCAGACCCGGGCCAACCTGGGGAAGTTACTGTGCGACCAGGGGCGGGTGACGGAAGGCGAGGCCGAGGAGCGCCGCGGGCTCGCCCTCAGTGCCGCGCTCGCGGCGGACTTCCCCGGCCACGCGGGGTACCGGGACGACCTCGCCGCCGCCCACCTCAACCTGGGGACGACGCTCGCCCGCGGCCGCCGCCGCGCCGAGGCCGAGGTCGAACTCCGGGCCGCCCGCACGCTGTACCTCGCCGCCGACGGCCGCAGCGGACTGGCCAAGGCGCACAACAGCCTGGGCATCGTCCTGTCGGAAACCGCCCGCCCGGCCGAGGCCGAGGCCGAGTACCGCCTGGCGATCGACGCCCGCCGCGAACTGGCGGCCGAGTTTCCCGGCGTCCCGGACTACGCCTACGACCTCGCCGGCACCCGGCAGAACCTGGGCAACCTGCTGCTCGCGTCCGGCCGGGTGCCGGACGCCGAGCGGGAGTTCCGGGCCGCGCTGGCGACGACCGAAAAGCTGGTCGCGGACTTCCCCGCCCCGCCCCGCTACCGGGTCAGCCTCGGCGGCAACTATTGCAACTTCGCCAACCTGCTCAAGGAGACGGGCCGACCCGCCGCGGCCGTGCCGTACTGCGACAAGGCCGTCGCCGCGCTGACCGCCGTCGTGGCCAAGAACCCGAACGACGCGACCGGCCGGTTGTTCCTGCGCAACTCGTACCTGTGCCGCGCCACGGCCCAGGCCGCGACCGGCCGGCACGCCGACGCCGACCGGGATTTCGACCGGGTCATCGACCACAGCCCCCCGGGCGATCACCCCGACATCCGCCGCCAGAAAGCCGCATCGCGGCCCAAGCCCGAGGTCGCCCCGCCGCCCCGCGCAGTCGAGTGAGCCGCCCTCCCGGGGGTCGTGGTACAATGCCCTCGACCCCCCCCGGAGGACCTGCCGATGCCGATCCACGACTGGGCGCAGGTCGATGCCGGGTGCTTCCACCACTTCCACTTGAGTTGGGCCTGTCGGATCAGCGACGCGTTGAACCGCGGCCTCCTGCCGAAGGGACTTGTCGCCCTGCTCGAACCGAGTTGCGGCTGGCCGATCCCCGCCGCGTTGGTTCGCTCGGGCCGCCGGTCGGATGACGACGCGGTCTCGGACCGAATCCAGGCGAAGCGTGAGCGCATCAACTACGCCAAGCGCAAGGACCGCGTCGTCATCCGGCACGGCCTCGGGCGGGTCGTGGCGATCATCGAACTCGTGTCGCCGGGCAACAAGGACAGCAGTAATGCGTTGCGGTCGTTCGTCACGAAGGCGTGCGACATCCTCAACCAGGGCATCCACCTTGTGATCGTGGACCTGTTCCCGCCGACGCCCCGCGACCCGCAGGGCTTACACAAGGCGATCTGGGACGAGTTCGAGGACGTGCCGTTCGAGTTCTTGCCCGACAAGCCGCTCACCGTGGCGTCCTACGTCGGCGGCGACAGCCCCACGGCCTACGTCGAAACGATCGGCGTCGGCGACCCGCTGCCGCCCATCCCGCTGTTCCTGACCGAGGACGAAGACTACGTGCCGTGCCCCCTCGAAGCGACCTACATGGAAGCGTGGGCGGCACTCCCGGCACTGCTCCAGGAACTGGTCGAGACGCCGGCCGAGGCCTAACGCGCGTCACTTCGGGCCGTAAACGGTCGTGGGGTCGAAGACGCGGTCGCCGGTGACGCGGAGGTCGTCGCCGACGAGTTCGCGGAAGAAGCAACTCGGGTAGCCCTCGTGGCACGCCGCGCCGCCGACTTGCGTCACCTTGAGCAGGACCGCGTCGCCGTCGCAATCGACGTGGATCGACTGCACTTCCTGGACGTTGCCGCTCTCCTCGCCCTTCCGCCACAGGCGGTTGCGGCTGCGCGAAAAGTAGACGGCCCGGCGGGTGCGGACCGTTTCCGCGAACGCCTCGGGGTTCATCCAGGCGATCATCAGCACTTCGCCCGTCGCCGCGTCCTGGGCGATGGCGCTGACCAGCCCGCCGGCCTTGGTGAAGTCGAGCATCACTCGTCGCCCCTGTCGTCCCGGCCGACCGGCAGCTTGCCGCCGGCGGCGAACGCCGCCTTCACGTCGCTGTTCATCAGGACGATCAGCGCCCAGAGGCCGAACGGGAACGGAAGGCAGACGCAGGTCGCGCAAAGGTACGTCATCGAGAGGACCGAAGCCGTCACGGCCAGGCCCCAACTCTTCAGGCCCTTCATGCGAATCCCGCCCAGGGTGATCAGGCCGCTGAGAACCACCCCGAGCAGTGTGAGACCCAGGTTCAACGGCGTGTCGAGCCGCGCCTGCCGTAACTCGGCGATTTGATCGAGTTGTTGTTGGCGCTGCGGCGACGGGGGTTGGGATTCAATCATGGGCTGGACGAAGTCGGCGTAGCCCTTGATGATCGCGTCGGACGCGACCGCCGATCCGACAAAGGCCACGACCCCCAGCACGAAGCTGACGAGGCCGAAGACGATCAAGAAGATCGCCGGGATGGCGACCTTGCTGCGCGCGGCGGCGGGGTCCACGCGGCGGGGCGGGTCCCGGTCGTCCCTCTCGTCGTCGAAGCGGTCGTCGTCGCGGTCGCGGGCCATGATCGGCTCTCCGAAATCGGGTGTCGGGTGTCGGGTGTCGGGTGTCGCAAACCTGTTACGTCACGTCAATTCGCAGCCAAGGCCGATTTCTTGTCCGGCACTCTGCACTTTGCACTGTGCGTTCGGCACTCCGGGCCGCGGGGTTCAGTACGTCATCATGCTGTACACGTCGTGCCCGGCGAGCTTGCCGCGGCCGTTCAGGAAGGCGAGTTCGACCAAAAACGCGCACCCGGCCACGACCCCGCCGGCCTGCTCGACGAGCTGGCACCCGGCCGCCATCGTGCCCCCGGTGGCGAGCAGGTCGTCCACCATGAGGACGGTGCTGCCCGGGGCGATGCCGTCGATGTGCATGTGCAGCTCGGCCTCGCCGTACTCCAGCTCGTACTTCAAGCTGTACGTGCGGTACGGCAGCTTGCCCGGCTTGCGGAGCGGGATGAGCGGCTTGCGGAGTTGCAGGGCGAGCGGGGCGGCGAACAAGAACCCCCGCGCCTCGACGGCGGCGATGGCGTCGATGTCGGCCGTCGAGTAGTGGGCCGCGAGCCGCGAGATGGCGTACTCGAAGGCGTCCGGGTCGGCGAGCAGGGGCGTGATGTCCTTGAACAGGATGCCCGGCTTGGGGAAGTCGGGGATGTCCCGGATGTAACGGTTCAGGTCCACGGGTGCGGCCGCTCCGGTGCGAGACAATTCCCTATCGTGGAGACATCGTATCCGCGCGACCCCCGGAAGCAACCGAAGGACCCGCATGAGCCGCGTCATCCGCCCCGCCGCCCCCGCCGACCACGCCACCGTCGTCGCGTTCAACGCCGCGCTGGCGCTCGAGACCGAGGGCAAGCGGCTCGACCCGGCGACCCTCTCGGCCGGCGTCGCCGCCGCCCTTGGCGACCCCGCCAAGGGCTATTACACGATCGCCGAGGACGACGGCGGCGTCGTCGGCCAGTGCCTCGTGACGCTCGAATGGTCCGACTGGCGGAACGGCTGGTTCTGGTGGATTCAGAGCGTGTACGTGCTGCCGACATCCCGCCGCGGCGGCGTCTTCCGCGACCTGTACCGGCACCTCGAAGCCGCCGCCGCGGCCCGCCCGGACGTGATCGGGATTCGGCTGTACGTGGAGCGCGACAACGCCCGCGCCCAGGCGGCGTACGTCAGCCTGGGAATGGTCGAAGAGCCGTACTGGCTGATGGCCCGGTACCCGCTCCCGGGCCGGGAAAACGCGATCGGCAAGGGCGAGTGAGCCGGCCCAGATACGAAAAAACGCCTCCCGCGGGGGAGGCGTTTCGCGTGCGGGGCACGGGGGTCAGGACGCGGCGGGCAACTTCTGTTGGGCCAGGGCCAGGGCCTGCTGGGCCGCGAGGGGCAGGAGTTCTTGCCGGTAAATGGCCACGTCGCGGGGGGCTTCGATGCCCAGACGAATCTTGCCCCGGTCGATGTCCACGACCGTGATGCAGATGTTGTCGCCGATGTAAATCTTCTCGCCCAGCTTCCGACTGAGTACCAACATTGTGCGACCTCCGGTTGCGCGAATCCTACACGCCTGTATTCATCGAGCTTACGCCACGAACGGCCCGCCGGGGAAGCGCCAAGCGCGGAATCCGCGGGGAACCGCCCGGCGGCGGCACGCGCGGCCGGAATGCGCGGAACAGAGCCACCCGCGCCGGCCGGAACGGGTCGAAGACGAGACGACGGCGAACGCGGCCGGGTTCGCCCGGTTGCGCCCGAATCGAGCCGAAAACCGAAAAAAGGCGTGAGGGGCCGCTTCCTGCCCCTCACGCCCCTCACGCCCTTCACGCATCCGGGCCGCGGTTACGACGCCACCGCGAGCCGCGCCCCCGCGAACTCCCGCGGCGCGGCGTCGTACACTTCGTCTTGTAGCTCGTGCGCCGCCAGTGCGGCGAGCGGCCGCGGGTCGTTCGGGTAGCGGGCGTCGAGCGGGTGCCAGAGGGCCTGGCGGTTGCGGGCGCGCATCTCCAGCACCCCGAGTTTCTCCGGCGTGCCCGGGGCGTGGGCCGTCGGCAGCGGCGCGGCCGCCGCGGCCCCGTTGCCGTTCCCGACGCCCCGGCGGGCGTACTTCGACGTGCTCGGGTACTGGTCCTTGACGCCGTCGGTGTAGTAGCAGCTCCAGCACAGGCCGCGGGGGCGGTTGACTTTGCACTTCTGGCAGTGCTTGCAGATCAGGATCATCGCCATCGTCCTTACTATTCGAGTGTCAGGGAATGGGGGAATGCACAGACGACCCGGGCGACGCCCGGAAAAAACACCGACGGCGGTTACGCCGCCCCGACGGCCCCGGCGAACCGGCCCCGCCCGGGGACCGGTTCCCGTTCCCGTTCGACCGGGACGCGCTCGGCGAGGGCCAATTCGACCTCGGCGAGCAGCTCCCGCCGCATTTCGTCGCGGGCGGTGTCGTCGAACCAGTTCAGGAACCACCGGCAGGCGGCCGGTTCGCCGAGGCGGGTGTCGGCCTCGAAGCAGCACTTGGCGAAGAACTCCTCGACCCCGCCGACGGTCTCCAGCCCGTCCCCCTGCCAGCCGCAGAAGCCCAGGGCACAGGCGGCCTCGACCGGCCAGTCCTGCACGCACATCAGCGGGGGCGGCGTCGTCGTCGCCCCTTGCACGAGCCGGTGGTCGTCCGACTCGAGTGCGTCCCGTAAGGTGGTCAGCCCCGCGGTCGAAAGGACCGGGGCCAACCCACTCCGCCACACCATGCGCCAGCTTTCCATGGTTGCCACCTCTCCTGGTGCGTCCGGCGGGGAGTCTCGGGGGCGACGGCAAGCGGCCCGCCAGGGCCGCCACACGTCCGATCCGTCGCCCAACTCCTCATTGCCAGCCGACACCCTCAATATACGGCTGTACACC
>JANYHV010000140.1 GCA_025362195.1 Fimbriiglobus sp. | reverse complement strand
TGATCGCCGGGCCGTGCGCTGTCGAAAGTCTGGAAGGCCTCGACCGGATTGCCGGCAGAGTCAAAAAGGCGGGCGCGAATATCCTCCGTGGCGGCGCGTTCAAACCGCGGACGAGCCCATACGCTTTCCAGGGAATGGGCGAAGAGGGGCTCAAGATCCTTCGCGCCGTCGGCGACAAGCACGACATGCCCGTCGTCACCGAAGTCATGGACCCGCGGCAAGTCCCGCTCGTCGAGAAATGGGCGGACATGTTCCAACTCGGCGCGCGAAACATGCAGAATTTCGACCTGCTCAAAGAAGTCGGCCAGACCCGCAAGCCCGTCCTGATGAAGCGGGGTATGAGCGCGACCGTGAAAGACCTGCTCATGTCGGCCGAGTACATCCTGGCCGAGGGCAACAAGGACGTGGTCCTGTGCGAGCGCGGCGTCCGCAGCTTCGAGGACAGTACGCGGAACATGCTCGACATGTCCGCCGTGCCGAACGTCAAGGGCCAGTCGCACCTGCCGATCATCGTGGACCCGAGCCACGCGACCGGCCGGCCCGACCTGATCCCGAGCATGTGCCGGGCGAGCGTCGCCGCCGGGGCCGACGGGGTCCACGTCGAGGTCCACAACTGCCCCGAGAAGGCGATGTCGGACGGCCCGCAAGCCCTGCTCCCGCACCAGTTCCTCGACCTCATGGGCGACCTCCGCCGCCTGGCCGCCGCGCTCGGCCGCGAGTTCTCCGTGCCCGAACCGAAGTCGTGATGTTGCCCCCGGAGTGTTCGATGAGTCGTCCGAAGTTGATCGTCGGGAACTGGAAGATGTTCACGACCCGGCAGTCCGCCGTCGAGTTAGCGAAGGCCGTCGCCGCCGGTTTGAAGCCCGGTTCGACGACCCGCGTCGGGGTCGCCGTGCCGGGGCCGTGGATCACGAGTGTCGTCGAGGCCGTGGCGGGCACGCCGGTCGAAGTCGGCGGGCAGAACTGCCACTTCGAGAAGGAAGGCGCGTTCACCGGCGAGACCTCGGCGGGGATGCTCAAGGACGCCGGGTGTTCGTTCGTCGTGATCGGCCACAGCGAACGCCGGCACGGCTTCGGCGAAGGGGACGAACTCCTCAACAAGAAGCTCAAAGCCGCCCTGGCCGTGGACTTGCCGGTGATTTTCTGCGTCGGCGAACTGCTCGCCGAGCGCGAGGCGACGCAGACCGAAGCAGTGCTCGACCGGCAACTGACGCACGGCCTCGCCGGGCTGACGGCGGAGCAACTCGCCCGCGTCGTGATCGCCTACGAGCCGGTCTGGGCGATCGGCACCGGCAAGGTCGCCACGACGGAGCAGGCGCAAGCGGCCCACGCCTTCATTCGCGGCAAAGTGGCGGCGATTTTCGGCGAGAACGCGGCGGCGAAACTCCTCATTCAATACGGCGGTTCGGTCAAGGCCGACAACGCCGCGGCGCTCCTGCACCAGCCGGACATCGACGGCGCGCTCGTCGGCGGCGCGAGCCTGAAAGCCGACTCGTTCCTGGCCATCGTCCACGCGGACGGTTGACCGAATCGTTCGCCGAAGCCCCTTCCCGGTCGGGCCGCGCGGCCCTATCATACCGTTTTGACGGATGGAGCGGTCGCGCTCCCGTTCTCGGAGGTTGATTACCCGTGACACTGTTCGCCTCGGCCTCGACCGGCTCGATTCTGTTGAACCTCTTCATCGTCGTGGTCTCGCTGATGTTGATGTTCATCATCCTCATCCAGCGCGGCAAGGGCGGCGGCCTGGCCGGGGCCTTCGGCGGGGCCGGCGGGTCCAGCGCCTTCGGCTCTAAGGCCGGCGACACGCTCATGAAGGTCACCCTCTACCTCGCGGCTGTCTGGATCGTCGTCATCATGATTCACGTCAAGGTCGCCAAACTCGACGGCGTGGACGGCACCGTCGTCCCGAGTATTGTCGCCCCCGGCGAGTGACCGTTCGGCCCGTCTCAACTGAGGAACGACCCGTGCTGCTCAGCATGACCGGCTTCGGGTCGGCCGACGCGAGAACGCCCGACCTGACCGTCGGGATCGAGATCCGCTCCGTCAACAACCGGCACCTCAAGGTGACGGTCCGCGGGACCGACCCGTACCCGCTCCTCGAAGCCGACTTCGAGAAGCTCATCCGCAAGTCCGTCAAGCGCGGCACGGTCCTCGTTCAGGTTCGCGTCGAGCGGCCGGCGCGGCAGGGCGGGCAGGCCCTGAACACGACCTTGTTGAAGGCGTACCTCGACCAGCTCGATACGGTCGCGGCGGAACTCGGCAACCCGGCCCTGCTCGGGCCGCTGGCGAGCGCCGCGTTGAACCTGCCGGGGGTCGCGCCGGAGTCGGGCCACAGCGGGGCGAAGGTCTCCGACGACGAGTGGCCGACGGTCGCGGCGGCGACTGAAGCGTCCCTGGGGAAACTCGACCTCGCCCGCAAGGCCGAGGGCCAGGCGATGGCGACCGAACTGCTCGGTTACCACCGCTTCATCGGCGAAAAACTCGCGGCGGTTCGGGAGCACCTGCCCCAGGTCATGAGCGACTACCGCGCCCGCCTTCTGGGCCGCGTCCGCCAGGCGGTGGCCGACGCCGGGGTCACGGTCGAGCCGGAACAACTGATCCGCGAGATCGCCCTGTTCGCCGACCGGACCGATGTCGCCGAGGAGGTCCACCGGTTGACGGCCCACCTGGTGCAGTTCGACGAAATCGTCCGCACCGAGTCCGACAGCGCCGGCCGCCGGCTCGAATTCGTCGCCCAGGAGATGGGCCGCGAGGTCAACACGCTCGGGTCGAAGGCGGGCGACGTGACCGTCTCGAAACTCGTCTTCGACATGAAGGTCACGCTCGAAAAAATCCGGGAATTGGTGCAAAACGTCGAATGACAGCCCCCAACCTCGGCCCGCTCATCGTCGTCGCCGGGCCGAGCGGGGTCGGCAAATCGACGCTGGTCGAGGCCCTGCTCACGACGACGACCTTGCCCCTCCGCCGGGCGGTCACGGCGACGACCCGGGCGGCCCGGCCGGGCGAACGGCCGGGGGTCGATTACCACTACTGGACGGCGGACGAGTTCCGCCGGGCCATCGACGCCGGGCGGATGCTGGAACACGCGGTCGTCCACGGGGCGGACTTTTACGGCACCCCCTGGAGTGAAGTGCGGCCGTACCGAGAAGCGGGCACGGCCGTCGTCCTGGTGATCGACGTGCAGGGGGCCGAGAACGTGCGGCGGCTCGACCCGGGCGGCCACCGGTCGGTGTTCGTGCTGCCGCCGTGCGAGGCGGCCCTGGAAGCCCGGCTGCGGGGCCGGGGCAGCGAGGACGAGGCCAAGGTGCAGCGGCGGTTGCGGACGGCCCGGGAGGAACTCGCCCGGGCCGGCGAGTTCGACGACCGCATCGTCAACGACGACCTGGACGAGGCGGTCGCGGCCCTGGAGGCCGTCGTCCGCGGCGAGTTGGAGCGGCGGCGGAGACAGCCACGGACGATTTCTTAAACGGGGACCACTCGATGCTCGACGAACTGAAGGAAGAAGCGATCGTGAACAAGGTGGGCGGGCGGTTCAAGCTCTCCACGCTGATCCAGAAACGGATGGGCGCGCTCAACAAGGGTGCGAAGCCGCTCGTGGACCTGCGGACGCCGAACAAGATGGCCATCGTCATCGAAGAGATCATGCAGGACAAGATCTACCTCGACCCCACCGGCGAGGTGCAGACGACGAACATGACCATCACGATGAACCTGCCGACGCCGTACTTCGGCGGCGGCGCGGCGGCGACCGCGAAGCCGGCCGGCGGTGCCCCGGCCGCGGCGGCCGACGACGACGACGATTGACCCCGAGGCACCGTGCGGCGAACCGGCCGGGGGCGTGCGGCGTAGTGACTTCCACAGTCCCCGCCCCGCGCCTCACCGGGTCCCCCCATGGCCGAGCCTGACGTTTCGCCGAAGCTGCTCTCCAGCACCACGGGCAACACGGACGGCTACGCGCCCATCTCGTGGACCGCCGTCGCCTCCCTGGCCGTGGCCGTCGCCTTCGTCGTCATCACCGTCGTGCTGGCGATCACGTCGTTCTCCAAGCAGCAATCGTTGATCGAGCCGCGCCTCCTCGTGCTGCCCGTGTTCGTCGTGATCCTGGCCTTCGTGGCCCGCCGGCAAATCCTCGGGTCCGAAGGCACGCGGGCTGGGCTGCGGTACGCCAACCTCGGTTGGTACATCGCCGTCGTCGGCGGGCTGACTTATGCGACGTACCTGTTCGCCATCGAGTTCGCCGTCCGCAACGACGCCGAGCGCGAGTTCCTCGCCTTCTCGGCCCCCCTCGGGAAGCTGGACGCCGCGAACGCCCAGGACCCGGCGCTGTACGCGGCCATCTACGCCATGATCCCGCCCGGGGCACGCAGCTCGGTCTCCAGCGCGGCGGACGCGGTCGGCATGGACGCGAGTTTCAAGGACCTCGTCCTCAACTTCCGCTCGACCGACCTGGCCCGCGTCTGCACCCGCAACCCCGGCCGCGTCGCCTTCAAAACGACCGGCTTGATCGACTGGGACCAGAAGCCCCGGCTCATCTCGTGTACCATCAAGGCCCGCATGTCGTGCCCCGAAGGGGACTTCGACCTCGTCGTGCCGATGCGGGCCGAGATCGAGGACAACCGGCAGCGCCGCTGGATGGTCGTCCCGGTCAAAGAAGGCTACGTCAAGGGCCGTAAGTTGACCCCCTACGGCTGGTTCGTCGAGGGGGTCGAGCAGTCCGGCCGGCAGTTCGCGTCGGACATGATGTTCACCCTCAGCAAGCCCGGGTCGGCCAACCTCGCGCTGTCCGGGTACGTCCTGCCGGACTCGGACGTGGCGCGCACGGCGAAGTTGACCGAGGCGGTCATCACGACCACGCCGGGCCGCATGGCACTCGCGGGGTCGATGGGCATTTGGCCGGCCGTCCCGCCGGGCGCGGAGCAGGCGCTGGCCGAACTGTTCGCCCGCGCGGACGGCAAGCCGTTGACGGACGCCGACCGCCGCACCTTCCGCGACGCCTGGACGAACCCGCAACGGCTCACCCCGCCCGGGATCGGCCTCAAGACGAACACCGACACCGCCACGCAACTCACGTTCCTGGACGGCAAGGTGAAGCTCTCCCACGCCGCCGAACTCGTCTTGAGCCAGGAGGGCCAGCCGGCCCCGACGGCCCGCGCCAAAGTGCTGCTCCAGGTCGCCGGTGCGGCCGAGGCCGAGTTGGTCGCCGAATTGAACCGGTACCGCGACGCCGCCGCGACCGACGCGAAATTGGACGCGCCGTCGACCGAAATCATCGACAAGTCCCGGGCCGTGCCGTGGCGGGTGACGCGGATCGTGTCGGACCTGAAAGCGGTGGCGGTCAGCCGCGACGGCCCGCCGGGTGGTCCGCCGGGGGGCGGCGGCGGTATGATGGGTGGTGGCGGACACTGATCCCCCACGCCCCCAGCGAGACCCGCCCGTGACCGACCCCGCGCCGACGACGTTGAACACGATCGAAGAAGGCCTGGCCGAGTTGAAGGCCGGGCGGATGATCGTGCTCGTGGACGACGAGCACCGCGAGAATGAGGGCGACCTCGTCATGGCGGCCGAAGCCGTGACGCCGGCCGCCGTCAACTTCATGATCCGCGAGGCGTGCGGCCGGCTGTGCGTCACCTTCTCCCGGGACCACGCCGACCGCCTCGGCCTCGACCTCCTGCCCGGCGTCCACCTCGACCCCACCGCCACACCGTTCACGCACAACTTCGACGCCCGGTTCGGCGTGACGACCGGGATCAGCGCCGCCGACCGCGCCCACACCATCGCGGTGTGCGCCGACCCGGCCAGCCAGTCGGCCGACCTCGTCAAGGACAAGGGCCATGTGGACGGGCTGATCGCCAAGTCCGGCGGGGTGCTGGTGCGGGCGGGGCACACCGAGGGGAGCGTCGATCTGTGCCGGCTGGCCGGGCTGCGCGAGGTCGGCGTCATCTGCGAAATCCTCAACGAGGACGGCACGATGGCCCGCCTCCCGGACCTCCGGGAGTACTGCCGCGTCCACGGCTTGAAGCTGTGCAGCATCGCCGAGTTGATCGAGTACCGCCGCCGCAAGGAGAAGCTCGTCCGCCGGGAGATCGAGTTGACGCTGCCGACGGAGTACGGCACCTTCGACCTGATCGCCTACTCGTCGCTCGTGGACCCCGAGCCGCACCTGGCCCTGACACTAGGCGGCGTCGGGGTGGCGGGGAGTTCGGAGCAGCCCGAGCCGATCCTGGTGCGGATGCACAGCGAGTGCCTGACCGGCGACGTGATGCACTCGCAGAAGTGCGACTGCGGCCCGCAACTCGCCTACGCAATGGCCCAGGTCGCGGCGGCCGGCCGCGGCGTCATCGTGTACATGCGCCAGGAGGGCCGCGGCATCGGCCTGCTGAACAAGCTCCGGGCGTACAAGCTGCAACAGGACGAGGGGCTCGACACCGTCGAGGCCAACCACCGCCTCGGGTTCGCGGCCGACCTCCGGCACTTCGGCATCGGCGCACAAATCCTCCACGACCTGGGCGTGCGGCAAATCCGCCTGCTGACGAACAACCCCCGCAAGGTCATCGGCCTCGAAGGGCACGGCCTCAAGATCGTCGAGCGGGTGCCAATCCTGATCGCGCCCGGCGAGCACAACGCCGACTACCTGCGGACCAAGCGGGACAAGCTCGGCCACCTCCTCGACGGCGCGAAGTGACCTCGACGCCTGCCCGGCACGCGACTATCACGCGGCCATGCCGCGATTCCTCCCCGTCCTGTTAATCCTCTGCCTCGGCTGCGCCTCCGCGCCCCGCACCGCCGACCCCGTGCCGGTGTCGGCGGTCCGCACCTCGCTCCTCGGCAAGGTGGAGGGGTTGTTGCGGAAGGCGCTCGAAACCGAGGGCTGGACGGTCGCCCGCGTCGAGACCAAGACCGACGGCACCGTCGCGCGCAACTCGGGCGAATTGTGGGACGAAAACGTCGTCGCCGTCACCTTCGACGCGAGCAAGCCGCCGGCCGGCCCGGTCGCGTTGAGCGTGCCGGAGCAGGCCGCCGTAATGGCCAACGTGCGGTCCGATTTGCGCAAGGTGGTGACCAATCAAGACGGCGAAGTGAGCGACGTGACGGAAGCCGAAGGGTACCGCGAACGGACTCTGACGATGACCTACAAGCTGGCCACCTCGGTCGGCACGGTGAGCGTCCGCCTCCGGCCGGCGACCGACGTGCCCGAGGAGACCCGCAACCGCTACGACGTGACCGTCCGCGAACAGCCGGTGAAGTGACGTTTTGTTAGCCCGACGCGCGAGCGAGGGACGCGCGGAGACTCCCCACGGGGTGCTGTTTTTGGACTCCCCCACACAGGATGCCTTCGCGCGTCCCTCGCTCGCGCGTCGGGCTAACATAGTGCCGCGTCATTCCGCGATGCCGAGTTCGGCGGCGAGTTTGACCGCCTCGGTTAGTGCCCGCGACTTGGGGTGCTTGGCCTTCAGGTCGGCGACCATGCGTTGGAGTTGGACCAGGGCGGCGGTGTGCTTCGCCTGGAAGCGTGGCGAGGTCGGCTCGAACCCGCCTTCCTGCGCGAGGAGTTGGGCGTGCAGTTTGACCACCGGGGCGAGGAGCGGTCTGGCCCGCAATTCCGCCGTCACTTCCGGCCGGCCGCGCACCTTCTCGACGATCGCGGTCGCCTTCGTCGCCACGGGCGTCCCCTTCGCGGACACGGCCAACTTTTCGGCCGCCAGGAAGGCGTCGAGCGGGGCCGCCGCGATGTCCTTTTCGACGGCCGTGAGTTGGTCCTTGAGCGGGGCCAGGATGCGGGTCTGGAGGGCGAGCGCGCTCGCCTTCGTGGCGGCGTCGGCCGAGGCGAGCAGCGGCGTCAACTTCGGTAACACGCCCAGCGGGGACGTGCCGGCGGCGAAGGCGTCGGCGACCGGCTTGAACGCCGGGGGGAGTTCGCCGTCGCCGAGTTCGGCGAGCAACTTCGCGCCGACGGCGGCCCGGACCGGCTTCTCGGCGTCGAAGCCCGAGCCGCGGAAGACGCACTGGCCGGCGGCGTTGAAAACGAGCGTTTGCGGCGGGTCGAGGCCGAGGCGCTTGCCGTCGTCGCCGGTCGCGGGGAGGAACGCGCCGCGGACCACCGGCACGTCCGGCCCCCGGGTCGCGGCGTCCTTGGCGACGACGGCGTCGGCCGTGGTGAACGGGTACGGGGCGACGACGACCACGCCGTACGCTTGCAACTCGGCGTGCCACTTCGCCACGCGGTCGAGAAAGTTCGTGGACGACCCGCCCCAGAAGGCGACGACGACGACCTTGCCCGCGGCGTCCGCCGGGTCGAACGCCGGCCCGGCCAACGGCTTGCCGAAGGCGATGTCCGCGAGCTTGACCGACAGGTCGGCGGTCGGCTTGGCTTCGGTCGCCCCGGCGGCCTTGCTGGCGCTGCCGGACCAGACGGTTTCCATCAGCTTGAACGTCGCCGGGTCGTGCTTTTTGAGGTCGGCGCGGGTGTTCGGGTAGTAGTGCAGCTTGTCCAGGTAGCAGCACGTCAACTCGGCGAAGAACTCGGCGGCGCTCGTCGCGGCGTAGTGCGTCTTGGCGTCGTACAGTTTGCGCTCCATCGCCTGCGCGTAGGCCGTTTTGACCTGCGGGCTGTCCCGGCCGAGGAGTTGGTCGTGGACGGCGTGGGCGAACTCGTGCAGGAGCACGCACCGCCCCGAGTCCCGCTTCGGCTGGTGCTCCTGGGTCAGGGACTTCATGTTCAGCACGTCCACCGTGTTCGCCTTGAGCGGGTGCAAGCCGTCGGCGACCATCGACGCCGGGCTGCCGCCCCGATAAACGGCGACGGCGATCCCCGTCCGGCCGTTTTCGACGCCGCTGTTCGTCTCGTCCCACTCGACCCAGATGACTAGCCGGCGGAGGGTTTCGGCCGACTTCGGGTTGACGACCTTGACGACCGTTGCCAGTTCCGCGTCGAGGATGTCCAGCGGCGGCCGCTCGAACTTCTTGGCCGCGTCGCCGAACACCTCGTCGTGGACGAGGGCCGTGAAGCCCTGGACCGTGTACGTGCGGTACTCCGGCACCTTGACCTTGGGCTTCTCCTGCACCGCCGGCGCGGCGACCTTCGCCGGCTTCGGGGCCTGCGCCGCGAGGGGCGACGCCACGATTAAGGTGACGACGAGACAGGCGAAGGGGCGCATCGGCGTCTCCGGGAGGTCGGGCTAAACCTTGGGGCCGGCCGCGGCGACTTCGGGGCCGGCGACGGTCGCGTACTTGACGAAGTTCTCGGCGAAGAGTTTGGCGAGCGACTTCGCTGCCGCATCGTACTCCGCCGGATCGGACCACGCCAGCCGCGGCTGCAACAGTTCCGCCGGCACGCCGGGCACGGCCGTCACCGTGTGGACGCCGAAGATGGGGTCGGACGTGGTCGGCGCGTCGGCCAACGTCCCGGCGTGGATGGCGTCCACGATCGCCCGGGTGACGCTCAGTTTCATCCGCTGACCGCCGGCGTAACTGCCGCCGGACCAGCCGGTGTTGACGAGCCAGACGTTGGCCCGGTGCGTCGTCAACTTCTCCTTCAACAGCTCGGCGTACTTGGCCGGGTGCCAGACGAGGAACGGCCCGCCGAAGCACGGCGAGAAGGTCGCCCCGGGTTCGTTGACCTCGACTTCGGTGCCCGGAATCTTGGCCGTGTAGCCGCTGATGAAGTGGTACATCGCCTGCGCCGGCGTGAGCTTGGCCACCGGCGGCAGCACCCCGAAGGCGTCGCAGGTTAAGAAAATCACGTCGGTCGGGTGCCCGGCGACGCAGGGGATTTTGGCGTTCCGCACCGAGTCGATCGGGTACGCGCCGCGGGTGTTTTGCGTGATCCCCGCGTCGTGGTAATCGACCTCGTTGCCCTCGACCAGCACGACGTTTTCGAGCACGCTGCCGTAACCCAGGGCGTTGTAAATGTCAGGCTCGCTCGCGGCGTTGAGATCAATCGTCTTGGCGTAGCAGCCGCCTTCAATGTTAAAGATGCCGTCGTCGGCCCAGCAGTGCTCGTCGTCGCCGATCAGGCTCCGCTTCGGGTCGGCGGACAGCGTGGTTTTCCCGGTGCCGCTGAGGCCGAACAGCACCGACGACTGGCCGGTCGTTAAGTCCGCCGTCGCGCTACAGTGCATACTCAGAATGCCCTTCTTGGGCATCAAGTAGTTCATGATCGTGAACACGCCCTTTTTCATCTCTCCGGCGTATTCCGAGCCGAGAATGACGAGTTCTTTGTCCTCGAAACTGAGGTCGATACTCGTCTTCGACGACATGCCCGACGTGAGGCGATTGGCGGGGAATTCGCCGGCGTTGTAGATCGTGAAGTCCGGCGTGCCGAAGGTTGCCAGCTCGTCCTTCGTCGGCCGGATCAACATGATGTGCATGAACAGCGCGTGGTACGGCCGCGAGCAAATCACGCGCACCTTCAACCGATTCGCCACGTCCCACCCGGCGAACCCATCCACGACATACACACGCGGTCGAGTATTCAGGTAGTCCCGCGCCCGCTCGCGGTTGATGAGGAACGACTGCCGTTCGAGCGGGATGTTGACCGCCCCCCACCAGACATCGGCCGACGAGTCCGGGTGCTTGACGACGCGCTTGTCCTTGGGCGACCGCCCCGTCTTGTCGCCGGAGTAGGCGACGAGCGCCCCTTGCGCCGCGATGCGGGCCTTGTCCGAGTGCAGCGCGTCTTCGTAAAGCTCCGCCGGCGACGGGTTGCGCCGCACGTCGGCGACCGTGAGTTCGTAGTCCTTGAGCGAGAACGGCGTCACGGGCGGGAACTCCGAAGTATGGGCGGGGCTTGGGCGCGGCCGCTCAGGTTGAACGACGCGGCCGCGTGTTCCACGCGGCGATTTTTCGGCGGACCTCATCGTGGTACACGGCCGCTTCGACACGATCCGACTCAGTCAGGGTGTCGATCTCGAACACACACGCTGTCATTGGGCCTAAAAGGTCAGGCGGGTCTGGACCTTCGATGGCTCCTAGCCGAACTGTGCCACACAATTGTTGGGTGCGTATCCATTCGCCGAGGCTGTCACGGTGATGCGTTGTGGCAGGAGGATCAGGCCCGATGTGACCATACAGGCGAAAAGAGCCGCCCAAAGCACCCATTCCGTAGGCAAGTCCTTGGGCGACGATCCACGATCGCAAATTTTCGCGCACTTCGTCGTAGCGTCCTGGCGGATTCAACCCGTGTGCAAACTCGATCATGTAGAGAAAATAGGTATCAGCCACAAGGGGCCTCTTGCTCTTGCAGCCGCCACGCCGCGTAGTGCAACACCGCGTCGATGTCCTCGGCTTCGAGGTACGGGTACGCCTCCAGGATTCGTTCGCGTGAGTGCCCCGACGCCAGTAGACCAAGGACCATCCCGGCGGTGACCCGCATCCCCCGGATGCAAGCTTTGCCCCCCATGATCGCGGGGTTGTGAGTAATCCTCTCGAATCGCATGGCTAAACCTCCGGCTACAGCACGTCCATCATCTGTACGCCGCCGAACTCGGGGTTGCCGATCAGTCGGTGGCCACGCATGTCGATGTGCCAATCCATCGCTTCCAGGGGGAGTTGGCCGATGATGACCGGCAAGTCGTCCGAAACTTCGCCGACATCCAGGATGCAGTCGCGGCCCTGCACCGACAACCGTACCGCGCGATGGAGTTGCATCTGCACGGTCTCGTTGGCCGTCCGTGCGGTTTGCGTTCTTAGGGGCTTCAAGCCCAACTGCGTGATCATCCGACTCGGCAGCAAAAGCATCGTCGCCTCCGAATCGACGAGTGCGTCCGTTACGGTAGCGCTGCGGACACGCTCAGCAGGCAACGTGCCCCGCCGAGCTTCCAAATAATCGTCGAGATTTTCGATAACGGCCGACACGGAAACTTTGCCCATGACTTCAGTCTCCATGCCGGCCTCCACGTTGCGAAAAAGGTTACTTGTTCCCTGCGGCCTTCTCGCCGAGGGCCGCTTGCGCCGCGGCGAGCCGCGCGATCGGCACGCGGAAGGGGCTGCACGACACGTAGTCCATGCCGACCTTGTGGCAGAAGAACACCGAGTCGGGGTCGCCGCCGTGCTCGCCGCAGATGCCGACCTTCAGGTGCTGGCCGTTGTGCTTCGCCGCGCGACTGGCCCGGCCCTTCTGGATGCCGAGTTCGATGAGTTGGCCGACGCCCTCGGTGTCGAGCGACTGGAAGGGGTCCACCGGCAGAATCTTATTCGCCAGGTAGGTCGGCAGGAAACCCTTGATGTCGTCGCGGCTGAAGCCGAAGGTCATCTGCGTCAAGTCGTTGGTGCCGAAGCTGAAGAACTCCGCCTCCTCGGCAATCTTGTCGGCCACCAGGCAGGCCCGCGGCAACTCGATCATCGTGCCGATCTGGTACTCGACCTTAACGCCGTGCTTCTTCATGGCCGTCTCGGCGACCTCGATGGCCCGCTTCTTGAGGATTAAGAGTTCCTCCACGACGCCGACCAGTGGGATCATGATCTCGGGCAGCACGTTCTTGCCCTTCTTCTTGACCTCGATGGCGGCCTCGATGATCGCGCGGACTTGCATGTCGCCGATCTCGGGGAAGACCAGCGGCAGCCGGCAGCCGCGGAAGCCCATCATCGGGTTCATCTCGTGCAGCTCTTCGACGCGCTCGAAAATCTTCTCGACCGACACGCCGATCTGCTTGGCGACCGCTTCCGCCCCCGCGCGGTTGTCCTTTTGCGGCAGGAACTCGTGCAGCGGCGGGTCGAGCAGGCGGATCGTGACGGGGTAGCCGTC
>JANYHV010000097.1 GCA_025362195.1 Fimbriiglobus sp. | reverse complement strand
GGTTTTCTGGGCGGGGCCGGCTTGACGTAGGGGCCGTCGGACGACGGCGGCTTGGACGAGTTGGCGGAGGTCCGGGCGAGTCGGTGTTCGAGTCCGGCGACGCGGGCGGTGAGTCGGGCGACTTGGTCGGTGAGGGTGGCGACGACGGCTTCGAGGGCGCGGAGGTAGGCGCGCACGGCCGAGGGCAGGGTGGCGAGGAGTTCGTCGGGCAGCGGGGGCGGTGTCATGCGACGACTACCCTACCAGCGAACCCCCGGGGGCGCAAGGGGCGTGAACGCTTACGTTTAGCTGGAGGCCAATCATGATTCAAGTTGAAGTACGAGAGGGAGCGCGTCGCCAACACCGGGGTGTTGCGCTGTATGCGAGCTTACAATGTTGGGTGCGTGGCCTTGACGGAATTGTAATTTGCAAGAATGATTTTGAGCGATTAATAGGACTCGCTCATTTCAAAGCGACTAGGGTCAAGTGGATTATGGAAGATATGGCAGAGCTTTTTCCGCACCAATGGCTGTTCAGGTTGAGTGATACCTCTCATCTAGGCCATTTGCTACTCTCTCGCAAAATTTGGCGAAATGGCTATGGGAATCTCGAAGGGGAAATGGCGAATTGTAATAGGCAAGGTGTTGCAGTAAAACACTTTAAGCTATGGGATAAATTTTCGTTGTCTATGGCGAGCTTAAACAACTTTCCTGTTGATCCATTATTTTCTACTGCTGGTAACCCTGACGAAAAACTGCTAACGGCATATCTGTCACTTGTAGCAGGTGGGCTGGTGCCGCTACGCTCGATTCCTCATATTAGTTATGAATCTCTACCAGCAGCTCCTGTGACAATATAAAAGTGTTAATATTAAAATATTAATTCGGCTAACACGTTGGTTGTGCTTGCCGATTCGATTGTTCGGTTCTGTGAAGTGGCACTCGGTTCAGTGTTTTCTGGTTACCGCACTGCATTGATGACGACTTCACATTTGCTCGTCACCACGTCAAGAGGCTTCCAACTTCAGTCCTGAGCGGTTATACTAACTCAAAACTACTGGAGTGCAGTCATGGCCCACCCCGCGACCGAATTAGCCGTCGATGAGTTGAGCGTCGAGGAGCGGTTGACCCTCCTCGGGCGGCTTTGGGATAGCCTTCTCGACTCTGGACCCCCGCCGGTGCAGGCGTGGCACTTCGACATCATTCGCCTGCGGATCGCGGCGGCCGACGCGAACCCTGGGGCGTCGATCCCGTTTGAAGATCTCCGTGCGGAACTGCTGCGAACCCGCGAACTCAAGGAGGTGCAATCGGATGCAAACGGCAGTTGATAACATTCAGGACGTAGTGACTGCACTTGTCAAGGGTGAAGCGACGTTGGGCGACATCCGCGCACATCTATGCGACCCCCGCGCCGTCGTCCGGGCCAACGCCTTAAACGCGCTCATACCGCACGCAAAAATCGATGCGGAACTGATTCAAGAGATCGTCGCGGCGGCGATGAATCCGATCAACAAGGTCTGGTTGACGGGCACGATCGCGGTCGCCCATGTGGCCGTCGCTTGCCTCTACCAGATCGGTACGTCTGCCGCCGAGGACGTGGCTACCGAACTGCTTTCGACGTGGCCTGAGCCGGATCGCAGCGATTTGCTCTGGTATCTCCGGTCGGAAGGCCACACGCCGGCGTAGTCACGTCACACCGCCCCCAGCACCGCGTCGCCAATCTGAGTTGTCGTCGCGGTGCCGCCGAGGTCGGGGGTCATCACTTTGCCCTCGCTCAGCACTTTCGCCACGGCCGACTTCACGGCCGCCGCACTCTTCGACAGGCCGAGGTGTTCGAGCATGAGGCTCGCCGAGAGGATCGCCGCCATCGGGTTGGCGATGCCTTTGCCGGCGATGTCCGGGGCGCTGCCGTGGACCGGCTCGAACATGCTCGGAAACACCTTGGTGGGGTTGATGTTCGCGCTCGATGCCAGGCCGATACTGCCGGTCACGGCCGCGCTTAAGTCGGTCAGGATGTCGCCGAAGAGGTTGCTCGCCACGACCACGTCGAACGACTGCGGCTTGCGGACGAAGTCCATCGCGGCGGCGTCCACGAGCAGCGTCGAAGACTCGACCTGCGGGTACTCCTTGCGCACGGCGAAGTAGGCGTCGTCCCACAAGCCCATGCCGTAAATCTGCGCGTTCGACTTGGTGATGCTCGTCAGCTTGCGGCGGGGGCGCTTCATCGCCGCCTCGAAGGCCGCGCGCAGGATGCGCTCGCAGCCGCGGCGGGTGAAGACGCCGGTCTGCACGGCGATCTCGTCGGGGGTGCCGGGGTACAGGTGGCCGCCGACGGGGGCGTACTCGCCCTCGGTGTTCTCGCGGTAGACCAGCATGTCGATGGCCCCCGCCGCCTGGCCGACGAGCGGGCAATCGACCCCCGCGAACAGGTACGCCGGCCGCAGGTTGACGTACTGGTCGAACTTCCGCCGCATCGGCAGCAGAAGTTCGTGGACGGTGATCTTGTCGGACACGACCGCCGGGTTGCCGACCGCCCCGAACAGGATGGCGTCGTGCTTCGCCAGCGTGTCCCACCCGTCGGCGGGGAGCAT
>JANYHV010000328.1 GCA_025362195.1 Fimbriiglobus sp. | reverse complement strand
CAGGGCACCTGAGCAACCTCGAAACCCCCGACGCCTTCAACGCCGCAGTCCTCGACTTCCTCGACGGACTCGGCCCGAAATAAGGCAAGCGACGTTCGGCGGGCGACATTCGGGGGCTGGAGCTTTTGGTGCACGGAAGTCGTGGGCCGCGCTAACGCCGAGGAACGCTAGAAATAGAAGCATTTTCGCGTCGTACACCCGGCGGGACGCCCTTGTGCTAAGTGTGTCGGACCTATTCGGGTGTGTGCGGTGAGTTCCGCTCGATCGACCCCAATTGTCGCATGATTAACATTCGATTTACAGCCGAGAATTCGATTGCGTGCAGCCGCTCATCGGTTATTATTTCGCCATTCGAGCGGATGTCCGGCGACGCGGAGGCTATTATGAGGGTCGGGCTACTCATTGCCGGGCTGACATTACTAACTGTGGCGGGGCTACTAATCCGCGCCGGCGCGTATGGGGATGTGCCATTCACGCCGGGCGGTCACTATAACTCCCGGTGTCGTCGATTTCGGCGAGTTATCGAGGGATAGTGTAGTTGTGGCGACATTTCGAGTCAAGAACTCCTATCCTTTCGCTGTGGCGACCGGGCCGATCAGTAAGGGGTGTTCCTGCTCCGAAGCCGTCATCTCGCCGGCCGTCATCCCGGCAGGCTCCGAAGCCGAACTCTCCGTGACTTGGACTCTGCGTGGTAAGCGTGGTAACACCAGCGAATCTCTCTACTTCACTTACGCCGACGCTCAACAAGGCAATACCGGTGAAGTCCGGGCGCGGTTGGTAGCTTCAGTCCACGGGGCTGTCGATCCTGATCAGGAAGTCGTAGAGTTGAGCACGACGAAGAGGCAAGCAGCGGTAGCCTACGTCTCGAAGTCCGGGCGGGATTTCCGGATCACCCACGCGGCGACTAACCACAAAAGCTTAAGTGCCTCGGTCCAGCCCGGTGGTCGCGTAGTGTAAGTCGATTTTGACCCTGCCGTCGTGGGTTGGGGTCGGGACAGTTGATGCTTGTTGCTTACACGGATCAGGCCGATGAGCCAGAAGTCCGCGTCTGGGTTAGGGTTTCACAGGATTCTTCATTTAACGGGGGTTAGACATGTCCATTCGTGTTTTGGCGCGGGCCGGGGTTTTCGCGGTTTTTGCAGTCGGCGTGGTTTCCTTTCGGCCATCGACTCCGCCGCCACGCCCCCCTGCGACCCCTCGGGGTCGCAGGTTGTGAAGAACGTCAAGTGTAAGTCGCCTTTCATTCCGGTCCCGTGCACGCCGAGCATCTTTAACATTCAAGCATTGAACCCTACTTGGGGCTGCGGCGATGGCCAAAGAAGTGTTTCGTACCAGATCGTCGAGGTCTCGTTTTATTCCGGCGATTTCGCGTGCGTCAATGTAAACAATCCAGCGGCACCGGCGGGCCTCGGGACCCTGTGCATCGACCTCAAGGAGAAGTACGTTTCGACGAGTGGGAACATTTGGACCAGGACCGTTACAGGTCCCTGCGCTAGAAAAGCAACGTGCGTACCAGGGATCGACAATCAAGGCGCGCCTGTTTGTACATTTTCAAATCCTTTCGATACCCAGGCGACCCTCAAGACGACAAGTGAAGCTTGCATCATTCAGGCAACCATACAGTAAGACTACGGGCACGTCGTTTTGCGGCGGCTGTCCCGGCTCTATTTGCCGCTGCGACAGCAAACCTTGATTCATCGTGGGTCGAGGCAGCGTTTCTTCTGCTTGGGGCCAAACTTATGAAATATATTGTCGCGGTCGCCCTTTTCGTTATCCTATCGATGACGGCGTCATCTCAAGAAAATAAAGAATCTATTATAACCAAAGCGTTAGCTAGTCGGCGGTCTCTGCCGTCCCAGTACCACCTTCTACTGACGAGGTCTACTTCTATAAAGTCTGCCGGGAACCCGGCCGTCCAATCGACGGAGATCTCCGTTTGGTCGAAGAAAGGTCTCCTGCGAACCGATGTCGTCAAGAAGTCGAGTTCGTTCGACTCGGACGGTGTCGGTTGGAGGGAGATTGTGTGCCGCAACTGCGAACGCGCTGGCTACGCCGTACGAACGCGGGCGGGGGGGGGGAGCCTCTCTATGGTCAACTTTATACGCATCGACGCCGCATTCGACGGTTCCGACGAATGGAGGATCGACTGGCGGGGCCTGGGATTGCTGCAGGACGCCCTCGACGGGTATGCGAAGAAGCCGTATTCGGACACGATTGACGTCCTCGGACAAAGGGCGGCCACAGCCGCCGAAGTCAAAGCCCTCAACGGGTTTCCCTGTCTGACCCTCACGTCGGCAGCCAAGGGTGAGGTCAGGCTCACCAGGACGTGTTGGTTCCGGCCCGACCTGGGCATGAACCCGGTCGTGATCGAAGACGCCGTGGAGGGGGTTGATTTCAAGCAGCGGTCTGAGATCGACTACCGCAAACTCGATAAGCTGGGCCTGTGGTTCCCGTCCTCCGTTCACTACACCCGCACTCAAAATGGCGAAACGATTCTCGACGAGAAGCTCAGTGTACTCCTCGCCGACTTCGATACGCCGGTTCCGGACGAGACCTTCACGCTGGCCGGGCTCTCCCTGGACAACAGCCAGCCCGTTGCCCTCCCCGAGATAACGCTGTCGAAGGACTACCCGACCTGGAGGGGGGGCAAACTCGACCGGACTTACACCGCCGGGAAAATGGCCTTGGAGGCGCACGAGTTCCGGGCTGCC
Source organism: Fimbriiglobus sp. (assembly GCA_025362195.1). Lineage (GTDB taxonomy): Bacteria > Planctomycetota > Planctomycetia > Gemmatales > Gemmataceae > Fimbriiglobus. The sequence continues at coordinate 1,085 of JANYHV010000328.1, read as the reverse complement.
CAGTCCGACGCGAACCCGCCCGTCCCTGATCGCCTTGCCCCTCGCTGGCCGTACTACGTCGGGGCCTCCATCTTGGCCGTCGCGGGGCTTGCCCTCGTGGCAGCCGCACGGAAGTCCCGGCGGCGGTCGGCTTCTTAACGTGTTGCAGTTCTTCTAAGGAGCAGCCGTGGCACACCGTTCAGGTTACACGCTGATCGAGCTCATCGTCGTCATCGGCATCATGTCACTCCTTGTGGGATTGTTACTCCCCGCGGTTCAAAAAGTCCGCCACGCGGCCGACTCCCTGCGGTGTCGCAACAACCTCAAGCAGGCCTCGCTCGCGTGCCACCAGTACCACGACACCGCGGGTGCCCTGCCCGCCGCGTTCCGCACCGGCGGCAGCAGTCTGCCATACCTGCAATGGCGGACTCTCATCGGTCCTTACTTGGAGCAAGACGCGGCCTTCGCCGCCGCCCAGGCGGATTACGCCCGCGCTCCCAACGCGTTCAAGGCGTCGCCGCCGCATTCCGGCATGGATCGTTTGGTTCCGGTGTTCGCCTGCCCCGCCGACTGGCGGACCCAAACGGCCTGGACGGTCCGGGCTAAAGGCCAAACTTGGCACGTGACCCACTCGTCCTACTTTGCCAACTCCGGCTCGAGAACTAAACTGCGGGACGGTGTCGTCTACGCGAACTCCAAGACCCGCCTTGAGCTGGTTCGGGACGGCACGTCATCGACGCTCCTGTTCGGGGAAAGGCCGCCGAGCGCCGACTTGCGTTTCGGCTGGCTGTACGCCTCGGTCGGGCAGGACGGGGCGGGGTCGCTCGACTCGGTCATTGGCGTGCGAGACCCGAATACGGCCTTCGAGTCCGATTACCGTCCATGCGGCCTTGGGCCGTTCGCGTTCGCCGGGCGGCGGGTGGAGGATCCGTGCTCCGCGTTTCAATACTGGAGCCTCCACCCGTGTGGCGCGAACTTCGCCTTCTGCGACGGCTCGGTGCGGTTCCTGACCTACTCCGCCGACTCGATCCTCCCCGCACTGGCTACCCGTGCCGGGGGCGAGGTGTTCGACATGCCGTGACCGTTCGGTCGCGGGCGCTCGCCTG
>JANYHV010000461.1 GCA_025362195.1 Fimbriiglobus sp. | reverse complement strand
CAGCGACTGGAGGTATTTCGACCTCCAGTCGCTGACGCTCCTGGCTCGCCTTGGATGCTACTCGGTGATGTTACCCAGGAACGCCTCGTAGGCTTGGCGGGTGGTCGCCTCGTCGGCGAGGAGTTGCTTCTGCTTCGCTGTCAGGGAGTCGATTTCCTTCTCCTGGTCGGACAGCTTCTTGAGCCAGGTGTCGAACACCGGGGCTTCCTTCGGCGTCTCCTTGAGGTTCTTGCGGATGCGGTCTTGATCGACCGTGATCGCTTGCAGCGCGGCCGAAACCTGCTGCAAGTTGGTCCGCACGGCGTCCCACTTCGCCTTGACCGTCAGGGCCTCCTTGAGCTTCGCCTTGAGCGCGGGGCTGACCTCGTTCAGGGCGATGAAGTACAGGATGCGGTCGTCCGGCTGGTTGCTGAGCTGGATCGTCTCGGACAGGTTCCGCTCCTCGGTGACCTTGAACTCGGCCGACTTGCCGGCGGTGACCGGCGTCTGGAAGCGGAACAGTTCGGCCGTCTCCTCGGTCGGCTTGGCCGTCTCGACGACCTTGTACCCCTGGTTGGTCCGGTTCGGGTGCTCGATCAGCAGCACGCGGTCGGTCGTCGAGCGGTTGGTGATCTTGTAGTCGCGGACTTCGCGGAACTTGCGGACCGTAGTAATGATCCCCTTCTGGGCCTTGACCGACGTGATGGCACTGCTCCCGGGGCCGTACTGGGGGATGACTTCGGTGCCGAGGTCGATGGCGTAGGCGATCAACCGCTCTTCGTTCGGCTGGATGTCCAGGACGCGGGCGTCCCCGGCGTAGGTGCTGCCCTCGAAGACGGTGACGGGGCCTTGCGACAGGTGCCCGCCGGTCGTGTTCTTGAACTTCAACCCGAGCAGCGGGTGCTTCGGCTGGACGGCCTGGTTGTAGATGCTGACCCGCGTGCCCTCGATCGACTTGTTGACGATGGGGAGTAAGGCCGATTTCTGCCGGGCGAGGCTGACGGGGAACTCGATGAGGTACTGGTAAAAGTCCCCCAACTGGCTCGCCGTCGCCGACGACGAGACGCCGCTCATGTCCATGCGCTGCGAGAGTTCGCGGCCGAGATTTTGGGCGTGCTGCTTCATTTCCAGCGCCTCGCCCGGTGCCGCGTCCGACAACTTGGCGCGGGCTCCCCCCCTGGCGAGCGGAGCTGCTGCCGGCGCGGGGGCCAACATGACCGCCGGCATGCCAGGTTGTCCGTCCATCGCCATGCCGGCCTTGTCCTTGCCGAAGCCGCCCGAATAGGTCGGCGGGCGGAGCGACGCGAACAGTTCCGGCTCGACGGTCGGCCGGGGGACGTACAGCGGGTTGTACAGGTCCATCTTGAACGAGATCGGCCGGCCGCTCACCAGCGCCATCTTGACGCTGCCCCAGTCCTCGTCGGTCGGGTTTTCGACCATCGCCCAGCCCTGCAAGAACGGCGCGCCGTCCTTGTCCAGGACGAGACGGTACGAGGTCTTCCAGACCGGGGCTTCGACGACGTAGCTGACCTTCACGCGCCGCTTGCCCTCGCCGGCGAAGTTCAACGACACCGACTTCTTCTGCGTGTCGTGCGACAGGGCCAGCACGTCGAGCGCCCGCTTCAACTCGGCTTCGAGCTGCGGGTTGGTGAACTTGATCCGCAGCACCTCGTTCAGCTTGACCGCCCGCAGCCCCTCGGCGGTCAGCAGGTTCAGCACTTCGACTTCGATGACCGCGTCCTTACCGGCCGGGATTTTCTGCTTTTCCAGGCTCATGATCGTGCCGGTGACGGTCACCGGTTGCGCCCCGGCCGACGGCGGCAGCGACACTTCGACCTTTTCCCCGCGGGCCTGCGTGAGGATTTGGGCCATCGTCGGGTTGTTGCTCAGGTTGACCGCGAAGCTCGCCAGGGTGCGGGCGACCGGTTCGCGCGAGTCGTACGACACCGAGTCGATGCGGCCCTTGTCGAGGTCTTGCAGGGTCATCGACTTGAGCAGGTCGTTGATGTCCGTCTCGGGGAAGGTCAGATCGACGCGGGCGTTGCCCTCGACCTCGCCGGACCGGGAGAAGAAGCCGACGCCGGAGTTGAACAGGACGACCTGAGTAATCGGTAGCTTCGTCGCGGGCTTCATCTCGCCCTTCCCTTCGATGGGTGCCGCGGCCTTCGGGCCACTGGGGGGCGGTTGGATTACGGCCACCGCGACGCCGCCGCAGGCGACGACCGGAGCGAGCCACAGGAGTTTACGCCAACGCATGGGAGACCCTCGGGAGAAACGGGAACGGGCGACCGCACTGTGTAGACGAAGTTCGCCGGCCGAAAATTAAGCGTCGGACGTCGATTGTGACACATTTGTGACGCGGAGCAGCCGCAAAAGTGTCTCGGCACACGCCCGGCCGAACGCGGGGTCGTTGACGTGCAGGTCGAGTTCGATCAACTCGACCCCGTAGACCCAGTTGCGCAGGCTCTGGAACAGCGCCGCATCCGCCTCCGGCCACCAGTGCGGCCCGCCGTCCGTGTCCAGCGTCGAGACGCCCCGCAAGGGAACGACAATCGCCGTCGGCCCGCGGGCGGCGCACGCCTTCATGGCGATCTCCTGGCCGAGCCGGTCGTTCTCCTCGGGCGTCGTCCGCATCATCGTCACGGCCGGGCCAGTGGGGTGCAAGCGGGGGGACCGGAAGCGCGTCGGGACCGTCTCCACCGGGCCGTAGGCGACCGCGTCCAGGCCGCCCAGAGAGATCACTTGCGGCACGCCCGCCAGACTCGCGGCGGTGAGCCGGTTCGACCCGCGGGCCGCGGAATGAAGCAGTTCGACCGCCAGTTCGGCCGTCGTCAGGTCCAACACGCCGAGAGCGTGGCCGGCCCGGACGAACTCCTCCAGGGCCGGGCCGCCACGCCCGTCGGCCTCAAACGTCCGGGTTTCGTAGCCGGCGGCGTGAATGCGCGCGCACGCGGCCTCGACGCACGCCGCGGTCGATGCGGACGCGGACACGGCGATGGTGGTCGGGACACTCACGGTTGGGCTTTCTCGGGGCAGGAAGCGGCGCGGACCGCGGCACTCTGGCATTTCTCGTTCTATGATTCGACGCGAGATTTGTTCCCGGCTTCACCCCGGGTCAGCGTCCCCATTGGGCGAGTCGTCCCTCATGCGTCCGTTCTTCGTCAAAGTGCTCAAGACCGGCCTCCCCGTGAGCCTGCTGTCCGCCGCCATCGGCTACGGCCTGGCGACGTTTGCCGGCACTTTCGCCGACGCGCAGGTACTTCAAACCGGCGGGACCGGTGAGCTGCCGTCGGCCAAAATGAAGGTGCGAATGCCGCTGCTGTTGGGCGGCTTGAGCTTCGGCGCGTTCGCCTCGATGGAAGCCGTCGCCGCGTACTTTCGCAATCGCCGCGCCGCGCCGGCCGCCAAACCGACGCCGAAGCGACAGGCCACGACCGCGACCGGGCTGGACTCGGAGGTCGAGGCGCTGTTGAACAAAATCCTGGCCCAGACGGAGGCCGAGGCGTTGACTCAGACCCCCATTCCCGGCGTCTCGTCGGACGCCCACGAGCCGCGCAACTTATCGACGACCCACTGAATCGAGAAGAAGAAGACGGGGGTCAGGAACACGCCGAACAGCGTGACCCCGAGCATCCCCGCGAAGACGGCCGTGCCGAGTAGTTGCCGCATCTCCGCCCCCGCCCCTTGCGCCGTCAGCAGCGGCGTGACGCCGAGAATGAACGCGATCGAGGTCATGGCGATGGGCCGCAGCCGCAACCGGCAGGCGCGGATGGTCGCCTCGCGGATGCCGACGCCCGTCATGTGCTGGGCGCGGGCGTACTCGACGATCAGAATCGCGTTCTTCGACGCCAGGCCGATCAGCACGACGAAGCCGACCTGGGTGAAGACGTTCACGTCCTGCCCCATCACCAACACCCCGAGCGCGGCGCACAGCAGGCACATCGGCACGACGAGGATGACCGCCAGCGGCAACGCCCAACTCTCGTACTGCGCCGCCAGCACCAGGAAGACCAGGACGACGGACAGTAACAGCGTGTACAGCGCCGTGTTGCCGGTCTCGTTTTGCAGGAACGCCGACTCGGTCCACTCGACCCGCGCGTCCGGCGGGAGCGACGCCCGCGCGACCTTCTCCAGCGTGGCGATGGCCTGGCCGGTGCTCACGCCCGGTGCGGGGTCGGCGGTCACGGCGGCGGCGGGGTAGAGGTTGTACCGCGTCACCATGACCGGGCCGGTCGTCTCGACGACGGCCAGGAACCCGCCCAGCGGCACCATCTCGCCCTTGCGGGTGCGGACGGTGATCTTGCGCGGGTCGGACAGGTCGTTGCGGAAGCGCTGGTCGGCCTGGATGTTGACCTGCCAGGTGCGGCCGAAGCGGTTGAACTCGTTGACGTAGTACGACCCGAACTCGACTTGCAGGCTGTTGATGATGTTGGCCACCGGCACCCCTGTCGCCTCGGCCTGCTCGCGGTTCAGCCGCAGTTCGAGCCACGGCGTGTCCGCGCGGTAGCCGGTGAAGACGCCGCGCAACTCGGGGTGGGCTTGCGCGTCCTCGACGATGCGCTCGGTCGTCGCCTGCAAGAACTGCGAGTCCGGTTCGCCCCGGTTCTGCACGATCAACTTGATGCCGCCGGTCGCGCCGAGGCCGTCGATCGGCGGTGCCCCGAACACGGTGACGACGGCGTCCGAGATGTTCGCCTGGCAGACCCGCTGCAACTCGGCCCCGATGGCGGCGGAGAACAGGTCCGGGTCGTGCCGGTTCTCGAAGCCGTCGAGCATGACGTACACGGTGCCCAGGTTCGGCGCGTTCGCCCCCAGGAGTTGCGACTGGCCGGCGACGGCGATGGTGTGCGTGACCCCGGGCAGCGCGCGGGCGAACTCGTCCACCGTCCGTAACACGCGGTCGGTGCGGATCAGCGACGCCGAGTCGGGCAGTTGCAGGTTGACGATCAGGTAGCCCTTGTCCTGGTTCGGCACGAAGCCGACGGCCGAGCGGCGCATCACCTCGACCGTCAGTCCGACCAGCCCGAGGTACGCCAGCAACACGACCGGCGTGACGAACAGCAGCACGCGGGTGACGGCGAGGTAGCCCACCGTT
>JANYHV010000435.1 GCA_025362195.1 Fimbriiglobus sp. | reverse complement strand
TCGCCGAGCGCCCCGGCGTCCTCGGGCTTGGGCACGGTCACCCGCACCAGTTCGCACCCGGCCTCTTCGAGCAAGTGAATTTGCTTGACGGTCCCGGCCACGTCGAAGGTGTCGGTGGTGGTCATCGACTGGACGCGGATGGGGTTGTCCCCGCCGATGGCGACCCCGCCGACGACGACGACGCGGGTCTTGTGCCGCGGCTTGCCGGGGACTTTGGGCGCGGCCTCGAGCACGGAGTAGTCGAACCGGGGCATGGCGGCCGCCTGACGGGAAGTGGGGTGACACACCTGCAGTTTAGGCGCAACCTGCGGTTCTGGCCCGCCGACGAGTCGCCGGCCGTTCACTTGGGGATGGCAACCCACTCATTGCCTGCCGGGTCCTTGTACGGACCCATGTAGTTGTCGTTGCTCCAGAACTCGACCCTCATTTCGTAGCGGAACTTGGTCGTATCGTAGGTGGGAATTGCCCCGAAGCCCGAGTAGTCCCCGATCCAGGGGCGGTTGGCGTTTCGCCTGACCCCTTCCTGCGGCCCCCTGCCGGCGGCTGCCACCACCCAAGCGCTTAGGTCCGCAACGATCCGCTGGTAATCGAGTCGCCACTGAATCCACTCCGCGAATAAGGTGAACGCGCTGCCAGCGTTCGGGAGCATAAGGCCTGGGTTGCCAGGTCCAAAGCGTTGTTCCCGGATTGGCACAATGAGCGGTGCAGGGTACTCGACGGAGATTGCCCCTGTCGCCGAATCCGTTTGACGGATGACGAACTTGACCTGGAGTGGGCACGCGACCCCCTCAAACGTTCCCGACACGCCGATGTCGAACTGCTTCGTGTTGGGATTCTGGTTGGCCTTTGTCGGTGTCGCGGTGAACCGGAGTTGCGCAACGACCGCTGCAGGGTGCGCGAGATGGAAGCAGGTCGCCGCTAAGAACATCCAGAGGCTTCGGGTCGTCATGGCAAGTCCTTCGAGGGAGAGAGGTACTCGGGACCCGTGCCAGTAGAACACGACGGCGACCCGCGTAAAGTCATTTCTGCTTGCGAGAGTTCGCGGTCGAAGTGGGTCACCAGTCGGTGAGGACTTCGCCCTTGTCGCGGGTGACGGCCCCCCAGAAGACGGCGGCGTCGATTCCCGGGCTCAGCGTCCGCACGCTGCCGTCGAACAGGAGCGTCGGCAGGCCGGCGGCGAACGGCGTCTGCGGGACCCCGCTCCACGCCGACTCCAACTTCGGCCGCACCTGGAACGTCTGCCCCGGCACCGACGGCCGCGTCACCGGGCCGTTGGGGCCGTTATAGGTGATCGGGACGACCTCGCCGTAATTCCCACGGTCAGCGAACGACGCCCGCCGTTGCGAACTGCCTCTGCCGGTCGGATCCGTATCCACCTGGTTGTACGTCGTCAGGCAGTCGATGCGGCGAGAGCCAGGTTCAAGCGACGTGCTACTCTTGAAGCTCAGAAAGTAGCGCTCGGTCGCTGCGATCGTATTCGTCAGCCCGTCTGGGAATTCGCTCCCGAGATTCGGGCGTGTCTCGAGTGCAGTCATATTCAGACCGTAGCTGGCCGCCTCATGGTCCATGGAGTTCGGTTCAGCCTGGTTCAGAGTCGGGTCCGCCGGGCTTAGAAAGACTTTGCGGACCCCCATGTACATACCATTCGGGACGATCGTCTCGCCATCAAGGTATGGAATCAATTCTTGCAGCGGCGGGATGTCGGCGTTCGGATCCGGGGCACCGATCGCCGCCAGGTGGGGAGCGTAAAAGGTTAGTACGGCGGCGTTGTTCACACCGGGCAGACGCCCCTTGACATCGTTGTGCTGGTGCAGCGCCACGCCAAACTGCTTCAACTTGTTGCACGACTGCATCCGCGACGCCGTGGTCCGCACGGCCTGGATCGCGGGCAACAACAGGCCGATGAGGATCGCCACGATGGCGACCGCCACGATCACTTCGATCAACGACACGCCGGGGCGGGGGGAACGCGAAGCCATGGGACACCTTTCTTCCGGGAGAGTGCGGACGGAACCGAGAATAGCGTCACGGGACGGGGATCCAATCCTTACCAGCCGCGTCGAGATAGTACTTGTGAAAACGACCGTTGATATAGTAGCTGATGCGCATTTCGTATGTGTCTGTGAGCGGTGTATGCGTGGGCAATGTTATGTCGCCGGTGTACGACCCGTTAGCTAAGTTGGCTGGTGTTCTGACAATCCCTAGTTGTTGGCCATTCGGGCCTCCGCCACCGAGTTGCTCCACAATGGTAGGTGCAGTGAAGAGAAAGGTGTTCTTCGTTGCCTTGTTGGTCCTAAGAATCTGAAACCCGACATCAAGTCGTGCAGGCCGGGGCGATGATGGTCGAGGTCTGAACGCAGACGAACGCCGGGGAGACAATCGCGTTCTTCGGCTTGGCCGGGTCGGACAGGCGGAGGAAGATTTTCAACTGCAGTTGGGTCGGTACGTCCTGAAAATTGCCGCACACGAAGCAGGCGAACTGGTTCTTTTCCGCGTCGAGATTGGGCTGCAGGACCACGGCCGAGAACGCCGGATTCGGGGCCGGCGGCACCGCTGCGACATCCGGGTTGACGACGGCAGTCCACGCCACGATCAGCACCGTCCAAAGTTGGGTCAGCACGGCAACTCCTTCGAGGGAGAAGTTCTCAGGACGCGTGCCAGTAGAACAGGACCGCGACCCGCGTCAAGTCATTTCTGCTTGCGAGAGTTCGCGGTCGAAGTGGGTCACCAGTCGGTGAGGACTTCGCCCTTGTCGCGGGTGACGGCCCCCCAGAAGACGGCGGCGTCGATTCCCGGGCTCAGCGTGCGGACGCTGCCGTCGAACAGGAGCGTCGGCAGGCCGGCGGCGAACGGCGTCTGCGGGACGCCGCTCCACGCCGACTGCAACTTCGGCTGGACCTGGAACGTCTGCCCCGGCACCGACGGCCGCGTCACCGGGCCGTTCGGGCCGTTGTAGGTGACCGGCACGACCTCGCCGTAATACCCGCGGTCGGCGAACGACGCACGCCGACCGTGCGCAGCGTTCCCCTGCGCGTCGGGGTCCGGGGAAATGCTGCTGTAAGAACAAGACAGACTCAGTGACAGCAACGAAGGGTCACGAGTAGGCTGTCTCATGAAACTGTGAAAGTAACGTTCAGTTGCCGCGATCGTATTGGTTAGGCCGTCCGGGAAGCCGCTGGTCAGGTTCGGCTTCGTCTCAAGTGCCGCCACGTTGACCCCGTAGCTGGCCGGGGTGGACAATGGCGGTTCCGCCGAGTTTAACGTCGGGTCGCCTGGGCTGACGAAGACCTTGCGGATGCCATAATCCATGTGCGTGACGGACTGAGGCTCGCCCTCAATGAACGGAATCAGTGCCAGGAGTGGGCCGATGTCCGCGTCTGGGTCGGGTAAGCCTGCTGCGGCCAACCGCAAGTCGTACGTGCGTACGACAAGTGCATTGTCCATACCAGGCAACCGTCCCTTGGTTGCGTCGTGTTGCTGGAATGCGAGGCCGATCTGCTTCAAGTTATTGCAGGACTGTAGGCGCACCGCCGTGCGTCGGACGCTTTGGATTGCAGGTAGCAGTAAGCCGATCAGGATCGCTACGATGGCCATCGCCACGATCACTTCGATCAGGGACACGCCGGGGCGGGAGGAGCGGGTTGTCATAATGCACCACACTTTCTTCTAGAGAAGGGCGAAGTAGTGGGGAGGGGTTATTTGGTCGGGATCGCAATCCACTCATTTTTGTTAGCGTCTTTGTAAACGTTGATAAGCGCGCCGTTGTTACTGTAAAACTCGATGCGCATCTGGTAACGAAGATTCGGGCCGGGGGTGTAGTCGGAAAGGCTCACGAAACCGGTAAACGTGCCGTTTTGCATGGCGGCTGCGGGCCTCACAATGCCCGTCTGTTCACCCATACCGGCCGGGCCCTCCACAATTGTGAGCGCTGAGTAAGTGTTTACTACCTGACTGGTGACAGTATTGAAGGAACGAGCTGAAAACGCGACTTTCAGCGTGGCCGACAAGTTCGTAAACGAGCCGCCGAGAGTGACATCCCACCGATTGGCACCGTTGGCAACCGGCACCGCCACTTGGGCGGCGAACGTGGGCAACTGATTCCCCGGACCAGGTTGTTGCGCGGTCGCCGACATCTGGGTCACCAGAATCCCACACGCCACCATCAAGAACATCACAAGCTGTCGCAACATCACTCGTTCTCCGTCGGGGAATTGAACAGTATTCACACATGCAAACATGTGAGAATGCTACAGGCAGCGTAATCGGCTTCAAGGCCAGTTCTGAAGTTTTGTTGAAATTCTTTTTACCTGCCGAACCCCGACACTCTTGCCGTGTCCGTTGCCGCATGACACCACTCGAAACCTACACCCGCGACCACCTGGCCCTGCTCAAGCGGGCGGCCGAGGCCGTCGGGCTGATCGACCCCATCGCCATCGACCTGTCGGAGTACGCGCTGCCGCTGCTCACGAACTCCGTCCGCGGGGCGCTGTACCCCGTCGGCGGCGTGCTCATGCGCGACTGGGCCGGCACCTCGCGCAAGACGTGGCCGGGCGTCGCCTTCGGGGTGCGGGCCTTCCGCGCCAACAACGGCGTCAAGTTCGCCCACGTCGAGGCGGTCGCGCACGACAACTTGCCGTTCGCCGGGTACCGCTTCTACGCCGTGTCCCGGGCCGACTACTTCAAGCTGTTCCGATGGGCCGTGAAGTGCCACAAGGTCCGCCACCCCGCCGGCGAGCCGCCCGTGCTGCCGGACGACACCCTCGCCGCGGTCCGCCGGAATACCGTCGATTACCTGCAGGCGAAGAACCTCAACCTGATCAAGTCGTACGGCGGCCGGCCCAAGCGCGGCCTGCTGTTGACCGGCCCGCCCGGCAACGGCAAGACCTCGGCGTGCCGGTGGATCCGCGAGCAGTGCGCCGCCAACAATCTGGCCGCGAAGGCCGTGACCCCGGACGACTACCGCTCCGCCCGGACTTCACGCGACCCCGCCCAGGAGATCAAGGAGCTGTTCGCGCTGCCCAAGCCCGGCGTCGTCTTCTTCGACGACCTCGACCTGGCCCTGCGGGACCGCGGCCGGTCGGACTCGCCGGAGGACCAGTCGGTGTTCCTCGGGGCGCTCGACGGCATGGAGGTCCGCGCGGGGATCGCCTACGTGTTCACGAC
>JANYHV010000427.1 GCA_025362195.1 Fimbriiglobus sp. | reverse complement strand
GGCGAGTCTGACGAACTTCGGCAAGCCGTGGATCACGGTCGTCAACGGCAACCACCGGAACCGCGGCGAACTGCTCTTGCGGCACGAGTACCAGGGGGTTGAACTGAACCGCGGCGAGGCGAAGGATACGCTGGCGAACTTATACTTCCTCTGGGGCCGGCCGGTCCACCTGGAGACCGTCGCCGACGACAAGGCGACGGTCCTCAGCTTCGACGGCACGGACCACACGCACCACCCGATCGGAGCCGAGCATGACCCCCGCCGAAACCCTGCTGCAAAGGCTTAGCGAACTCCCGGCCGCCCCCGGCCCGCACGCCCTCACCACCGCCGGCGGCGCGGCCGTCACCCTGGACGCCGAGCGCTTCGACACCATCGCCGGCGTCTACCGCGGGGTCACCGTCGCCGGGCCGCCGGTCGAGAGCGTCGGGGCGTGGGCCGCCGGGGTCGCCGGGCGGGTCCGCGGGCTGCTCGAAGACTTGAAGGTGATCGAGGTCGATACCACCCGGGACGCCGCCGTCCTCCGCAGCGCGGACCCGGCCGTGTCCGGGGGCGTCCGCCGCTACTACGAGGTGCAACTGGACGGCAACGGCACCGCGAGCGTCAACCGCTACCAGGCCGACCGCGACGCCGGCACCCCCCGCGAGGCGATCGGCTTCGCCCTGACCCACGAGGTGACCGCCCGGCTCGTCGAAGACATCCTGGGGTGACGCCCCAGGGGAATAGTACACTAACGGCATTCCCAGGAGGCGACCATGATATCCGAGCGGACGCGGGCTAACGCCGAGAGGGCGAGACTGATCTACGACGAGCGGCTGCGGGCCAACTTGGAGGACCAGCACGCCGGCCGGTTCGTCGCCGTCGAGCCGGAGTCGGGCGACTACTTCCTGGCCGACACGTTCGACGCCGCGGCCGAGGCGGCCCAGATCGCGTACCCGTCACGGCTGCCGCACGTGATGCGGGTCGGGCACGCGGCCGCGCTGCACATGGGCGGGGCGTGGTCGTGATCGGGCGCGTCGATGGCGAGGGTCAGCGGCATGACGGGACTTCGGGGGGCTTGTCCAGCAATCATAGCGGTCGCCCTGGTCGGCTGCGGCATCCGGTCCGGCGTAAAGGGTCTACCCACCCAATGCGTATGCCTCCGTCTCGGCGATCAGCCCGTCGATAGTGAACAGCACGGATTCTACACGTTGCTTTTGCTGCTCTAGCGGCTCAAGGGCGTTCGCCAATTGAGATCGGCTCGTGTCCCGTGACGCCCGCTGGAACCCCCGGACTACTTTGCCGAACCCGCCGCCCCCATGGAACATTGAGCCGCGCTTTCGAACCACTCCGGTGTACTGCGCCCGGATAGCTTGCTGTCGGACGGTAAACTGCCTCCGTTGAACAGCGAACGCCTTTTTCAACACTCGCAACTCTTTAACGGCAAAGCGTGCCTCAGAGGGGGATTGAGCATCGACATGGATACGTCCCCGCTTGTCAACGCTGACGTATCGCAGCCTAGGGTATGAGTCATCCGTATCCCGGTCACCGTCACCACGCCTGGAGTCCGAGTCGTCCGCATCTCGGTCACGGCGACTAAGCGACTTGCGGAGCAGTCTCATGCCGACTACGACACACACAGCAGCTATTACGCCAGGCAGAATGGCCAGGAGGCGGCTTGTGTCTTGGCCAGGCTTAACGAACACAGCTAACGCCGCAAAGGCGAACAGCGCCCCGAGGCAGAGTAGCGATAAGCCGATTACGAAGGCAAGTAGCCGACCGAGCATAACGCCCCCTCTGTGAATTAACTTTCGCTGCCGAACGGTACAAATTAAGCGCGGAGGCGGGGCCCCCAACGTACGCGACCACTTCACGCCCCCGCCGTCGGCTGCGTCGCCTGGATCGTCGCTATGCGCTCACGGCTTCAGAGCCGCTCTGTACTGTATGGCCGCCAAGTCAAACCGCCGGACAAACTCCGCCCCCGAGAACTTTGTGAGCGTCGGCAACGCGGCGAGTGCCGATGTAACGACCACTAGGAAGAAGTTCGAGTTCGTCTGAGCCTGCTTGACCTCGCCCGCCGTGATCACGAAGCACACCCCGGCCCCGCGGACTCCCTTCACCTCCACCTGCTCGACCACGCCACCCTTTTTGCACTCTAGGTCGAACCCGCACTTGTCCCGCTCCACCGACCGAACCGACCAGTCGCCCGCTACATAGTGTGCGACCACCGCCCGCACCGCCGCCGACTCGACGAGCTTGTTCTCGGCGGGATCGCCGAACCCCGCGCCCACCTGGCCGACCGGGCCGTCGCTGCCCGGCAGTATCTCACCGCCGGGGAACCCGGACGGGATGAATTCCTGCAAAATTGTCTTGCGGAAGACCGAGCCGATCTTCAAGTGGCCGGTGGACCGGAACAGCGGGGCGTAGCGTGCCGAGGCCGCTGCTGCCTCCTTGGCCATCGTCTCCGACGCGAAAAGCCGGCCGTAGAACACCCGGTCAGGGGCACCGTGTTCGTCTTGCAGTAAGGCTTCGTAGCCGAAGGCATACCAGTCGAACACGATGCGCTTGTCTGGTGCCCACTCGGCCACTACGCAAGGCTGGCCGGGCCGGAGGTCGCGGGCCTGTAAGCCCTGCCGCCCCGTCGTCGCCAGGTCGAAGAACGAACCGTTACCGAACAGCGCGACGTGATCGCGGTTGTGGCAGTTGTTGAAGTAGACGATGAGCTGTCCCGCTTCCATCTGAGACTGGCTCCCGAGGGCGCTCACCGCCGCTAAACTTTCTGTCGGGTGCACGAACACGACCAATCACGCCCTGAGTCGCAACCCGTTACCATGCCACCCGCCGTACTGCATGGTAACACAGTCAGCCGACGGACGCAACATGCCACTCTAAAAACTTGCCAAAGCCACACCGACTCGCTCAGGATCGTGCCGCGGTCGAGGCCCTTCTTCTTGAGCTTCGTGGGTACTGTGTCGCGCGACATGCCCAGCGGCTTCGCGGCCGCGAGGGCCGCGTCCTTCGTCTCGAACCAGTGGGTGACCATCCCGCATGGGGCGTCCGGGTCGCTGCCGCGGGGCACGCCGATCACCAGGTAGCCGCCGGACCCGACGCCGATTTCGTCACCCGTCATGTCGATCTCCGCAGCAGGTCAAGGCGTGTCGTTGGGGCGGCCGAGGGTGGCGTCTTCGGACCGGAGGCCGGCGCGGACGACGCCGGCGTCGTTGCGGTAGATGTCGTCGCCGTGGACGCCGACCGTGGGGACCGTCGTGAACCGGACCGACCCGCCCTGGAAGAGGACGTTCTGGCCGCGGGGGTGGGGGGAGACGGCCCCGCGGACCGGGGACGCCGCGGCCGTCGGCAGGTCGGCGACGAGGGGGGTAAAATCGCCGCTATCCGAGGCGAAGCCGGCCCGGCGGACGCCG
>JANYHV010000420.1 GCA_025362195.1 Fimbriiglobus sp. | reverse complement strand
GTCGGCCAACTTCGCCTCAAGGAAGCGCAGCGAGCGGGTGCCGAGCGGCGCGTCCGGCCCGGCCAACAGCCGGTCATCGACGCGGACGGTCCAGCCTTCCACCTTGCGGTCGGTGCGTGCCGCCGGCTTGTCGTCGGCGGCACGACTGCGCGCGGCGGTGCCAAAAATCAGGAGGAAGCACAGAATGGTAGCGTGGCGTGTCGTCACGGGATAGCAACCTCGACTCGGGACGGACTGGGGAACCCGAGGGTGTTGTAGGTGTTTGCTACGCCGGTCGGCCGGCACGACGCTTGCTATCGCTCAAGACTGCGACCCGTTTTGACCCACGGCGTTGCGACTTAGGCCGGAGTGCTGTTCGCGGACTTCGTGCCCGAGACGACGGAAGTCCGACCCCTACTGGAGAACCGATGAAGCGGGACGATTCGACGCCCAAGCCCGGGAAGCCCTGGAAGTGCCGGGTGAGGAACTACAATTTCAGCCCCAAGGGCGGCCTGGAGGGGTTGATCGTGGAGGCCGGCGGGAAAGTCGCGCAGGTCGTCTGCCCGCCGCACCTGGGGGAGGAACTGGCCGGCGCGGTCGCCGAGGGGGCCGAGGTCGAGTTGAACGTCGAGCCGGCCCCGCCGTCGGACAAGGGGCCGGCCGCGCACCCCGTGTACCACCTGACCGGCGTGCCGGAAACCGGGCCGACGCCGCGAGTGGCGGGCTTCCGAGGGGTCGTCGCGCGCTTCAACTACGCCAAGCACGGCGAGGCCAACGGGGTCGTGCTCGACACCGGCGATTTCGTCCACCTGAAGCCCGGCGGGATGCGGCAAGTCGGCCTCAAGGTCGGCGACGAGGTCGTGGCCGAGGGCGACTCGCGGCCGATGGAGTTCGGCGGCCGCGTCGTCGAGGCGAGCCTCGTCAACGGCCGCGCGATCCAGGGCAAGTCCAAGGCGCACTGAGTCCGGAGGCGAGCGTGTCCGAGTCGGTGGCATTTTGGGCGACGGCGGCCGTGTTCACGGCGACTTACGCCGGGTTGGCCGTGAGCCGCTTGCCGGGGCTGCGGACCGACCGGCCGGGCATCGCCCTGGCCGGCGGCGCGGCCGTGCCGGCGTTCGGTCTCCTGACCTTCGAGCAGGCGGTCGCCGCCATCGACTTCGCCACCCTCGGGCTGCTCCTCGGCATGATGGTCGTGGTCGCGTACTTGCGGCGGGGCGGCTTCTTCGACCTGCTCGCCGGCCGGGTGCTGGCGCGCGTCGGCACGCCGGCGGGGCTGCTCGCGGTGACGATGGCCCTCGCGGCCGTGCTGTCCGCGCTGCTCGTCAACGACGTGGCGTGTCTCGCCCTCACGCCGCTTGTCTTGCACCTCGCCCGGCACATGGGCACCGACCCCCGGCCGCACCTGATCGGCCTGGCGGTGGCGTCGAACGTCGGGTCGGTGGCGACCCTGACCGGCAACCCACAGAACATGATCATCGGCGGGCTGTCGCACGTCAGTTACCTCCGCTTCGCCGCCAAGCTCGCCCCCGTCGCGCTGGTCGGCCTGGCCGTCGCGTACGCGGTCACGTGGCTCGTCTTCCGCACGGCGTTGACCGCCAAACCGATGCCGCAGCCGGACGCCGGGGCCGCGCCGCGCCGCCTGCCCCGGAAGCAGCGGGCACTCCTCGTCAAGAGCGTCGCGGTCACGGCCGCCGCCGTCGTCGGGTTCTTCGCCGGGTTGCCGATGGCGACCGTCGCGCTCGCCGCCGCCGGGGTGCTGCTGCTCGACCGGGTCACGCCGGCCAAGGTGTACCGCGAGGTCGATTGGCCGCTGCTGGTGATGTTCGCCGGGCTGTTCGTCGTCGTCCACGCCTTCGAGGTCCACGTCCTGCACCGCGTCGGCGTCGAGGACTGGTCGGTCTTCCGCAACCACCCCGTCGGTGCCCTGAGCGGCGCGTCGGCGGTACTGTCGAACGTCGTCAGCAACGTGCCCGCCGTCTTGCTGTTCAAGCCGGTCGTCGCGGCCATGCCGACCGGTGTCCACGAGGTGGCGTGGCTGGCCCTGGCGATGTCCAGCACCCTGGCCGGTAACCTGACGGTGCTCGGGTCCGTGGCGAACCTGATCGTCGTCGAGAACGCCCGCAAAGAAGGGGTGACGATCACCCTCGCCGACTACTGCCGTGTCGGCGTCCCCGTGACGCTGCTGACGCTACTGATCGGCGTGGGGTGGCTGAAATCCGTGACGTACTGATGCCATAGAATGGCTCAGAAAGCCATTTCACCGCAGAGGGCACGAGAGGGCGCGGAGAAAGGCCAAAACCGAGAAAGGCCAAATGCGAGTGGGTCTTCCCTACTCGCTCTTCACCGAAGTTGCACGCCGTCAGCGAATGGTTTTAGCACGGCTGAATGTCTTTCTCCGCGCCCTCCTGTGCCCTCTGCGGTCAATTTCTTTTCATCACCACCAGTTACTTGATGAACGACCAGTGCTTGTAGAAGATCGCGCGGAGGGGGGAGATGGTCAGGCGGATCGCCGTCAGGACGGCGCTGAACAGCCACGGGACCAGCGACGGCCGCAGGATGTCCACGAACAGGCAGTACCGGACGCCG
>JANYHV010000415.1 GCA_025362195.1 Fimbriiglobus sp. | reverse complement strand
CTGCTTGCCGCCGGGGTTCTGGCCGCCGAGGCTCTCGAAGTACTCTTTCACCGTCTGCTTCGCGTCCCGGGGCAGCCGCTGGCTGTCGGCCGCGGCCGGGGCTTCTTGCGCGGCCGACTGGATCGCCGGGCCGAGTTCGCCGGTCGTCGCCGTCTTGAACGCCGGGCCTTTCGTGCTGCCGCCGTAGGTCTTCTTGCCGCGGGGGTCGAAGATGCCCTTGAGCCGCTGGTCCTCGTTGGCCGTCTTGGCGTCCTTGTTCTCCTCGCGCTCGCCCTCGCCGATGCCGCCGTTGTTCTTCTTGCTCTTCCCTTTGCCCTTGCCCTTCCCCTTGCCTTCACCGTCGCCCTCGCCGTCGCAATCCCCGTCGCCTTCGCCTTCGCACTTCTTGCACGCGGCCTTCTTGTCGTCTTTGAGGCGCTGCAGGTAGCTCTCGGCGTCTTCGAGGTCCTTCAGGTCGGCCTCGGTGATGTCCAGCGACTTCGCGGCCTGTTCGAGTTGCTTGGCCGCCTCCTCGTTGTCCCCCTTGTCGAGCGCGTCCTTGGCCCTCTGCAACTTCTCGGCCAGTTCCTTCCCGGCCTCTTTGGACTGCTGGCCGTCCTCCTTGGCCTGCTTCAACTCGCGCTCCAGGCTCTCGGCGTCCTGCTCGCGGCCTTCCTTCTTGGCCTTGTCGAGCATCTGCTGCAACTTCTCCTCGCGCTGCTTGGCCGCGTCGTTCCGCTGGAGTTGCTCCTTCATCTTGTCGAACTGCTTGGCCAGGAGTTGCTTGTCCTCCTCGGACAACTTGCCGTCTTGGAGCTTCTTCTTGAGCTGGTCGATTTCTTCCTTGGCCTTGCCCAGGTCGCCCTTCTGCATCGCCTCGTTGAGCTTCTTGGCCGGGCCGTCCTGGAACTCCTTGTCCTTGTTCAGGCGGTCGAGTTGCTGGAGTTGCTGTTCGAGTTTTTCGAGCCGGTCGCGCTTCTCCTCGTTGAACTTCTTGACCTTCTGCTCCAGCGACGTCATCTCGGTGATCTTCTCCTTGAGCTTCTCCGGGGTCTCGCGCTTGGGGTCCGTGTCGTACTTGCGGATCAACTCGTTGATCTGTTCTTCGAGTTCCTGCAACTCCTTCGACTTGTCGGGCCGCACGGCCAACTCGGCCGGCTTGTTCCGCTGGGTGAACGGCACGGCGGCCTTCGGGTCGGGCGTCACCGCCGCGGCGGCGTCGGCCTTCTTGCCGGCGATCGCGTCGTCGGCGGCCGCCTCGCTCAGGAAGTTGAGCGGGTAAAAAGTGGCCAGCGCGATCAGCCCGGCCAGCGCGGGCACGGCCGCTGACGGCCACGTCAGCCGCACCGGGAAGCGCTCCTTAACCGCGAGCGGCGTGACCTTGGCCAGCGCGTCGGCCAGCACGGCCACGCCGGCGGGGGTCGTCCGCTCCGCCTCACTCAGGCCGACGGCCGTCGTCAGCCGCTCGCGCAACTCGAACCGCGAATCGACTTCCAGCGCGGCGTTCGTGACGCTCGGAGTACTACGCCGGGCCGACCAGACGGCGGCGACCGTCGCCACGCCGAGCAGCGCCCCGAGGACCGGCCAGCGGTAGCCGGCGAAGTCCCCCAGCGCCGGTTCGCCCACGACCCAGGCCAGCCCGAGGGCCAGCGCGACCGACCAGGCGAGCGGCAGTCGCTTCAGGAGCAGTTGCAGAAAGAGTCGCCGGCGGGCACTGCGGACGGACCGTTCGATCGGCGCGAGCAACGACATGACGCAACCTCCACAACACCCGGGGCGGACGCACACCCACGAGACGCCGGCGGGCGGCGTCCGTTTCAACGGTCATTGTAGCTTGCCGGAGGCCGGAAGAAAATCCGATTCCGCGGCCGGGCGGGCGGGGGCGTCAGCGGGTGAGGACGAGGCGGACGGCGATCGAGGACAGGCAGAAGGCGACGACGGCGAGCATCGCCAGCACGGCGATCTGGCGGCCGTCCCCGCGGGGTTTCGGTTTCGGCTTCGGTTTCGGCGGCGGGATGAGGCTCAGGCTGCTCTTCTTGGCCACCGGCGGCGGGGTCGTCGTCAGCAGCGCCGGCTTGACCGGCTTCGGCGGCGGGGCCGGCTTGTCCGCGAACGGCGTCAACAGGGCGATCGCTTCGGCCATCGTCGCCGGGCGGTCGGCGGCGGCCCGGGCCGTCATCCGGGCGACGACCCCGCTCAGCGCGTCCGGCACGCCGCGGGCGAACGTCGTCAGGGCCGGCGCGTCCGCGGTTTGGTGCTGGATGAGCACTTGCGTCAACATCCCCGCGAACGGCGGCCGGCCGCCGAGCAGGGCGTACAGGGTCGCGCCCAGGCCGTACACGTCACACCGCAAATCGACGGGGTCGCCGAGGGCCTGCTCCGGGGCCAGGTAGTCGGCCTGAGTCGAGTCCGTGTCGCCGTTGCCGAGCAATTTGGTCAGGTCGTCGGCCTCCGTGTTCAGCGCGCGGGCCATGCCCATGCCGCGGACTTTCAGAACCCCGGTGTCGCACACGAACAGGTTACCGGGCTTCACGTCGCGGTGGACGATGGCGCGGTCGTGGGCCTGCCGCAGCCCCTCGGCGGCTTGCAGGGCGAGCGCGACGGCGGCCCCCGGAGGGAGTGCGCCGGTCCGGGCGAGCCGGGCTTGCAGGTCTTCCCCGGCGACGTTTTCCAGCACCAGGAAGTGCGACCCGTTGGCCTCGCCGATGTCGTGCAGGCGGAGGATGTTCGGGTGGTCGAGGGCGGCGACGGCCCGGGCCTCGCGGAAGAACCGTTCGAGGACGCGCTTGTCCCCGGCCCGGTTGGACGGGAGCATTTTGACGACGACCCGCCGCTTCAGGCCGACGTGTTCGGCCAGGTAGTGCGTGCCCCCGCCCTTGGTCGGCAGCGGTTCGAGCAGGCGGTACGACCCCAGCACGAACCCGCGGTGCTTGCCCAAAAGCAGTTGCTTCGCCTGGAACCGGGTCAGGTACCCGTGCTCGATGAGGCGTTCGGCGGTCGTGGCCGGGTCGGGCGGGAGTTCGGCGATCTGATCGACGACTTCCTGGTAGCGCGACTCGTCCCACAGGCCCGAGTCGTGGACCAGGTTCAAGAACTCGGGCAAGGCGGTCGGAGCGGGCATCGGCGCATCCGGGGCAGGGGCAGTGTCGTCACCGGCGCAAGCCTAGAGCAACATTTGCCGTCTGCCAACTCACTTCAACTCGACGCCGACTGCCGCCGGGGTCGGGAACGGGGCCGCGTCCGCCGGCAGGGCGATGCCGACCTCGGCCGGCGACGGGAACGGTTTCGCCCGCGCCGCCGCCGGCAGCCGGGGGGCGGGCCGCGGCCGGGGGGCGAAGACCGGGTCGGGGGAGCGCAAAAACGGGTAGGCGTTCGGCGGACCGCCGAACGGCCCGGCCCCGAACGCGTCGGGGGTCGGGCAGCCGGCGGGGGTTCAGCCCGCCCCGGACCGGCTCGGCGTCGCCGTCACCCACAGGACCGCCGCCGCCGCGAAAATCATCCCGACGCCGAGGACCTTCTTCATGCGCAACCCTCCGTGAGACGCGGAGGCTACCACCGAACTCCGCCCGAGCGGAAGCCGAACCTCGAACGCGGGCGGCGGCCTCAACCGCGAGCGTAGGGCTGCGCCGTGGCGAGGCCGGGGACCGTCCGGTCGTGCCTGACGTGGATAAGGGTTAGCGACCCGGACAGTGATGCGTCAAACGTCGAATAATTTGCGAAACCACGCCACGAAGGGCCGAGCTGACGGAGAGTCTACGGTCAGGGTTTTCTGAAGGATCGCGCTGTGAATTTGTTGCCCCGGAGGGTCTTGGACTGCGAGCCAGGCATGAACTCGCGCCTTGTCGAAATGGACCTCCTTGAACGGGGCGTTGTGTAGGGACTTCGCTTGCCGGCACGTGGCTTCGCCGAACAACCAAAGTGCTTCCGACTGCTCGCGGACGAAGGTGGCGAGGAAGGTTTCCAACATGCCTGTCGAGACGCAGTCGGGCATCAGCCAGACGCCGAATTTCAGCCCGCCCTCGTTGGTCATGACGAGGCCTTCCGCGGGCAATGCGTCGGGTACGGCGGGCATCTGTTGGACGACCCTCGCGCGGATGCTCTGCCACCTTCCGGCAGGGTCGCCGTTCGCATCGATGACGATCCCCAAGGATTTGAGGCCCGGCGACTTGAGTCCGGCTTCGATGAACCCCGGCTTGAGGAGTGCTTCGACGCCGTCGGAGGGGATGATTTTGGCCGGCCAGGTCGCGAAGTCGGCAGCTTTCCCCCACGGGATGTGCCGCTCCATGAACTCGGGAATGACTCTTAAGTCTTCGTCGCCCTCGACGAGCAGTAGCCGCGGATGAGGCCGTTTGTCCTGTCTCATCGCACCTCCATGCCGCGATCGGCGACGGCGATGATTTCTTGCTCGGTGTAGGCAACAGACCGGGTGGCAGCCCTCTCGACTCTTTGAATCGTGACCGCACTGTTGTCCGAAATATCGTCGCGACAGACTGCCGCAAGGCTCTCGACACAGTCGCGGCTGTGAGTCGTCGCGAAGACTTGGATATTGTGACGCTTCGCGGTCTCGTGGATGAGTTTCCACATGCGTTCCATGACGCTGTAATGAAGCCCGGTGTCGATTTCATCAATGAGCAAGATACCGCCCGCGGTTCTGGCAAGCGTTAACGCCAGACCGAGAATCCGCCAGATCCCATCACCCATGCTACCGATGGGGATTCTGTCACGGACACCCGCACAGCGTACCAGGAGACCACCGCGGTCACCGACCCGGTTGAAAGAGCCTGCGCGACGTTCAGTGCCACTCGTCGCAATCCTCTCAATCGACGGCTCGATCACGCGTAATGCTTCGATCACGAACTCTTCGTCCGGGGTCAGCACGACTTGCTCGAACAACTCGACTACCGCGTCGGGCATCAGCGAAGCGGCAGTGATGAATCGAACGGGGACGTTTAAACTGGTGACACCTCGCGAAACCCACCTCGTCATTTCGGTGGACGAGAGGGCCCCACGCCGTGTCAGGCCCATGGTGGTGCTGATTTCTGCTCTGTCTTGAGGGAACTTCCAGTTCAAACTCAGCGCGCCAGGCTGTCCCAACCCTTCAGGATCGAGGGCACTGTGGTACTCACCGGGTGCAGGGGTTGTTGTGAATCTTAATTCCGGTTCGGGCTGTGTGACTACGGCCTGAAATTCATTCGGACCCGCATCCGTTTTGGCACTCATCCGTATTGTGCTGCCTTCGATCAACTCGTGCCCGTGAAACATTCGCCGGACCTCAATCTGCCGGACAACACGGTTGAACTCGTTTTCCTCGAAGTCTTCGCCGCGGCGGCTCAGCGTTGACCAGATCGAGCCAAAATCCCCGGGCGATTGCAGGATACTAATCGCTTCCAGGACAGAGGTTTTTCCGGCGTTGTTCGTGCCCACGATGAGGTTCACGCGGCCCAAGTCGTGAAGCTCGAATCGCCGGAAGCCGCGATAGTTTTCGAGAGTGAGTGTCTGGATCACTGATGTCTCCCCTCGGTAACCACTGTTGTCGCTCAACGGCAGTCATGAAATGCAATTCTATTGGTCGGTACGATTCCAACGCTGATTCTCGATGACCGCGCGGGGCCGATCGAACCGTGGCCGCTCCGGTGCGCCGCGTGCCCCCTGTCGCCCCAGGCATCTTCGGCGAACGCCCCGGCCCGGTCAAGCCGCGCGGCTACAATGGCCCCTTCGCCGCCTACCCCATCGAGTGACCGTTATGGCTGTCAACCTGCCGCCGCACTACCACGACGCCGAGGCCCGGTACAAGAAGGCCAAGACGGCGGAGGAGAAGCTGGTCGCGCTCAAGGAAATGTGGGTGATCCTGCCCAAGCACAAGGCCAGCGAGAAGGTGCAGGTCGATCTCAAGTGCCGGATCAGCGAGCTGAACGACCAGATCGAGACCGAGAAGTCCGGCCCCAAGAAGGCCGCGCCCGGGACGTTTAAACTCGTCAAGCAGGGGGCGGGGCAGGTGGTCTTCCTCGGGCCGCCGAACGCCGGCAAGTCGTCGCTGCTGGGCAAGCTCACCAAGGCGACGCCGGCGGTCGCCCCGTACCCGTTCACGACCCGCGAGCCGGCCCCGGGGATGATGGACTTCGAGGACGTGCGGGTGCAACTCATCGACCTGCCGCCGGTCACCGCCGACCACTACGAGAGCTTCGTGACCGACATCACCCGGTCGGCCGACGCGGCGTTACTGTTCCTCGACCTGGCCGACGACGACGGCCCGGCCGCGACCCTGGCCACGGTCGAGCGGCTGAAGCAGTCCCGCCGCGTCCTCGTCGGGTCGGCGGCCGCGGACGACGACCCGACGACGTACTCCCTGCCGACGCTCGTGGTGGCGACCAAGTGCGACGACGACGCGGCCGACATCCGCCTCGACATGGCCAAGGACGTCCTCGGCGACCGGTACCCGATCCTCGTCGTCAGCGCGGAGGCCGGGACCGGGCTGGAGGCGTTGCGCAAGGCGATTTACGAGCGGCTGGGCGTGATGCGCATCTACACCAAGTTGCCCGGCAAGCCGGCCGACAAGGCGTCCCCGTTCACGTGCCCGATCGGCTCGACGGTCGGCGAGTTCGCCCCGAAGGTTCACAACGACTTCGAGGAGAAGTTGAAGTCGGCCCGGGTCTGGGGGTCGGCCGCGTTCGACGGCCAGACGGTCGGCCGGGACCACGTCCTGGCGGACGGCGACGTCGTCGAACTCGCGGTGTGAGTCGCACCGCCGCGGGGTTGCCTGTACAATGCCGCGATGACCCCGCCCCCGCCGACCCCCGCGCCGACCCCGCCGACCTTTTTGGTCCGGCACGGGGTCATGCGTTTCATCGGGGAGTTCGCCGCCCCGGCCGACTTCTGCTTGAAGCGTGGCGAGGCCGTCGTGCTCAAGACCGACCGGGGCATCGAGGCCGGCGAAGTCCTGTGCCCGGCGACCCCGCAGGCCGTCGCGGCCCTGCCGGAGCCGACCCGCGGGCACGTCCTCCGGCACGTCGGCCCGGACGACCGCAAGCGGCTCGCCGACCTCGTCGGCATCCAGAAGCGCGAGTTCGCCAAGTCCGAGGAGTTGGTCCGCGAGCACCGCCTGGCGATGAAGTTCGTCGACCTCGAACACCTGTTCGGCGGCGAGCGGGTGGTCGGGTACTTCCTGTCCGAAGTGCGGGTCGATTTCCGCGAACTCGTCAAGAGCATGGCCCGCGAGTTCCACGCCCGCATCGAACTCCGGCAGATCGGCGTCCGGGACGAGGCCAAGCTGCTCGCCGACTACGGAGATTGCGGCAAGCCGGTCTGCTGCAATACTCACATGGTGGTCATGCCCCCGGTCAGCATGCGCATGGCCAAGCTGCAGAAGTCCACCCTCGACCCGACCAAGATCAGCGGCCGGTGCGGGCGGTTGAAGTGCTGCCTGCGGTTCGAGCAGGACGTGTACGAGGAGTTCCTGGAGCAACTCCCGGCCGTCGGCTCCCGGGTGGTGACGAGCACCGGCCAGGGCCGGGTGCTGGCCCAGGAGATCCTGGCCCGCCGGGTGCTGGTCGAGTTCGAGGACGGCCGGCGACTGCCGGTGGCTTTGGCCGATGTGTTGACGCGGTTGTGACCTCGAAGATCGGGTGTCGGGTGTCGGGTTTGGGGTGTCGCAGACCGGGGTCGGGGGTCGGGTGTCGGGTGTCGCAGAGCCGAGGCGTGGACCCTCCAAGGTTCTACGAAACCCGACACCCGAAACCCGACACCCGATCGAAGACCGGCAGAGTCGGTGATGCGATTGACGCCGGTCGCCGGGTCGGTGAGAATCCGACGGTGCGACCGGGTGGCCCGCAGGGAGTGACCGAGTGGACGGCAAGATTTGGGACGTGGTCCGGGCCGACCCGCGGTACGCCTACGAGGCGTACGAGTTCCTGTGCGACGCGGTCGCGTTCACCCAGGACGGCCTCGGCCGGTGCCCGCACGACGACGACGACCCGGACGCCGACTACCACGTCGGCGGGCACGAACTCGCCCGCGGGGCCACCAACCTGGCCGTCCGCGAGTTCGGCATGATGGCCCCGGTCGTCTTCCGGCACTGGGGCATCCGCACCACCGCGGACATCGGCGAGATCGTCTTTAACCTCATCAAGGCCGAGCGGCTGAGTCAGTCCGACCGGGACGACCGCGAGGACTTCCTCGACCTGTTCGACATCACCGACGCCCTCACGAGCGGGTTCGAGATCGTCCTGGCCCGCCCGCGAAAGAACCCCCGATGACTGTCGCCCGCGCCCGCTTCGCCGTCGCCCTCATCGCCTTCGTCGCCTGGCTCGGGTGGCTCGCCGTGGCCGTCGCTAAGAAGGGCGACCCGGTCCTGTCCCGCGCCCAACTCCTGAACGCCACGCACCTCGTCTACGCCGAAGTGACCGTCGGCGACGACGGCCTGCCGCGGGCGACCGCGACCGTCGTCGAGGTGGTCCGCGGCACTGCCCTGGCGGGCGAGATCGGCGTGCTGAACCTGCCGACCGCGCTGCCGGCCGGGGCCAAGTCGTTCCCCGGCCCGGGCGTCTACCTGTTGCCCCTGGGAGGGGACGGCAAGACCTTCCGCGTCGTCGGCCTGCCTCGGTCCCCCGGGTACGACGACGCCGACCCCGTCCGCCCCGTCATCTACCCCGCGACCGACGCCACCCGCGTCCAGGTGGACCGCCTGCTGACACCATAAGCGAGCCGAACTCCGGTCGCTGACGCTTCCGGCTCGCCGGGTTTAGCCCGAGAACTTTTCGGGGCTGTCGAAGGTCAGGGTCGCCGTGCTGACGCTGCGGATGCGCTTCGTCCGCACCTCGTCGAGGAGCATGGCGATCACGTCGGCGATCGGCTTCGGGCCGAGGTTGCGCTTGTCCTGCTCGGGGATCGACTCGTCCCGCACCGAGATCGTGCCGGCCTGGGCGTCCTTCTCGCCGACCACCAGCAGGTACGGGATCTTGTCCTGCGAACTCTGCGCGACCTTGGCGTTCACCTTCTCGGCGCGGTAGTCGCCGGACACGCGCAGGCCGGCGGCGCGGAGTTGCTCTTCGACCTGCCGGCCGTAGGCCTCGGACTTCTCGCTGACGGTCAACACGCGGGCCTGCTCGGGGGCCAGCCACAGCGGGAACGCGCCGGCGAAGTGCTCGATCAGGATGCCGACGAACCGCTCCATGCTGCCGAACGGGGCGCGGTGGATCATCACCGGCCGCTTGGCCGTGTTGTCCGCCGCGGCGTATTCCACGCCGAACCGCTCGGGCAGGTTGTAGTCGAGTTGCACGGTGCCCAACTGCCACTCGCGGCCGATGCAATCCCGGACGATGAAGTCGATCTTCGGCCCGTAGAAGGCCGCCTCGCCGACGCCCACGGCGTAGTTCAGCCCCGGCGTGGTCTTGACGATTTCGAGCAGCGTCGCCTCGGCTTGGTCCCACAACTCGTCCGACCCGATGTACTTCGTCGATGCCGGGTCGCGCAAACTCACCCGCACCCGGAAGTCGGTCAGGTTCAGCGTTTTGAGGATGAACAGCACCAGTCCGAGTTCGCTGCGCAGCTCGGCCTCGACCTGCTCCGGGGTGACGAACAGGTGGGCGTCGTCCTGGGTGAAGCCGCGCACGCGCGTCATGCCGCCGAGTTCGCCCGACTGCTCGAAGCGGTAGACGGTCCCGAACTCCGCCAGCCGCACCGGCAGGTCGCGGTAGGACTTCGGCGTCGCCTTGAAAATCTGGATGTGGTGCGGGCAGTTCATCGGCTTGAGCAAGTACCCTTCTTGCCCGCTCATCCAGTCCTTCAACTCGGCCATCTTCGCCGCCTGGTCCGGGGCGGCGGTGTAGCTCAGGTACAGCGCCCGCGCGTCGAGCTTCATCTGGCCGAAGGTGTACCGCGGCAGGTCGCCGTCGGGGGACTCGGGTTCGGTCCCCTCGCTGATGCGCAGGATCACGTTCAGGAACGCCGCCTCTTGCTCCGGGGTGAGCAGGTTCTTCTCGGCGAGCGTGAACCAGGTATCGACGGTCTGCACGATGGGGTTCAGGTACATCGGCGGGAACTGGGCGTCCGCGTAGTACGGGAAGTGGCCCGAGGTGCGGTACAGGTTCAGGCTGCCGATGTGCGGGGTGTAGACCGGCGAGTAGCCCCGCTTCACCAGCTCCTCGCGGATGAAACACTCCAGGAGGTGCCGCAGAGTCGCCCCGCGCGGCATCCACAGGATCAGCCCCTGGCCGGCCGCGAGCGTGATCGTGAACAGCTTGAGCGACTTGCCCAGAACCCGGTGGTCGCGGCGCTTGGCCTCCTCGACCTGCTTCAGGTAGGCGTCCATCGCCTTGGCGTCGAAGAAGGCGGTGCCGTACAGCCGCTGCAACTGCTGGCGGGTGGCGTCGCCCTTCCAGTACGCGCCGGCGATGCTCAGCAGCTTGAACGCCCCGACCTTGCCGGCGTGGGGGATGTGCGGGCCGCGGCACAGGTCGATGAACTCGCCCTGGCGGTAGAAGCTGATCGTCTCGAAGTCCTTCAGCCCCTCGTCGATGTGCTCGACCTTCAACGGCTGCTTCAAGTCGGCAATGAGTTGCCGGCCGTCGGCGTTGCTCCGCTCGAACCGCTCGAACGGCTCCGCGGCGGCGATGATCTTCTTCATCTCCGCCTCGATCCGCGGGAAGTCCTCCTCCTTGACCGGCGTCGGCGAGTCGATGTCGTAGTAGAAGCCGGTCTCGGTCGTCGGCCCGAAGGCGAGTTGCACGCCGGGGAACAGCCGCATGACCGCGCGGGCCATGACGTGCGCGGTGCTGTGCCGGAGCACGTCCAGGGCCTCCGGGTTGCGGTCGGTCAGCAGTTCGAAGGTGACCTCCGGCGTGGCCGGGTCGAACTCGCGGTCGAGATCGACGACGACGCCGTTCACCTTGGCCGCGACGGCGGCCATCGCCAACCGCTTGCCGATCGCCTCGGCGACCTCGCGCGGCCGGCTACCGGCGGGGACTTCGCGGACCGAACCGTCGGGCAACTTCAACGCAATCGTGGCCATCATCCACCTCACGAACGGGAGCGCCGCCCGAACAACGGGGCGACCCGCTCAGGATACCGACGCCCGACGAAAGCGGAACGGGAACCAACCCGGCACGCGGGGCGAGACCCGAACTCAAGTTCTGGTTCTCCTCTGCTCCGTGGTCTCTGTTCACTCTGTGGTGAATCGTTTTGCCGCGCTTCAACCGGGCTTTCGATACCGTTCGCGGTGAATGGGCTTGCCCTGCTTGCGGAAGCGGCGCTCGAAGTTGGTCAGGTAGTCCATGTCGTGCGCCGGTTCCGGCTCGGGTTCCGGGGGCGGGCCGATGGGCGG
>JANYHV010000413.1 GCA_025362195.1 Fimbriiglobus sp. | reverse complement strand
CGCCGAACCGCAACGACTTCACCCACTGCCGCTGCCCGGCCTCGACGGTTCCAACCCGCTCGCGTTCCTCACCGCTCTGGGGATCCTCGTTGTGTGCGAGCGGCTGATGAAGGCCAACGACGCGCCGGCGTGGTTGCGCGGTCGGGTCGCGCTGTCCTGGGGGCACGAAGGGTTCCGGCACACGCCGGTGTTGCACTTGTCTGGCCAGGCCCCGTCGCCCGAAGCGTTCGCATCCCTGCTGGCCGAGCGAATGCCGAAGGTGATCGAACAACACTTGGCCTCGTGGGTTGTCGAAATTCTCGACGCGATGCTCAAAGACAAGGAACTGCCGCTGGCCGATGTTCTGCGACCGCGCTGTTCGAATCAGCCCTCGGCCGCTCGCTCCTCACTTGCTTGGGTCACGGCGCTGACCTGCGAATCGGCTCCCACCGGCTCCTCCCCGCTCCAGACGGTCCGACGCGATTACTTCCCGGATAACCTGCGGTCGGTCCTGAACCGGACTGGTGAATGTCACCTGTTCCGCAGCCTGTTCGCCCCGTGGGACTATGCCGACTCCCTCGACAACCAGTCGCTCCACTGGGAGCCGACCGAGGACCGCAGGCACGCCTACCAGTGGCACACGCCGTCGGGCGACCCGACGCGGAAGAAGCGGGGCGGAATGCTCGGCGCGAACCGGCTCGCCTTGGAGGCATGGCCGCTGTTCCCGTGTTTCCCGAACGGCGAGAGGACGACGACCCGCGGATTCACCGGCACCGGCATGTTCGACACGTTCTGGACGTGGCCGCTGTGGGCGTCGCCGCTGACCTCGGAGGCCGTCGCATCCGTGCTGTCGCTCCCGGAACTTCAGAAGGACGCCGTCCGCGCCGATACCGTCGCCGGGCAGGGCATCGCCTCCGTCTTCCGATGTCAGCGCATTCTCGTCGGGAAAACGCCCAACCTGACGCAAGCGGTCTCACTTGTTTGAGTCCACTTCGCCCCGGCACAGGCTCTCTGACATTGCACCGTGCGGTCGCGGCCACGGGTCGCACGGCCCGTGGCCCGTGCACGGCGAGTTCCTTTGCGAGGCCGGGCGGACGGAACGGGCCACCCGCAACGAATCACCCAGGTTTGGAACCCAACATCCGCAAGCACCGACCTTCGGTTCGACAGACCAGGAGTCGGGCGTCCTACTGGCCGGCGACGAACTCCTGGCCCGGGGAGCGTATTCCACGATTCGGTCACCCAGGGATGCACGACGGCCACTTCACGCCGTTTGGTCTGGATTCGCGCCGCCTGCCGCCGATTGCTCACCCGAATCGACATCGACGGCGGACAGGGTGTCAAACGATTTGCGGCCAGCCACCTCATCGCCGAACTGGAACGGCACCGCATACCATTTGCGCATCACTGCCCGCCCCGGTGCCACAGTCGCCGCCCGCGAAATAGCCGCCGACACCGCCCTCGCCCATCTGATGGCTCCCCTGCCATCGCGCGATCGTCCGGTGCGATTCGGCATGTGGCGTCGATTACAGGCCGAAGAGGTGAGCGAAAGAAAGACCTCGGCCCGCGGCGGGTTCGGGGGCCGCACCGAGCGAGCCGCGGAGTTCGGCGGGAAGAATCGCCCGTTCCGGTCGGGCACCGGCGAATCCGGGAAATCACCACCTCGCCGGGAGGGGGCGTGCGGGGGACGCGAGCGGGACTGGGCTGCTGGCCGCGATTTCGAGGCGGGACATGATCGTGGGGAGGGAAAATGGCGGAACCCCGGCCTCGGGGCCGGGGTTCGCATCACGCCTGCCACCGGTCAGTCCTTCTTCTTCTCTCCGCCGAACGACTTCGACGCATCCATCAGCCAGACCGTCTTGCCGTCCGCCACCGCGTAGTGCTTCCCGTCCGGGCAGAGGGCGAAGTGCTTGTGGTGGTAGCTCTTGCCGACGCCCCAGGCGATCCGGCCGTCGAAGCTCGGCTTGCGGGCGAGCAGCCTGCCGTCCGCCGGGTCCACCACCGTGTAGCCCCACCCCCACGACGCCGTCCAGATGGTGCCGTCGGGCAGTTCGCCGACCGCCGCCAGTCCGCCGTGATCCTCCTTCGGCAGTTCCATCACCGGCTTGCGGATGTTCCCGGTCTTGATGTCCCAGCGGATCACGGTCCGGTCCTCCCCGCCGGTGACGAGCGTTTTGCCGTCGGCGGAGAATGCGAGGGCGTAGACCTGTCCGTCGTGCTGCTTGAAGCTGTCCTTCTCCTTGCCCGTCTTCGGATCCCACACGCGGATGGTGGAGTCGTCCCCGACGCTGGCGATCAGCCCGCCGTCGGGCGCGAAGGCGACGTTGTTCACCGGTTTGGTGTGCCCCTTCAGGGCCAGTTTCTCCTTCCCGGTGTCCGCGTCGAGGAGCCGGATCGCGTACCCTTCGAAGGTCACCGCCGCCAGCAGTTTGCCGTCCGGCGACCACTGGATCAGGACGACCGAATCGTCCAGGGCGAATCCCTTGCCCACGCCGTCCCCGGTCTCGGCGTCGTAGACGGCCATCGCCCCGCCGAAGCTGCCGACCGCCACCTTCTTGCCGTCCGGGGAGAAGGCGATGGCGTAGGCCGCCGCGCCGATGTCGATTCGGACCTTCCGCTGCCCCGTCTTCACGTCCCAGATGCGGACCGTCTTGTCCTTGCTGGCGGTGGCCAGCCGGGTGCCGTCCGGGGAGAAGGCGATGGCCGCCACGTCGGACGTGTGCCCTTCGATCTTGTGGGCCAGTTTGGGTTTGAACTCGGCCGGCTTCGGGGCCGGGTCGGCGGCGGTGGCGACGTGGCCGACGGCGATCGTCACGGCGGTCAAGATGAAGCGGGTCATGGTCAGGGCTCCGGGTTCGGGAGGGGCGGGGCGGCCGTCGGTGGCCGGTTGCCGTCCCCTCGTCCTCACGCCCACCCCATTGCCCCGGTCGATCACTTGCGCACGCCGGAAACCGGAAATAGTTCGCCCATGCCGGCCGGGCTGGCGACGCCCGGGAAATCATTTCTTCCCGGCCTTCTTCTCCAGTTGGGCGAGCAGCGCCTTGAACTCGTCCCGGTCGCGGAGCGGGTCGAGGGCCTTCTCTCGCTTCAAGGCGGAGACATCCGTAAACCCGGCGGCGACGGCCTTGGTCAGGCACTCCATGGCGCGGTCGCGGCAGGTGGAAGAGTCGTCCGGCAGTTTTCGCGCGGCATACAGGTAGCACTCGGCGAACTGGTACCACCGCGACGGGGCCCAGCCGGGGAGTTTGATGATCTCGTCGAACTCCTTAACCGCGTCGGCGTGGCGGCCGCTGTTGAGCAAGGCGGTCGCGCGGCCGGCGCGGCAGTCCCGTTGCTCGGCTGGCGAGCTGAGTTCGAGGGCACGCTGCCAATCCTGGGCGGACTCGGCGTAACGTTTCAGCACGTCCAACGCCCTCGCGCGGCCGTCGTAGCTGTTCCGCAGGAACATTCGGGCTTCCCGCCGCGTTTTGCCGTCATCGACGGACTGAGCGACCGGTGTCAGGGCCGTTACGGCCTCATCATAGTAGGGCAATGCGTCCGCCGGCTTTCCAGCACGGGCGAGGTCATTGCCGAGGTTGCAACTGCTACCGCCCAGTAGGACCGCATAAGCGGGCACGCCGGGGAACTCACTCGCCAACCGTTTCGTCTGGAGGGTCGCGGAGCGCATGAGCTGGGTGGCTTCCACAGGTTTGTTCCGCTCATCCAGTACGCCGGCCAAGTTCATTTGGCTGGAAATCAAGCCCTTGCGGTAACTGCCGACGGTCGGGAAGTTGGCCACCAGTCGCTCCTGGAGGCCGACCGCCGTTTCGTATTCCTTACTGGCCGCCGCCAGGTCGCGCCGCACGCGGAAGCGGTTTCCGGCGTTGAAGTGACTGCTGGCAAGGTCGGCGATCACCTCGGGATCATTCGGCAACTTCGCGTACAGTTTCTGCCGGAGCGCCAGGGCGAGCCGAGCCTGCTCGGCGGCGGCGGGGAGGCGATTCGATTCGTCGAGCAGACTGCTCAAGTTGGCGTGAGCCGTCGCCTGATGGCCGACGAGAGTATCGAGTGTCGGGTTTTCGGCGACGAGGTCCGCCAGCAGTTGGAGAGCGGTGCGAAGGTGCCCCTCCGCTTCCCCGAACTCCCGCCGATTTTTCAGCAAGGCGGCGAGGTTGAGGTGGGTCGCGGCGGAGTCGCCCCGGAACTGCTTGTCCGTTCCAACGGCCGCCAGCACGTGTTCCCGCGCCGCGAGCGCCGACCGGTACTGTTTCTCGGCCGCCGCCGGCTGATTTAGCCGCTCCAGTATCACGCCGAGCGCGGACTCGCTCGCGGCCTGCGACAACTGGTACTCGCCCCTGTCGAGGAAATCGATCCGGAGGGCTTGGTAAAGCGCGATCGCCTTCTCCTCGGCCGTCGCCGCTTCCGCGTATCGCCCGAGGCGGAATTGGATGTGCGCGACCCGCTTGGCGGCGTCGGCCGTCCGCGCGCGGGAGACCTCATCGGCCGCCGTTTCCCCGGCGAACTCCTGATAATACGACATCACGCCCGCGAGGAAGTCCCGCTCGACACCGTAACTCAACGCCTTCGTCGTCAGCACGCTCCCGGCCGTGTCCGAGGTCATCGCGTCCAGCACCTCGCGGGCCTTATTGCTGGCGGCGACGGCCTTGATCTTCGCCACCCGCTCTTTCGCCTCCGCGTCGCGTGCGGCGAGCGTCTCCCCGTCGGCCCGCACCCGCTCCTCCTCGGCGCGGAGGTACAGCACCGTGCTGACCGTCAGGCCGACGGTCAGGAGCAGGAACGCGATGGCGGCGAGGCCGACCGGCAGCGGGTGCCGGCGGGCGAACTTGACGGCCGACTCGACCCGGCCTACCGGTCTGGCCCGGATCGGCCGGCCGGTGCGGAACCGCTCCAGGTCGTCGGCCAGGTCCGCGGCCCGCAGGTACCGTTGGGTCGGTTCCTTGCGCAGGCACTTCAGGCAGATCGTTTCCAGGTCGGTCGGCACGCTCGGGTTCAGCAGCCGGGGCGAGATCGGCTCCTTCGTCCGCACCATCTGAAGGGTGTCCACCACCCCCAGGCCTTTGAACGGTGGCCGGCCGGTCAGGCAGTCGTACAGGATCGCGCCGAGGGCGTACACGTCGGCCGCCGGGCCGACCGCGCGGTTGTCGCCCGCCGCCTGCTCCGGGGCCATGAAACTGGGCGTGCCCATGACCGCGCCGGTGCGGGTCAGGCCGGCGTCGTCGTCCAGCCGCTTGGCGAGGCCGAAGTCCGTCACCTTCGGGGTGCCGTCGGCGGCCAGCAGCACGTTGGCCGGCTTCAGGTCGCGGTGGAC
Source organism: Fimbriiglobus sp. (assembly GCA_025362195.1). Classification (GTDB taxonomy): domain Bacteria; phylum Planctomycetota; class Planctomycetia; order Gemmatales; family Gemmataceae; genus Fimbriiglobus. Next base: position 21,411 of record JANYHV010000413.1, on the reverse strand, counting down.
GATGCCGGCCTCGTGCGCCGCCTGGACGCCCCGCGAGACCCGCTCGACGGTCGCCGCCGCGTCCCCGGCCGGCAGCGGGTTCTCCTTCAACTGGTCCGCCAGCGACCCGCCGGGGCACAGTTCGAGGGCGAAGTACGGCAGGCCGTCGTGGTCGCCCACGTCGAACACCTTGACCACGTTCGGGTGGTCCAGTCGGGCCACCGACTCGGCTTCCACCCGGAACCGCTCGCGGTCGGCGTCGGTGGCGTGGGCGGCGGACAGGATCATCTTCAGCGCGACGAGGCGGTTCGCCTTCACCTGGCGGGCCTTGTACACGACGCCCATGCCGCCGCGGCCGAGGACGCCCAGGAGGTCGTACCCGGGGATCGACGGCAGGGGCATCCGCCGCGCCGAGGTCGGGCCGGACCCGGGCAGGTCCGGCGAGTGCGTCGCGGTCGCCAGGTCGCTCGGGCCGGCCGGGGGCATCGTCAGCGTCGCCGCGTCCAGGGTGACGTCGAGTCGCCCGGCCGCCGGGGGGGCCGGCAACTCCATCGTCGCCGGGTATTCGACCGGCCGGGGCGGCGGGGCGAGCGTCGATTCCGGAGACGGCGTCGCACGCAGGGCCGGGTCGCGCGTCGGCGGCGACACCGGCGGGGCAAGCGCTTGGGCGGGGTCGCGGTCCAGCGGGGGCACGTCGTCCACGGGTTGCTCCTCACGAGAAATCGAACGCCGCCGTCCCTACGCCGCCCGCACCCGCCGCCGCCCGGCCCCGAGCAGCCCCGCGGCCGCCACCAGCCCGACGACCAGCGTCGGCGGCACCGGCACCGCGACCGCACCGCCGTCGGCGACGGTCGTGTACCCCGGGCTGGCGTTCAGCGCAGCGACCAGGGGATCGTACCCGTCCACGTTGGCGGGAAGATCGGAGTCGTTGAGCAGCAAGAGTTGGGTGGGATCCGTCGAGAAGCGAAAGTTCAGCGGCCCCGAGAAGCCGGCCGTCGTCCGCACCGTGGCGGTGTAGAGCAAGCGGCTGGTATCGACGGCCGTGTTAAAGCCGTTCGCCACCAGTGCGGAGTCGGTGACCGCCAACTCGTGATCGTTCGGGACGGCGTTTGTCGAGGCGAAGAAGTTAACCCCCGGCGCGGCGAAGTAGCCGGGCGACGGGGTCGTCGAGCCGTTCGCCATCGGGTCGCCGTCGAGGAGGAACTGAAAGCTGCCGGGCGGGGCGGACGGCGAAGTCATCAACACCGTGACCTGGTAACTGTCGTAAGTCACCGGGCCGCTGATGACGATGTCGAACGAGAAGTCCGTCCCCGGAGTAAAGGTCGCGGGCACGCCGACGAGCGACAGGCCGAAGGCGGCGCGCGAGGTCCCCGGTTGCCCGAAGAGGCCGGCGAGGGCGAGTAGGCCGAAAATCAACGTCCGCATGAAAGCTCCTGACGAATCCGCTGGGCGACTAAACGGGAGCACGAGAGTTTAAAGCTTACCGGTCGAGTTCGACGCCGTGAAGACAAATCGGCGCGAGATCGTTTACCGCGTCGAGTGCGGCCGGCAGGTCGAGCCGGTGGTACGTCAGCCCGCTCGCCGGGTCGAACACCGGGGTCGCCGCGTTCGTGAGCAGGCGGACCAGCGCGTCGGCCGACAGCGTCAGGCCGAGGCGGTCGGCGGTTTGGCGGAGGACGGCGACGGCCCCGGCGACGTGCGGCGCGGCGAACGACGTGAACGACGTGCCCGTCTCCAGCGCGTAGGTGCCGCCGAGGGTCGGCGTCGGGACGGCGCTGCCGGGGGCGACCAGGCCCAGGCCCGGGCCGCGCTGCGAGAAGTCGGCCAGCCCGCGGCCGCCGGCGTCGAGGGCACCGACGGCGACGACCGACGGGTCGGCGGCGTACCGGCTCAATCCGTCCCCGTCGCCGGTGCGGTAGCCGTTGCCGGCCGCGGCCGTGACGACGACCCCGGCGTCGGCCAGTTGCTTGAACAGCGGGGCGAGGTCGGCCGGGCCGTTGCCGCGGGTCGCCGAGCCGCCGCCGAGCGACAGGTTGACGGCGGCGATGCGGTAGCGGTCGCGGTTGGCGAGGACCCAGAGGAGGGCGTCGCGGACCGCCCCTTCGGCCGGCACGAGCGATCCGTCGGGCGTGACTTTGATGGCGACGAGGGTCGCGCCGGCGGCCGCCCCGAGGTCGCCGGCCGCCGCTCCGGCGACCTGCGTGCCGTGGCCGACGGTATCGATCGGGTCGGCGTCGCGGTCCCCGAAGTCCGGCCCGAGGACGACGCGCCCGGCGAAGTCGGCGTGCCAGTAGTCGATACCAGTGTCGATCACGGCGACGGCGTACCCGGCCCCGGCCGTCGGGTTCACCGGGGCCGCGAGCGGCGGCGCGGCCGGGGCACCGCCGCCCGCCGACAGGCCGCCGTCCGGGGCGACGATCCGCCGGCCGTTGGCCGCGATGACGATGTTGCGGTCCAGCACGTTGACCCGGCCGTCCCGGTTCAGGTCGGCGTTCGCGTTCCAGTTGGCCGAAGTCGGCGTGCCGTTGAAGACCAGGTTGACGAGCCGCAAATCGCTCGTGAGGTCGGTCGTCGAGTTGGCCGCGTTGACTCGCCGCGAGCCGAGGGGGTCGCCGACGAGTTGCCCGGTGGCGTCCCCCTTGAGGACGTAGAACGGCACGGCCACCGGGGTGAGGGTGGTGCCGGCCGAATCGACGACGTTCGCGGGGACGAACCGCCACTCGTAGTACCCGTCCGGCAGGCTCCGCAGCGCGTTCGCGTCGAGCTTCCAGAACAGCGTCCGGGTCGGGCCGTCGTAGCGAAATTGTGCCGCCGTCAGGGTGATCGTCGCGTCCGGATCGACCGGGGCGTTGACGCCGAAGTTCGTCAAGACGACGGCCGCCGCGAAGCCGTTGGGGAACGACACCGGCTTCGTGAAAGTGAAGCGGAGGTCGTCCACGAAGGACCGCTCCGTCAGGCCGTTCTGCACGACCGAACTGGCGAGCGCCGGCCGGCCGGCGTCGGTCGTCGTCCAGGTCGTCGAGGCGACGTTGGTCCCGGCGAAGCCGAGGGCGTCGGTCACCTCGGCGGCGGTCAGGGACAGCGCGTAAGCCCCCGCCGCGGTCGTCAGCGCGGTCAAGCCGCCGAGCAGCGCCGTCGTCGGCGTCAGGACTTGCAGCGTCGCGCCGGTCAGCGACAGGGCGACCCCGTCGCGGGCCAGTTGGAAATCGCCGAGGTCGAGGCTGCCGGCCTGAAATAGCCGCGAGAAGGTGACGAGAACGGACGCGACCGGCGCGACCCGCGGGTTCGGGGTCACGGCCGTGAACGCCGCCGTGAGCCGCGGCAGGACGGTGACGGTGAACGTCGCCGTGCCGACCCCGCCGTCCTTGTCGGACACCCGGACCGCGACGACGTAGGTACCCGGGGTGCTGTAATTCGTGGCGAGATTGAAGGTGCCGCCCGACAGCGTGAGGGGTTGGAAGGTGGAGCCGGTCCGGGCCGCGTCGTAGTTGACGGCGGCGACCCACGGGCCGTCCGCCGCGCCCGGGTCGGTGAACGACCCGGCGCGGGCGAGTGCCGCCCCGGGGACGAGGGTCAGGTCGCCGCCGGCCAGGACCGTCGGGGCGACGTTGCGGACCACGACCGTGCGGCCGGCCGACGAGGTCCCGCCGTCCTTATCGGTGACCGTCAGCGTCAGCCGGTAGGTGCCGTCGTCCACGGGCGTGAAGGCGATCGGCAGCCCGGCCCCGCCGGCCAAATGGCCGCTACCGGACAGGTGCGGTTGGCCGTTCCGCGTCACGTCCCAGGTGTACGCGAAGCCGGCCGCGCCGTCCGTCGGGCTGACGTCGGTCGCGCTGCCGGTGAAGGCGAGCGGCCGGCCTTCGGTCGATTCGCCCGCGACCGGGCCGCCGGCCAGGACGACGCGCGGCGCGAGATTCGAGACGGTCACGGTGGCCGTGTCGGTGCCGCCGCCGCCGTCCTTGTCGGTGACGGTCAGCGCGACGACGTAGGTGCCGTTGTCGGTCGGCGTGTAGGCGAACGCCGGGTCGGCCGACCCGGCGGCACCGGCGACGACGACGCCGTTGAGGGTCACGGTCCAGGCATAGGTGAACCCGGCAGTTTCGTCCGGCCCGGCGGGGTCGGTGCCGGCCCCGACGAGCGACACGCTCAACTCTTCCGAACTCCGCGTCGGGGCGGCGAGGATGTGCGCGACCGGCGGGGCGTTGGTCACCGCGATCATCGCGGTCGCGGTCGTCGTGCCGCCGTCCTTGTCGCGGACGACGGCGGTGACGACGAGGTCGGTCGGCCCGTCGGCCAGGAAGCGGGCGGGGACCGCGACGCTCGCCAGCGGACTGTCCACGATCTCGAACGTGCCGTCCGAGTCGAAGTCGTAGCTGTACCGGAAGCCGGCGGCCGCGTCGCGCGACGACCGGTCGGACTGGCCGGCGAAGGTCACGGTCGCGGTGCCGCCCTCGACCACGGTGGAAGCACTGGCGGAGAAGCCGGCCGTCGGGGCGACGTTCTCGACGGTGACGACGGCGGTGGCCGACGACCGGCCGCCCGAAACGTCCGTCACGACGAATTGCACCGTGTAAATGCCGTCGTCCGTCGGCGTGAAGGCGAAGTCGCGGCCGGTCCCGCCGGCGACGGCCTCGCCGGTGCTGGCCGTGACCGTCCACGCGAACGTCCAGCCGTTGTCCGCCCCGGCCGGCACGTCGAACGTCGCGCTCAGGAAGACGCCGTCGCCTTCGAGCACGGTCGCGGCCGCCGGCGTGATGGCGGCATTCGTCGGCGCGACGTTGCGGACGCTCACCAGTCGCGTCACGGTCTGGAACGACTGCGGGTCGTTGTCGTCGGTGACGGTGACGGTCACGGTCGATTCGCCGTCGGCCGTGTACCGGTGGCTGAACCCGGACACGGTGCCCGGCGAGCCGGCCCGGGACTCACTCGTCCCGTCGCCGTAATCGACCGTGAGCGTCCAGGTACTGGTGCCGGGGTCGGCGAACGAGACTTCGAAAGCGGCGGAGTCGCCCTGGTTGAGGTCGGCGTCGCCGGCCGGGGTGACGGTGAGGACCGGGGCGACATTGGTCACCACCACCATGACGCTGGAGTTGCCGACGACGCCCTGGGCGTTCGTGACCTCGACGTTGAGGAAATAGGTCCCGGGCGTGGCGTAGGCGTGGCCGACCGTGAAGGTGTCGTCCGGGTTCAAGAGGAGAATCCCGGAGGTGCCGTCGCCGTAATCGACCGTCGCCGTCCACGGGCCGGGGCCGGGGTCGCGGAAGTGGCCGGCGAGCGTCAGCGTGCCGGCCTCGCGGACCGCGGGCACGGCGGACAGGAACACGGTCGGGCGGTCCGGCGCGGCGGAGAGTAAAACGAGCTGCCGGCTCGACTGCCCGCTGGTGTCCGTGACGACGACGACGACGGCGTAGTTGTCGCCCGGCCGCGTCGGTGCCCAGGCGAACTCGCCGGTCGTCGCGCGGATCGTCGCCCCGACGGGGGCGTCGAAGCCCGGGGCGATTTCCAGGGAGTACGTCACCCGGTCGGCCGCGTCGGGGTCGGTCGTCGTCGCCCGGAAGGTGACCGCCGCGCCGACGACGCCGGGGTACACTGTGCCCGGCGACGGGAAGACCACGACCGGGGAGGCTTCGGTCGTTTGGATCGAGGTGATGCGCGACCCGGCCCCGAGACCGGTCACGAAGTCTCGCTAGTTTTGGACGCCGGTTACGCCCGAGAGGTCGAGCAGGTTCTCGCCGGCACCCCCGGTCAGGACCGTGTTATTCAGGGCCGCGTCGTCGACGAGGAACACGTCGTTGCCCGAGCTGCCGACGAGCGTGTCGGTGCCGCTGCTGCCGACGAGGGTGTCCCCGCCGCCGATGCCGGCCAGCGAGTCGGTCTTGAAGGTCGAAATCATCAACTCGTAGTCGCCGACGGCGGTCGTGCCCCGGCCGGGCCGTGGCCCGCCGTCCACGACGACGTAATAGACTTGTGGCCCGGCGGGTCCGGTGGCCGGCAGGCGGAAGTCGAGGATCGTCGCGTCCGGGCTTTCCAGCTCGTCGTCGTTCCAGGCCAGCACGTCGCCGGCCTGGTTGAGCAAGAAGACGCGGGCGTTCACCGGGCGGGCGATGCGGAAGTTGGTCGCCGACGTGACTTCGACGTTGACGAGGTCGCCCGGGCGGGCGACGAACGAGTAGAAGTCGTCGTCGCCGGCCGTGAGGGAGGCGGTCACGACGATCGCGCCGACGGCGAAGTTTTGGCCGGCGTCGATCGTCGCCGTCGTGGTGCCCGGCAGGAATTGGGGCAAGGTGTTCGGCACGGCCAGGCCCGGCAGTACGCCCAGCGGTTGGGCCGTGCGCAGGCTGCCGTTGCCGCCGGCCGTGTCGTCCTCGGCGACGACCGTGCCCGCGTCCGCGAAGGCGAGTTTGATCGCCTCGCGCGCCCCGAAGAAGACGTCCGCGACGGCGTCGAACAGCGTGGACCCGACGGCCCGGGGGCTGGCACTGATGTGGAACGGCGTCTCGATGCCCTCCCGCGGGCCGGTGTAGCCGGGGTAGTAGCGGCCGGGATCGACCGGGGTGAACAGCCCATACCCGATGGGGCCGAAGGCGTCGCTGTGCCGCAGGCCGACGAGGTGGCCGAGTTCGTGCGCGGCAATACCGGCGGACAACCGCACGGCGTTGTCGGCCGTGAGTGCCGGCTGGCCCGGCCCGCCGAGGAAGCCGTTGACGTTGATCGCCGCCGACCCGCCCCGGTCCAGGTTGCGGTAATCGAGTTCGGACGACTGGCCGCCGGGGTTGCCCTGGTTGAACGTGATCGTGACGAACGGCCCGTCGGCCGAGTCCGGCAGGACCGTCGTGAACGCGAACGAGAACGGGGCGTAGTTCTGCCGCAGCCGCTGGACGATGTCGGCCCGGTCGGCCGCGGTGTAGGCGTACAGGTACGGGGACGCGAAACTGTCGAAGTCCAGGTAGACGACCTGGGTCAGGCCGCCCTGGAGGTAGTCGTTGCCGCCCGCGCCGAAGAGCCGGTCGAGGCCGCCGCCCAGGAGTCGGTTGTCGCGGGCGTTGCCGCGGACCGAGTCGGCGTAGGGGGTGCCGAGGACGGTCTCGACGCCGGTGCCGGTCCCGGCGTCGCCCAGGCCGGCGATCAGTTGCAGGGTGAGCACGCCCGGGCTGACCTCTTGCGGGCCGGTTTGGGCCAGGTCCAGGCTGACCGGGCCGGCGAGGCGCGTGAAGTCGAGGGCGTCGTTCCCCTGGGCGTCGGCCTCGACGATCACGTCCGCCCCCAGGTCCGCCCCGGCGAAGACGTAGGTGTCGTCGCCGGCCCCCCCGGCCAGGGTGTCGTTCCCCCGCCCGCCTTCGAGCCGGTTCCGCCGGCCGTTGCCGGCGACGGCGTCGTCGAGCGGGGTGCCGACGACGTTTTCGACGCCGGTCGCCGAGCTGAGGATCAGCGTCAAGTCCGCCGACGCGGTGACGACCTGGGCGGCCGCGTCGGCGAGGTCGATCGTGACCCCCTGCGTGCCGCCGGCCGCCGGCGCGAACCGGGAGAAGTCGAGCGTGTCCGAGTCCTGGTCCGGGTCCTCGACGATGGTGTCCGTGCCGAGGTTGCTGCCGACGAAACTGTACGCGTCGTCGCCCGTGCCGCCTTCGAGGCGGTCGTTGCCGCCGCCGCCTTCGAGCGTGTCCCGGCCGGCCGCCCCGTACAGGGTGTCGTTGCCGCCGCCGCCGGTGATGAAATTGCCCAGGGCGTTGCCGCGGATCAGGTCGTCGCCCGGCGTACCGAGGGCGTTCCGCAGGAACACGAAGAGGTAGACGGTCAGGTTCGGGCTGACCTGCTGCGCCAGACCGGCCGGCAGGGTCGTCACGGCGGCGTTCAACCCGACGAGGCCGAGGTCGATCGACACCGACGCGAGTTGCGAGAAGTCGAGGGCGTCCGTGTCCAGGACCGGGTCTTCGACGGTTTCGGTCACCCCCCCGGCCTTGCGGACCTCGCGGACGATCACGACCGAAAGGCCGGTGCCGACGGCGATCTGGTACGTGTCGTTCCCCTCCTCGCCGGCCAGCACGACGTGCTTCGACCCCTGGACGACGAGCGTGTCGTTGCCCCGCCCGCCGTACAGTTCGGTGCCGCCCGCCGAGACGATGCGGTCGTTCCCGTCGCCGCCGAAGAGCCGCACGTCGGTGCCCCCGGTGGCCGTCAGGGTGTCGTCCCCGGCCAGGCCGTACACGTCCACGCGGGTGCCCCCGGTGACGAGGGCCGTGTCGTCCCCGGCCCCGGCGTACACGCTCACGTCGGTGCCCCCGGAGATCGTCGCGAGGTCGCGGCCGGCGTCCGTGGACACGGTCACCAGCGTCCCGCCGGACACGCCCACGACGTTGTTCCCCGGGCCGCCGATCAGCGCGATGTCGAACCCGCCCAGGGCGGTCAGGGTGTTGTCCCCGGCTTCCCCGTAGGCCGTCGCGTGCGTGCCGCCGGCGATGGTCAGGGAATCGTCCCCCGCTCCGCCCAGCAGGATCGCGTCGTCGCTGAACGCCGTCGTCGCGGTGTCGTTGCCGTCGCCGCCGGCCGCGACGACGCGGACCCCGCCGTTGATCGTGAAGGTGTCGTCGTCCGCCCCGCCGAACAGGTTCGCGTCGGCCCCGGCGGTGAGCGCGAACTGGTTCTTGCCCGCGCCGCCGACCGCAACGACCCCGGTGCCGCCGCCGATCGTGAAGGTGTCGTCGTCCGCCCCGCCGAACAGGTTCGGGTCGGTCCCGGCGGTGGCCACGAAGACGTTCTTGCCCGCGCCGCCGTAGGCGTTCACGCGGTCGCCGCCGCCGACGGTCAGGGTGTCGTCGTCGGTCCCGCCGTACAGCCTCACGTCGAGACCGCCGGTGACGACAAGCCGGTCGCTCCCGTCGCCCCCCAAGGCCCGCACGTCCTGGCCGCCGGTGACGGTGAACGTGTCGTCGCCGCTCGCGCCGAACAGGGCCGCGTCGAAACTGCCGCTCAGGACGGCGTCGCCGCCGACGAGGGTGACGCCCCGGCCCCCGGCCGTCGTGAACGCGTCGTCGCCCCCGCCGCCCAGGAGGGTCACGTCTTGCCCGCCGAACGCGGTCAGGGCGTCGGCCCCGTCGCCGCCGTCCAACCGGCTGCCGCGGCTGTCGAAGGACTGCAGCGCGTCGTTGCCGTCGCCGCCGTCGAGGACGACGCCCGCCGACCCGTCGGCGGTCAGAGCGTCCGCGCCGGCCGCCCCGAAGAGGGTGACGCCGTTGGCGCGGCGGACGACGAGCCGGTCGGCCCCGTCGCCGCCGTCGAGGACGACCCCGCGGCCGCCGTCGGCGGTCAGGGTGTCGTTGCCGCCGGCACCGAACAGGGTGCTGTCCGAGCGGGCCGTGAACGCGTCGTCGTACCGGCTGCCCAGGACCCGCTCGAACAGGCCGACGAGGGCGAGCGTGTTGACGTGCCCGGCGGCCGGATCGACCGGGTCGATCGCCTGGACCTCGCCGTTCGTCTGCCGCAGGTCGAAGTTGACGATCGCCCGGTGGGCGTCGCCGAAGTTGATCGTGTCGGTGCCGCCGCCGACCCCGGATTCGATCATCACGTCGGCCGACCCGGGGACTTCGTCGTACTGGTCGTCCCCGTCGCCGCCGATCATGGTGTCGTCGCCCTCGCCGCCGTCGAGGGTGTCGTCGCCCGCCCCGGCGTCGAGCCGGTCGTTCCCCGCCCCGCCCAGGAGCAGGTCGTCGCCCGAGCCGGACAGGAGCGTGTCGTCGCCGTCCCCGCCGTCGAGGACGACGGGGATCGTCAGGGCGCTCGCGTCGATGAAGTCGTTGCCGCCCAGGCCGAGGACGACGAGCCGGCCGACGCCCAACCCGGCCAGGTCGCCGGGCACGACGGTGATGCGGTCGTTCCCGGCCGTGCCGACGATCACGAGCGCGGCGTCCCGGCCTTCGCCGAGGTCCTTGTCCACGACGCGCACGCCGACGACGAACTTGCCCCCGCCGACCGGGGCGTACTGGAACACCTTCGCGCCCGGTGCTTCGGCGACGAACGAGACCCCGTCGCGCGTGACCTTCCAGAAGTACGCGAAGCCCGCGGTCGCGTCGGCGGCCGAGGGGTCGCGGACGAGGGCTTGCACGGAAACGACGCTGCCGTCGGCCGCGCCGCCGGGGGCACCGGCGATGCGGACGGCCGGCGCGACGTTGTTGACGGTGCGGGTCGCCACGGCCGTGGCCGTGCCGCCGGCGGTGGTCACCGTGAGTCGCACGGTGTAGTCGCCGTCGTCGGGCGTGTAGTCGAAGGCCCGGCGGGTCGAGGTCGCGACCGGCAATGCGGTGCCGGCGCGGGTGACCGTCCACTGGAACGAGATTTCGCCGGACGACGTGGGGAGGGCGTAGTCGGCGACCAGGCGCAGCGGCGTGCCTTCCTCGACGACCGCCGGGAGGCCGAGAATGCCGACCGTCGGCGCGACCCCGGTCGCGGTCACGTCCCACGTCTGGCCGCCGACCGAGCCGTCGCTCTGGCGGACGATCAGGGTCACGCGGTAGTGCCCCGGGCCGTCCGGCGTGAAGTGGAAGCGGTCCTCGGGCGAGGCAACTTCGTAGGCGAGACTGGCGAACGGGTCGCCGTCCTTGGTCGCCGTCCACTCGTAGGCGAGCGTCGCGCCGAGTTGCGCGGCGACGGCGGCCGTGGGCGACAACTCCACGCCCTCGGGGCTGGTCGCCGGCAAGAACCCTTGCGCGACGGCGAGTGGATTGAACGCGACTTCGACGGCCCGGGCCAGCATCGCCCGGCCGCCGTTCCCGTCGGTCACGGTCGCCGCGACCACGTAGGTGCCTTCGCCCGTCGGCGTGAACGTGAAGTTCGGGCCGGACCCCGCCGGGATGATTTGGCCGTTGCTGGACGCGACCGTCCACTGGATCAGGCCCGGGTTCGCGGCAATCCGAACCTCGTCTTGCGAGCCGGCGTCGGTGACCACGGCCGTGAGCGGCACGGCCGTGCCGACGGTCACGGCGGTCGGCACGCCGGGGAGTTCGAGCACCGGGGCGACGTTGAACACGACGACCGCCGCCGAGGCCAGCGACGACAGGACGACCGGCCGGCCGGTGACGGGGTCGGTCGTCGGCAGGCTGACCCGGAGCGTGACGACGTAGTTGCCGTCGTCGTCCGGGGTAAAGTCGAACGCGTTCCCGTCGCCGGACTGGAACGGGGTGCCGTTCTTGAACGCCCGCCAGGCGTAGACCAGCGAGTCCTCGACGACGGGGCTGTTGAGGCCCGCGGTGAGCAGCAGCGGGGTGCCCTCGGGGCTGCGCGCCGGCAGGCCGACGATGCGCGCGATCGGGACCGAGCCGGTGACGAACGAGGCGGCCGTGGTCGTCCCGGTGCCGCCGGCGTTGTCGGTCACGGTGAGGTCGAACGTGTAAATGCCGTCCGCCAGCGGCACGAACGTCGGGTCGGCGTCGGCGAGGGTGGCGACCGCCTTGCCGTCGGCGGACACGCGCCAGGAGTACGCGAACGTGTCGTCCACGCCGGGGTCGATGACCGTACTCGTGAGCGCGATCGGCACGCCCGTGCGCGCCTCCTCCTGGACGCCGCCGATCGAGACGACCGGGGCGACGTTGCGGACGACGATGGGGCCGGGCAGGGCCGCCGTCGTCACCAACCCCAGGTCGTTGGTCACGGTCAGGCTCACGTCGTACAGGCCGTCGTCCCGCGGGGTTCCCGGTCGCCCCGGCCGCCCCGACATCCACATCGGTCCGCGCGTCGCTACCAGACCCGCCGAGGAGCGGGTTGTTGTTCGCGCGGAAGGTGTTGAACCGGATCGTGTTGCCGCCACCAGTGCGGGTATCGCGGACGCCGCTGAGCTTGTTGCCCGCGATCCGGTTGCCGCCGGTGGAGTCCGTCCCGGCCGCGTCGCCGACGGTGTTGCCGCTCGCGCCGCCGTCGAGCAGGACCCCGTAGCCGCCGTTACCCAGGAGTTGCGTGCCGCTGGCGTCGGTGCCGATGAAGTTGCCGGCGACGACAATAAATCTCGTGGACGAACCGGCGACGGAGACCCCGTCCTTGGCGTTGCCCGAGATCACGTTGCGGTCGGCCGCCGTCTTGCCGCCGACGGTGTCCTGCTCGGAGGACAGACCGATGACGACTCCGACGGAGTTACCGATGGCCACCGTCCCAGTCAGGTCGGTGCCGATGAAGTTGCGCGAGATGGTGCTGAAACGGACCGAGTCGTTGAAACTGACTCCGGCCCCGGTGTTGCCGGAAACGACGTTGGCCGACCCGGCACCGCCGACGGTGATGTTGCTCGCGTCCCGGACGAAGACGCCGACGCCGTTCGGCAGGGCGACCAGTCCGGTGGCGTCCACGCCGATGTCGTTGCCGGCGACGGTCATTTGTGCCCCGCCGTCGATGCGGATGCCGAACGAGGCGTTGCCCGAAATGAGGTTGCCCCGACCGAGCGCGCGGTCCCCGCCGACGGTTTGGCCGGCCGACGACAGGGTTTGAACCGACACGCCGGCGGCGTTGGGCAGCGCGAGCAGGCCGGTCCGGTCGGTACCAATTTTGTTGCCCGAAACGACCGTGTCGGCGAGCGAAAACCCCTGGAGCGCGATCCCGCTGCCGGCGGAGTTGCCCGAGATGAGGTTGCCGCGAATCCTCGCCCCGACGGAACTCAAGGCAACGATGCCGGCCACTTCGTTCGCCGCCGGCAGTGTGCCGGTCGCGTCGGTGCCGAGGTAGTTCTCACTGACGACTTCGTTCGTGCCGGACAGTCGAATGCCGACGCCGCCGTTCCCGGCGAGAAAGTGGAACCCGCCGACGGCAAAGCCGGAGACCTCGACGCCCTTGCCGGTCACCGTGAACCCGGTGCCGCCGGCGTACTTCGACCCGTCGAGGACGACTTCGGGGCCGAACGGGTTGAGGTCGCCGGCGATGGTCGTCTGCGTGCGAGCGTCCACGGCGATCGCAAAGCCGTTGGCGTTGATGACCGCCGGTAGGTCGCTCAGCGGCCGGATGCGCCAGGCGTCTTTCGCGGCGTCCCCGCCGACCAGCGCACCGTCCACGTCGATGAAGTTGGCGTCGTCCGCGGCGAGCTGGAAGAGGATGCGGCCGCCTCGGGGCGAAGCGCCGGCGTCGAGGATCGCCTGGCGGAGCGAGCCGACCCCGCTGTCGGCAGTCGTCGTCACGGTGAACAGCGCGACCGCACCGGGCGGCGCGTTGATCTTCGTGAGGAAGGCGTTGTTACCGCCGACGCTGAGGAGCGGGTACGCGGTGCCGCCGGGGCCGGGGTTGAAGTCGGCGGTGCCGCCGAACCGGCCGGCGAAGAAGGCGTTGCCGGCCGCGTCGAGGCCGAGGCCGGTCGCCGTCGCACTGCCGGTCCCGGTGGCGGTCGGCTGGACGGAGACGAAGTTACCGGCCGAATCGTACCGCGCGAGGAAGTCGTCGCCGGCGGCGTCGCCCGCGAGGAGTTGTCGGCCCGGGCCGGGGTCGAAGTCGGCGGCGGTCGTGATGGAGCCGGCGACGACGAGTTGGCCGAGCGGCCCGGTGCGGACGGCCGTCGGGAGCCCGCCGATGTCGCCGGCGAAGGTCGCCACCCCGTCGGCGTCGGCGTAGCGGGCCAGGAAGCCGTGGAAGGCCCCGATGTCGGTCAGGGTTCGCCCCGCGCCGAAGTCTGCGGTCGTATTCGAGAAGCTGCCGGCCACGACGACCCCGGAGGCGTCCCAGGCCACAGTGGACGCCGCCGTGTCGCCGCCGGTCACGGTGTTCGCCCACGCGAAGTCCCCGGCGGGCGTGAGCTTCCAGACGAAGGCGTAGTTGTTCGAGTTCCCCGGCCCGCGCCGGCGGGCGTCCGCGCCCGGGTCGAAGTCGGTCGAGCCGGTCAGGCTGCCCACGACGACCACCCCGCCGGCGGCGTCGGTCGTGACGGCGGTGACGGCGGGTCCGGCGGTCGAGTCTTGCGTCGCCCGCACCCAGACGAGGTCGCCGGCGGCCGAGAGCTTCCACGCGAAGGCTTCGACCGCGGTGGCGACGACCGACGTGACGCCGGGGCCGGGGCCGAATTCCGCCGTGCCGGAGAAGCGACCGACGACGACGGCGTTGCCGCCCGCGTCGATGGCGAGGCCGCGGGGCTGCAGGAACGCCCCGGCGGTCAGCGTCGCGGTGCGCGCCCAGACGAACGCGCCGGCCGCCGTCAGCCGCCAGGCGAACACGGTGCCGTTCAGGGCCACGAGGCCCGGACCGGGGTCGAAGTCGGCCGGGCCGGTCAACTCGCCGGCGACGACGACGTCGCCGCTGGCGGGGTCGAGGGCGACGGCGGTCCCGGAGTTGCCGTTCGGCCCCGTGCCCGGCACCGTCCGCACCCAAACCAGCGCCCCGGCCGGCGTGTACTTGGCGACGAACGTGTTCTGGCCGGCCGTCGTGCTGACGGTCAGGACGCCGGGGCCGGGGTCGAAGTCGAAGCTGCCGGAGAAGGCCCCGGCGACGTAACTGTTCCCCACCGCGCCGGCGACGACGGCGTCGAAGATCGCGCGGACGCTCGTCGCATAGCCGAAGGTCGGGAGGGCCTTCGTCAGCGTCAGCCCGGCGTCGCGGGTCAGGGTCGTGCCGGGGTCGGGCACGAAGTCGGGCGTCTGGCCGCCGGCGGGGGCGCTGATCCCCGCGTACCCGGCCGGCGCGCGGAAGCGCACGGCGTAGGTGTCGAACGGGTCGGGGTCCAGGACCGTCAACGCCTACCGGCCGGCGGCGTCGGTGACCGCCGTGCCGACGGCGTCGTACACCGACGTGCCGGGGTTGAATCTCAGGAGTTCCGCGACGGCCCAGAGGACGCCGACTTCGGCCCCGTTGAGCAGGCCGTTGCCGTCGGCGTCCCCGAAGACGAACCCGGCAATTTTCGCCGGGGCGACCGGGACCCGTTGTTGCGCGACGAAGAAGGAGTAGACCCCCACGCTCCCGACCGAGTACGTGCCGGAGCCGGGGTCGAAGTCGGCGACGCCGGAGACGAAGCCGGTCGTCAGCACCTGGCCGGCCGGCGTGAAGGCGATGGAGTTGACGCCCGCGTCCGCCGCCCCCGGGGGCACCCGGACGCCGCGGAACGCCCCCGCCCCGCTCAGGCGCACCAGGTACGCCGCCCCGCTGGAGCCGGCCGGCGGGTCAAAACTGACATCGGCGACGCCGGGGTCGAAGTCGGTCGCCCCGCTCAACGTGCCGCCCGCGTACACGTCGCCGCCCGGTCCGAAGGCGACCGAGTACGCCTGGTTGTCGCGGTCGGCGGCGGTCGCGCGGAACTGCTCGGCCCACTCCAACGCCCCGGCCGCGGCGTAGCGGGCGACGAAGGTTTCGACGTGCCCGGCACTCGACGCGCTCGTCAGCACGTGCGGGGTCGGGCCGGGGTTGAAGTCGGCCGTCCCGTTGAAGTAGCCGGCGACGACGCCGCCGCCGGCCGCGTCGATCGCCACGGCGTCCGACCCGGCGAGCGCCGCGAGGACGGGGGCCGCGAACGACTGGCCGAGGGCCGGCGTGAGCTTCCAGACGAACAGCCCCCCGCCGGTCAGGGTCGCCGTCCCGGTCGTCGAGGCGAACGCCGCCGGGCCGGTGTACCGGCCGGTGACCGCGACGTCCCCGGCCGCGTTGACGGCGACCGGGGAGTAGGAGCCGACGGCGTCGTTGGAGGCCCCGCCGCCGCGCACGGCCGCGAGGTACCGGCCGGCCGGGTCGAGCTTGAGGACGTACACGTCGTTGCCGCCCGCGCTCGTCAGGGTGTGGACGCCCGGCCCGGCGTCGAAATCGACGGTGCCCGTGAATTCCCCCGCCGCGTAGACGTTGCCGGGGCCATCGACGCCGACGCCGCGGACCGCGGCCCCGGTCGCGGACGCCCAGACGAGGTCGCCGCGCGTGTCCAGCTTGACGAGCCCGCCGCCCGCCGCGGTCACGACGCCGGGGCCGGGGTCGAGGTCCACCGTCCCGCCGGTGCTGATCGGAACGAACAGGTTCCCGGAGGCATCGACGGCGATCGACTGCGCGCGGATCAACCCGGTCCCGGTGAACGCCTTGGCCCAGAGCAGTGCGCCGGCCGCGGTGTACGCCGCCGCGAAGCCGTCGAGGCCGCCGGCCCCGCCGCTGTTCGTGAACAACGCCGTTCCGGGGCCGGGGTCGAAGTCGAGGTTCGTGCCGCCGAACTGCCCGGCGACGAAGACGGTGCCGTCGGGCCCGCGCACGAGCGAGTAGGCGTCGGCGAAACTGCCCGGGCCGCCGCCCACGCCGAACGCGAAGCCGAAGGCCGGGCCGCTCCCGGAGACCGTCGCGTTCGGCGTCGCGGTGCCGCCGAGGGTGAGGGTGAAGCCGGGCGTGACGCCGGTCGCGGGGCTGACGAAGGCGTACCCGGCCGGCAGGCGGAAGCGGACGGAGTAGTTCAGGTCCGGGGCCGCGACGCTGAACGAGTAGCGGCCGTCGGCGTTCGTGAAGGTCGTGCCCAGCGACGAGTCGTCGGCGGGGGTGGCGGTCGAGGCGTCGTTCGAGGCGAACAGTTCGGCGACGACCCCGCCGATCAGCGTGCCGGTGACGGTCCCGGTGACCGTCGCTGCGGCGGGGGCGGCGATCTTCGCCAGGTAGGCGGCGCTGGCGTTGCCGGCGTTGCTGGAGGTTCGCGCGGAGTCGCCGCCGCTGGTGGGGTCGAAGTCGATGGCAGTGCCGGTGAACTCGCCGCTGGCGTAGACGTTGCCGGCCTCATCGACGGACAAGCTCCCGGGGAAGGTGTTGGTGCCGCCGTACTTCCGGGCGTACCCGAACAGGCCGGACGGCGTCAGTTGTAGGACGGCCGATTGGTAGCCGAGGCCCGCGCCCCCGAGCAGGTATTGTCGCGGGCCGGGGTCGAAGTCGGCCGTGTCGGAGAAGAGCACGCCGGCGTAGACGTTACCGGCGGCGTCAGTAGCGATGCCCTGGGCGTAGTCGTACCCGGCCCCGCCGACGCCATCGACCCAGGCCGTCGTGCCCGTGCCGGTCAGTTTCCAGACGAAGGTGTCGCCGATACCCCCGGCGAACGGCAGCGGGACGGCCGTCCCGCCGAAGGTGTCGCCGGCGGTGTACGTGCCGGCGACCAACACGTTGCCCGCGGCGTCGCGGGTCAGGCCGAGGGCGGAGTCGTCGCCGGTGCCGCCGCCGCGCTGCGCCCAGAGGAGCGCCCCGGCGGAGTTGTACGCGGCGACGAAGGCGTCGTTCCCTCCGGCCGAAATCAGATTCGTGGTCCCCGCGCCGGGGTCGAAATCGACGGTGCCGTTGAAGTACCCGGCGAGGTACAGGTTGCCCGAGGAGTCCAGGGCGATCGAACTGCGGCCGCTGTCGGCCCCGGACGAACCGACGCGGAAGGCGTTGACGTAGTTGCCGGCCGCGTCGAGCTTCCAGACGAACGCGTCGAGGCCGCCGGCCGATGTGAGCGGGGCCACGACCTCGCCGGGGTTGAAATCGACGGCCGTGCCCTGGAACCCGCCGGTGACGAACACGTTGCCGGAGTCGTCCGTGCCGACGCCCTGGGCGAAGTCGTCGAGCGGCCCGCCGACGGTCTTGACCCACGCGGTCTTGCCGTTCGCGTCGAGCTTCCAGGCGAACACGTCGAGGCCGCCGTTGCTGGCGACGGTCGCGCCAGCGGGCAGCCCGGAGAGCGTGCCCGAGAAGCGGCCGGTGACGGAGGTGGCCCCGCCGGCGGTCGCACTGCCCCACACTTCGAGTTGCCCCGTCGAGCCGAGGCGGCTGGCGGAAACGAGCGCGCCGGTCGGCGTGTACTTGGCGGCGAAGGCGTTGTTGATCGTCGGGTTCGACAGCGTCGTCGTGCCCGGCCCGAAGTCGGCGTCGAAGCTGCCCGTGTACGCCCCCGCGGCGTACAAGGTCCCGGCGGCGTCGCGGGTCGAGGTGTACGAGGTGCTCGAATTGCCCTCGGCGGGGTTGGCGAAGTTCAGCACGAGCGGCGACGGGGCACTGCCCGTCAAGCCGGCGTCCCGGGTGCTGTCGTTGTCGCCGTTGACGAAGAAAGAGTCGGTCACGCCGACGCCGTTGGGGTCGCTGTTGTCGTCCGCCGCCTCGCCGACGTTCTGCGTCGTAAAGGCGTAGCCGCCGGGGACGCGGAACTGCAGGGTGTAGGTGCCGATGTTCACGCCGGCGAAACTGTAGTCGCCGGTGGCATTCGTGACGCGCGTCCCCTGCGAAATGTTCCCGTCCACGGCGAACAGTTCGACGACGACGTTCGGGACCCGCGCCTCGCCGGCGTCGAAGTGGCCGTTGGTGTTACTGTCCTGCCAGACGGTGCCGCCGACCGTCGCGGGCACGGTCCGGTCTTCGAGTTGCTCGACCCGCGGGCGGAACGCCGGGCGTGCCCCGACCTCGACCGGCGCGGGCGGGCTGCCGAGCCAACTGGTGATCGTGCGGAGCGTCGAACGATCGCCCCGCGACTTGGTCCGGCGGTCGGGCAATGACATGGCACAATCTCGGCGAAGAATGACGGATCGAGACAGTAATTGCCGTTCCAGGGTCACGGGCACAAAACGGGGCCGGAAAATCCAAAATTCTGAACGGTCAGATGCGAATGGGCGTGAGATTAACTCGTCGCGCAAGTGAAGGTGCGTCATCCGTCGCTGCTTCGCGCGCTACGTATCGAGCGAATTGACGTGCGGTCCCCGGACCGATGGGGAATGTCCGGCATCTTGAGAAGTGGTATTCGACGACCCGGGTGCGTCCGTCGTAGCACACCCTGACGCAGGGGCGATCAGTGCCGCGGTGATCGTCTTCTGATCGGTGAACGCGTGCCGGGAATTGCGAGAAGCGTTACCCGCCGGTAGGCGTCAGCGGAGCGGGCGGTGTTCGCGGAGGGCGTCGAGGGCGGCGCGGATGTCCGGCGGGAGCGGGGCTTCGACCTCCACCCAGCGGCCGAACTTGGGGTGCTTGAACCTCAGCCGGAAGGCGTGCAGGGCTTGCCGCTTGATGAGGACTACGTCGTCCGCCGGCTTGATCCCGCTCGCCGCCTGGCTGAGGGAGAACTGGCCGCCGCTGCCGTAGACGCGGTCGGCCAGCACCGGGCAGCCGACGTAGGCCAAATGCACGCGGATCTGGTGCGTCCGGCCGGTGCGGGGCTGCACCTTCACGAGCGTGAAGCCGCGGAAGCGTTCGAGCACTTCGTAGAAACTGCACGCGTCCTTGGCGTCCGGGTCGAGCGGGTCGGTGACGGCGATCATCTGCTCGCGGATCGTCGGGTGGTGCTTGAGCCGCGCCTCGACGTAGTCGCTGTCCCGGTCGAGTTCGCCGGTCGTGAGCGCGACGTACTCCTTATGAATCTTGCGGGACTCGAACTGCTGCGACACTTCCCGGTGCGTGACCTCATCCTTGGCGATGAGGATGACGCCGCTCGTGTCGCGGTCGAGGCGGTGGACGATGCCGGGGCGGAAGGTGCCGTTGGCGTTGCTCAGGTTCTCCTTGAACCGGAAGGCCAGGGCGTTGGCGAGCGTGCCCGACCAGTTGCCCCGGGCCGGGTGGACGACCATGTTGGTCGGCTTGTTGATGAGCGCCACGCACTCGTCCTCGTAGAGGACTTCGAGGGGGATGTCTTCGGGAATAATCGTGTCGTGCAGCGGCTCGGGCATCCGCACGAAGAGCGCGTCGTTGTTGCGGACCTTGTAGCTCGGCTTGGTCGCCTTGGCGTTGACCGTGACGTGCCCGCCGCCGATGGCCTTTTGCAATTCGGCGCGGCTGAAGTCGTGGAAGTAGATTTGCAGGTACTGGTCGAGCCGCATCCCCTCGGCCTTGACCCGGACGACCATCTCGACGGGGTCGCGGGTCCGGGCGTAGGCCGGGGCCGGCGGGTCGGGCGCGTCCTCGTCCGGGTCGAGCGGTTCATCGGGGGTCGTGGTCACGCGGCTCCGCTGCTTACTTTTTGGCCGTCGGCGGGGTCGCCGGGGCGACCGGCGGCGTAACGGGGGGTACGACCGGCGGCACGACGACCGGAGGCACGACGACCGGCGGGGTCGGCGGGGCGATGACCGGCGGCGGGGCTTTGACGCCTTCGACCGGGGCCAGATCGGTCTTCGGGTCGAGGGAGGTCGGGGCCAGGATGCCGCTGCCGGCACGAGTCCCGTCGAACGACGGGAGCGGCATCGTCCGGCTGTACAGGTCGAGGCCGGCCTTCGTCAGCAGCGCGTCGTTGGCGGTCAACTCCGCGGCCTTCTTCGTGAACTGCTCGCCGGCCGGGGTCGCCGCGCCGATCGCCTGGGCCGCCTGCGCGTACAGGTCGGCGGCGACCTTGACCGTGCCGCGCGAGTCGGTGCCGTTGGCCGTCTTGGGGATGCCGACGAGGGCCAGTTCCGCCTCCGCCGCTTCGACCAGGCAGGTGGCGTGCAGGGTCTTGTCCTTCTTGAACTCGCCGGCCAGTTGGGCGAACAGTTCGCGGGCCTTCTCGATGTTGGCGATGCCCTTGTTCTGGGCGTCGCGGTCGGTGGCGGTCAGCTTGCCGATGCCGTCGGCCCCGAGCAGCCCGCGGGCCTGTTCGAGCCGGGCGACCCGGCCGGGGACGGTGTCCTTGAAGTTGGCCGCCAGGGCTTCGAGGTCGCTCGGCGAGGCCGACGCCAACTCGGCCCACTGGTGCGACGCCGCCTTCTTGTTCTCCCGGAGGAGGAACCAGACCAGGCCGCCGATCAGGAGCGCCGACACGGTCAGGCCGACCGCCCGATAGACCCACGGCGAGCCGCCGAGGTGCCCGGTCTTGACGTGGTCCAGGAGCGACGCCGCGCCGCTGGCCAGGTCGTTCGACTCGAGGGCTTTGCGTTCTTCCGCCTTCATGCGGAGGCTCCGTCGGGGGACAAGGGAGGGGTCGGGCGGCCGGCGGACCGGCACAGGCGGTCGAACCGTCACGAAGAGTCGATCATAGGAGTGGCGCGCAGATCGGTCAACGCCGGGCCGCGCGGCCGTCCCTAGAATGCCGGTCTCGCACGCCCCGCCCCGTCGGACAGTGGACAACGTCATGGTACTCGGCCGGTTCTTCACGAAGATCAAGCAAGGCCTCTCCAAGACGCGGAGCGCGTTCGGCGGCATCGTCGATCTGTTCAACGGCAACCGCCGGGTGGACAAGGCGTTCCTGGTCAGCCTCGAAGAGCAACTCCTGCTCGCCGACGTGGGCGTGCAGGCGACGACGGAGATCGTCGAGCGCGTGCGGAAGGCGTACCTCGACCGCGAGGTCGGCGAGGATGTGAAGGCGTTCGTCCGGACGCAACTCCGCGACATGCTGACCGACCCCGAGGGCGGCATCCGCTTCCAGGCGACCGGGCCGACGGTCGTGATGATTGCCGGCGTCAACGGCTCCGGCAAAACCACGTCCATCGCCAAGCTGGCCAACCGCCTGAAACTCGACGGCAAGAAGGTGCTGGTCGCCGCCTGCGACACCTTCCGGGCCGCAGCGGTCGAACAACTGACCGTCTGGTGCGAGCGGATCGGCTGCGACAT
>JANYHV010000393.1 GCA_025362195.1 Fimbriiglobus sp. | reverse complement strand
AGCGCGTAGCCGACGATCACCACTCCCTTGACTCGGACTACTCGACGCCGGGGCTGTCCGGCCCGCTCGCCCTCGAGGTGGACCGGCAACTGCGGCTCCCCGGACACGCCGAGCGCCGCCAACTTCAAGCGTGCCGTCGCCAGGAACTGCTCCGGCGTCTCGGCGTTCTTGAAGGTGCAGAGGCGGGCGTACAGCGACGCGGCCGGCTCGAGCGTCCGCACCGCCGGCACCCCCAGCCGCACGCCGGCGTCCCCCACGGCGAGCCGCTTGCCGGCCAGCGGCAACGCCACCCGCACGGCGTCGTCGGGCAGCCGCACCCGCAGCACGGAGTGCTCCGTCAGCCGCAACTGGCCGTCGGCCGCCCCGACACCGGTGACCGGCGCGAACCGCAGCGGCGTGTCGGCTTCGTGGAACCGCGGTACGACCCCGGACAGGGCCGCGTACAGCAGGTAGGCGTGGTCGGTCGGCACGGCGGTAC
This sequence comes from Fimbriiglobus sp., assembly GCA_025362195.1. Classification (GTDB taxonomy): domain Bacteria; phylum Planctomycetota; class Planctomycetia; order Gemmatales; family Gemmataceae; genus Fimbriiglobus. Next base: position 1,676 of record JANYHV010000393.1, on the reverse strand, counting down.
CGGCGACCGGGAAGACGAGTTCGAGCGTCACGAGGCGTTCTCCATCAGGTCGCGGCGGGCGGCGAAGAGCAGTGTACGACACCGTCGCGTGATTGTACTGTTATTGACGCCGAGAATCTGACCGACTGCCGAGCCGGTGAGTTCCCCCGAGAGTACCTGTACCAGGAGGCGATCGCACGCCGGGCGAGCAGTCACCCACGCCACCAACCGAGCGAGCGATTCCGCTCGGGTGAGGATTTCGAGTGGACTCTCGCACCGACTGAAGCCGATTCGGCCGAGAGTTGTTGCGTCGGAAAACCCGAACGTGACCGGTTTCTTCGCGCTCATTCCTCGCCCTCCGCTTCCAGACGGGGGCGACGGGCCTTCAATAGTTTGCAGAGTTCGCGGCCGGCTTGCAGTTCGGCGGTGCGGACGATGTGTTCGGCCGACCGATAGTGGTCGGGGTTATTCCGAACCGCGCGGCTGATGTCTCGGTAAACTTCCCACACGATCTCGCCTCCCTGGGGGTCGAACTGGCGAAACCGGTTCTTCGAGGCGGCACGACGACACCCAACAATCACCAACTCAACAATGTTCCAGTCCATTTTTCGTTGCCTCTATTTTCATCGTCGATTTACCCTTTACTATCCTAAGCCAGCCGGCCGGGGCACGTTTGCAGCGAATCCAGATTTTGCCTGCAAAGTGTCTCGCGCCACCAACTTAAGCTGGTGAAGAGCCGTGACGCCAAAGGCGTTGAGCAAAAAATCGAGGCAGGGGTCATTCGGTTCACACAGTTTTGTCAGTGACGCCGTAAGGCGATAGAAACGCACGGCAAGGAGTGCCACACGACGCCGCCGAGCCGCTGTAAGACCTGGTTCTGCTCCACGTCCGCAACGGCAGCCATCTGGACGAGGTCACCGGCTGGAAGTTCGGCGGACTGACTCTCGCCTATAGTAAGACAACTATTGGCACGTCGGCCGTCGAGTAGAAACTCTGAAGCGGGCTGCTCAAGGACGACCTCAAGGTCGCCTGTCGAGAGTTCCCGTTCAACACGCTCCTCCAGGGCCGAGCCGTTCGGACGCGGCTTCGCGGGCTACGAGACGACACGCAACATCAACGACCAAAAGCCGGGAATCGCTGGCCTTCCGGCTGATATCTAAAAAACAAGGACGGCGGCGGCCCGCACGCCGGCGGGCCGCCCCTCGGTCACTTCGTCGGGTCTGTCGTCGGCGTGCATTCGTCTGGGTCAACGACGCGACGCGCGGGCTGGTTCGCCGGGGGCGAACGGACCGGCCGTCGGAAGTTGTTCGGCGATCCCGCCGGTGCGTAGGCGCTTAGAGGAGGTGCAGTTTCTTGGCGGTGGCGCGGACCCACAGGCCGCCCTGGACGGCCAGCGCCGAGAGGGTGCCGCCGACGCCGGTCGGGGCGGCCGACACCGGGTGCGGGGCCAGGTAGCTAGCTGACCGCGGTCGTCAGCAACCCGACGCCCAGGCCGGTCAGGGCGACGCGCTTGAACCGCCAGGCCAGGGCGACGACGGACTTCGCCGTCGCTCAGTTCGGCTGGTGCCGTTTTCGTGGTCGTCGTCGGTGGTAGGATGGTGCTGCCGACGCACTCGCCACGACCGCCGAGGATGGCCGCCATGCTCTTACCGCCCGAGGCCGCCCCGCTCCTCGCGGCCGAGTTCACCAGCCCCACC
>JANYHV010000300.1 GCA_025362195.1 Fimbriiglobus sp. | reverse complement strand
GCGGCGACCTACTTCACCTCGACGGTCGCCGGTACGGAAAAGCTCATCGACCTGGCCCCGTTCGTCAGCCCGGCCAAGCTGACGTAAGCCGGGTCACTTCGCCCCGAGGATCCGCGGCAGGCTCGCGCGGACTTCGGCGATCCGGTCGGCGGTCACCTCGTCGGCCCGCAGCGCGACGTTGACGACGACCTTCTTGTTGACAAACATCAAGACCGTCACCTCGGCGTCCGGGCTGAGCTTGTACCCCGGCGGGCCGTCGGCGTCCTCGTAAGCCCCGACGACGAGGTTTTTCAGCGCGTGCGTCTGCGACCACTTCGCCAGCGCGTTGAGGTCGGCCGTGTCGGTCAACTGGGTGAACCAGCACTTGAGCCGCGCGTCCTTGCTCGCCACCGCCTCGGCGTCGAGCGCCGCGAGGAGTTTTCCGGTCGAAGCGCTGAGCGTTCGGCCGAAGACGATCACGGTCGGCTTGTCCGCCTGGGCGCAAACGAAACACTCCTGCTTGCCGCGCTCGGGGCCGGTGGCGATCAGGAAGCTGTACGGCCCCGGCCGCTGGCCGACGGGCACGCCCGAAACGCAAGGGTCGCCGGCCGCGGACGCGATCACCGTCATCAAAAGCACCGTCATCGTAGGTCCCCTTCGTCGGCGGTCGCGGAAGTCGCCGTCGGCACGGGCACGGCTTCGGCCGCGTGGGTGAAGTCCGAGCGGAGGCGGTCGAATAGTGTGGCGTCGGCCTTGGCCCAACACCGTTGCGCGAGCTTGAAGTAGCGGACCGCTTCGTCGGTCCGGCCCAGGCGGGTACACAACGCCCACAGGCCCAGGGCACCGCGGATACTGCCGGCGTCGTGAGCCAACGCCTCCTGAAATGCCTCCTCGGCGTCGGCCGCAATACCGGCTTCGAGGGCGGCCAGGCCCCACGCTTCCATGTGGTAAGCCCCGCCGCCCCAGGCGTGGTGGTTGAAGTCGTCCTTCGTCTTTTCGACGGCCCGCCGCAACAGCTTCACGCCCGCCTCGCCCTGGCCGCACGCGCACATCACCCGGCCCTGAATCTCCCACAAGCGTATCTGTTGTCCCTTGTCGCCTTTCGACGGCGGCACGACCTGCCGCAACACGTCGAGTTCGGCCGTCGCCCGCGGCAGGTCGTGTCGGGCCAGGGCCAGTTGCGCGCCGTAGTACGCGCCGTTGAACTTGCTGCTTTTCCGCTGCTCGTTGACGATCTTCTGGGCCGCCGGCCAGTCTTCGTTCATGACGGCCAGGCGGAACCACTCGACCGTCATCGTGTACTTGTGCGACTTGGCCTCGGTCTCGACGGCCGCCGCCTCGGCCAGCCGGCCGTCGTGCAACAGACTCTTGGTGAGGATTTCGAGGTGGTGGAAGAACTGGTGGTCGTCCCCCGCGCCGACGGTCATCGCCTTGTGGTACGCCCGCTGAAGCTCGACCGCCTTCGCGCTCCAGTCGGTCGTCTGCCGCCACTTGCCGACGCGGGTGCCCAGGTGGGCCTGCATGTGGAAGGCGTGCGGGATGCCGGGCGACGACCGGATGTACCCCTCGGCGAACGGCCAGCCGAGCGCCGGCCGGCGGACGTTCTCGTAGAAGTGGACCAGCTCGTGGTTCGCCCCCGGGTGCAGCGAGTTGATGCGCAGCAGGGCCTTGTAAAACGGCGTCGCCCCGTTCGACCCTTCGGCGATCTGTGCCCGGGCGAACCAGGCCTCTTCGTCGTCGTCGTACAGCGTGATGAGTTCGTCCAGGGTCGCCGTCGCCCGCTTCTTGCGTTCGTCCGCCGGGGTGTCCGGCCACAGGCCTCGTTCCTGCAACTTCGCCCGGACGAGCAGTTGCGTCCGGTGGCTCGCCTTCGGCATCAGCGACTGCGCCGTGAGCAGGGCGTAGTCGGCCGGCGGCTTGGCCAGGCGGTCGGGCAGCGTCGAAGAAAAGCCGGCCCCGAGCGCGCCGAGTGCCGGGTCGCGCGGCGAAGTCGTCTTGCCCCACTTGTTGAGGGCCGAGTGCAACCCGAGCCAGGCTTGAACGCACTCCGGGTCGTGCTTCAGTGCCGTCTCGAACGACCGGGCCGCTTCCATCCAGACGTAGGAGTAGTAGTAGCCGAACGCCTGGTCGCAGTGCTGCTGGCAGAGCGGCGAGGAGCTGCCGACCGCGTACCGGTAGGCGCACAGGTCGGGCGTGATCTTGGCCGGCGAGAGCCGCGTCAACGGCATCGCGTCGGCCGGCGGCGACTTTTTCGGCTTCAACTTCGCCTGGAAGCGGTCGAGGAGCGTCGGCTTGCCGGACGCCGGGGGCGGTCCGTCGTCGTCGGCGCGGGCCGGGTGCGGTGCGCAGGCGGCGAAGGCGAGCAGGGTCAAGGACCGCCACAGGGGCCGGGGCATGATGGCTTCTCAAGGGGCTGGCAAAAGTGGTCGCCGCGGGAGGTGTGCAAATTTTACCGGCCGGGTGATGTTCGGGGAAGCGCGAACCGGGAAAGTCCCCCGGCGCTTGCCGGGGCGGGTGCCGGTTCTATCATGCCGGTGCCGTCGAAGGACTCACTCCCCGTCTGCTGTTTTTGGGCACGACCAATGACTGGGCCTGCGATCCGCGTCGAGAATTTGTGCAAGCAGTACGGGTCCGTCCTCGCCGTGGACGACGTCAGCTTCGAGATCGCGCCGGGCGAACTCGTCGGCTTCCTGGGCCAGAACGGCGCGGGCAAGACGACGACGATGCGCATCCTCACGACCTTCATGCCGGCGTCCAGCGGCCGCGCCAGCGTGGCCGGGCACGACGTGATGTACGAGTCGATGGGCGTCCGCAACAACCTCGGGTACCTCCAGGAAAGCGTGCCGCTGTACCCCGAGATGCGGGTCGAAGAGTACCTCACGTACCGCGCCAAGCTCAAGAAGATCGAGCGCACCACCCGCACGGCCCGCATCGACTACTGCATCGAACGCTGCCGCGTCAAAGGCGTTCGCCGGCGGCTGTTGAACACCCTGTCGAAGGGCTACCGCCAGCGCGTCGGCTTGGCCGACGCCCTCCTCGCCGACCCCAAGGTGCTGATCCTCGACGAACCGCTGACCGGCCTCGACCCGATCCAGCAGGACGAGACCCTCGGGGCCATCCGCGAACTCGGCGGCCAGCACACGGTGCTGTTCAGCAGCCACCACCTGCCGGACGTGGAAAAGGTCTGCGACCGCGTCATCATCATCGACCGTGGCAAAATCCGCTTCGACGACAAGCTGTCGAACCTGAGCAAGCGGGCACCGAAGTTCATCTTCGAAGTCCGCGGCCCGCACGACGCGGTCGAGGGCTTCTTCAAGGGCTACTCCGGCGTCGAGGCCGTGGGCGTCAAGACCGTCGGCGACAACGTCGGCGAGTATGAAGTGAGCACGCTGGACGGCCAGGACTTGCGCGAGCCGATCATCAAGAAGCTGGTCGAACACCACTGGGGCGTCCGCCGCGTCGAGGTCCGCCGGGTCAAGGTCGAGGACATTTTCAGCCGCGTCGTTTACGGCCGCGATTGACCCGCCGGCCGCCCCGCAACGTCAACACCGGTCCCGGTTCGGCGAACCGCCCCGCCCGCACTCCTGAGACAGAAGCCGCCATGTCGAACGCGCTGAACCCGATCCCGCCCGGCGAACTGTCGCCGTCCGAAAATCAGGACGTGGTCCCGCACCTCTCCCGCCTCGCCGGCATGATCGGCCTGTTCCTGCTGACCATCGGCACGGCGTCGGTGATCGCCGCCGAACGGTACGAGCGCGGCCCCCTCGGCGCGGGCTACGGGTACCTCGCCGGCACGGTCGGCCTCGCCCTGTTACTCATCCACGCCCTCCGCGACTCGGACGTCGAAATCCGCCGCATGTACGGCGGCTTCGGCCTGTTCCTGCTGGCCGTCGGCGTGCTGGTCAGCGTCCTGCCCGGCGGGGAGGCCGGCAAGGTCGGCGACAACCTGCTGCCGTGGGGCTTCGCCTTCGGCGCGGCGGCGCTGCTCTTCCTGATCCCGTTCAGCCGGCACGAGACCGACCCGCGCATCCAGAACGCGATTCAGATGCTGCTCCTGGGCGTCGGCGCGGCCCTGCTCGTCGGGTCCACCGCCTTCGGCATCGTCTTCCCGGTCGCCCTCCTCGGGCCGTGCCTGCTGCTCCCGCTGCTCGGCCTCGGCTACCTGTGCGCGTACCTGAGCAACGTCGAAAACTCCGTCGGCCTCGGCTACCGCGTGGCCGTGGGGTTGGGCGTTCTCGGGGCGGTCGCCCTGGCCGTCGCCCTCGGTCGCACCGTCGTCCCGTCGGTCCTGTACGACGGCCCGTCGGCCGTCCGCACCGCCGCCCAGGGGTACGACAAGTGGAAGCTGGCCGCCCGCGTCGTGTCGGTCCTGCTCTCGGGCGGGGTCGCGTCGCTGGGGCTGGTCCGCTCGCTGCCGGTCTGGTTCCGCAGCGTCGCGGTGGTCGCCGGGGTCGCCCTCGCCGGCGTGTTCCTCACCGGCACGTTCACGAAGGTCATCACCCTGGCCCCGCAACCGTACCTGATCCCCTACGGCCTGATCCT
>JANYHV010000268.1 GCA_025362195.1 Fimbriiglobus sp. | reverse complement strand
TGGAGTTGCACGGGCACCTCGCGGGCCTGGATCGCCGTCCCGCCCGGGGGCTGGTAGCGGGCCATGACCTTGACGTGGGTCACGTCCGTCCACTCGGCCGGCCACGGCAGGAACATCGCGTAGAACAGGCCGAACCGCTCGTCCTTGGTGCGCAGGTTGACCATCGTCTCCTGCGTCAGGTGGTACATCTCGGCCGTCCGCTCGGCCTGGCCGGCCGGCCGCGGGGTGGTGTCGTAGAGGACGACGGCGAGGTCGCCGCGGGCCTCGGCGGGCTGGTCCTTCGGCGTCAGCATGAACACCTGCCCGACCAGCCCGGTCACGGTCGCGCCGTCCCGGGTCGGGTCGGTCAGGGTGCCCAGCCGGGGGTCCCAGATGGTCATCAACTGGGACACCGGCTGGGGCGGCTCCAGGCCGACCGACTGCTTCAGGCTCGTGTAGCCGGACTGCGCCTTCTCGGCGGTCAAGCAGCCGGCGTTGCCGCACAGCACGAGGGCGGCGAAAACGGTTAACGGGGGAATACGGTCCACGGCTTGCCCTCCTTGGCGGCGTCGGGGGTCGGCTCGGTCGCCCCGGCCGGTTGGACGGGGTTCGAGGTTTGGGCCGGGGGCGTCGTGCCCGGGGCGTTGAAAACCGTCGGCTCGCCGGTCCGCTTGACCAGCGGGAAGCCGTTGTTGCCGAGGCCCGACAGCGGGGCCGCGTTCATCACCGGCGCGAGCGGCACGCCCTGCGGGGTGACGTACCGCGGCCCGTTCGGGATCAGGGTCGCGCCGGGCGGGATCGGCTGGGGGTCGGTCGGGTAGGCCCGCGGCGGCATCGTCAGGGGCACGCCGCCGGGGACCGGTTGCGGCACGGGGGCGGCCGGGCCGACGACCGTGGCACCGGCGTAGCTGCCGTCGAGGGCCGCGTTCTGGACCCCGGCCGTCGGCGTGCCCGGCGGGCAGTAGTACGGCGAGGACATCATGTTGCCGAACCCGCCCTGCGGCTCGGCGGCGCTGCCCTGGAGCTTGACGATGTCCTGGTAGCCCAGCGACAATTTCTGGGTCTCGGCCCGCACGAACCGCGCCATGTCTTCCGGGTTGCGGATGATGCGCGGGGTGACGATGAAGACCAGTTCGCGGCGGCTGATGTCCTGCGTGCGGTAGCGGAACAACGACCCGACGTAGGGCAGGTCGCCCAGGACCGGAATCTTGTTCTCGGCCTTGATGTCCTGCTTGCGGATCAGCCCGCCGATGATCGCCGTCTCGCCGTCGGCCACGCCGACCGTCGTCTGGATCGTCTGCACGTCGATGGCCGTGGCCACCGCCCCGCCGCCGAGTTGAATCTGCGTCGGGTTGGCGTTGGAGATCTGCGGCTCGACCCGCATGATGACGCGGCCGTTCGGGTCGATCCGCGGGGTCACCCGGAGGACAATGCCGATGTCCTCGTAGGTGATGTTCTGCTGGCTCGCCCCGGTCCCGGTCAGGACGGCCCCGGCGAGGAGCGGGAACTTTTGCCCGACCTGGAAGAAGCCCTGTTGGTTGTCCGTCAGCAGCAGTTGCGGGCGGCTGAGGAGGTCGATGCGGCCCTGGCTCTTGAGCGCCCGGACCAGCACGCTCACCGTGTCCGAGGCGGCCGAGAAGACGAACCCGCCGACGCCGTTCTGGCCGGACCGGCCGACCCCGAGGTTACCCAGCCCCTGGTAGCCGACCACCGTCCGCTGGTCCGGGACGATTGCGTTCGGGAGGGCCGCGGTCGTGTTGAAGTTGTACCCCGGGGTGCCGGGCGAACTGCCGGGGAGGAGCGTGCTGCTGCGGGCGAACAGGACGGGGCTTTGCAGCCCGATCTCGACGCCGAACTCCTCGCGGTTCGACAGTTGCACTTCGACGATCTCGACCGTCACCACCACTTGCACCGGCTCCACGTCGAGCCGGGCGATGAGTTGAGCGATGTCGCCGGCGATCTGCGGCGCGGCCGACACGAGCACCTGGTTCGAGACCGGCTCGGCGACCACCACGACGTTCCGCTGCAGCGTCTGGAAGGTCGCACTGAACTGGGCGTTGACGAGCGTCGCCTGGTTGTTCACGAACGTCGTGATCGCCTGGGCGATGTCGGCCGCGCCGGCGTGGCGGATCTTGTACACCTGCGGTACGAGGGTCGGCGCGTCCACGTCTTCGAGGCGGGCGACGATGGCGTTGATCGTGTCCAGGTCGTTGCGGCTGCCGGCGACGATCAGCGTGTTCGTCCGCGAGTCCGAGCTGACGCGCAGGTCGATCAGGTTGGCCCCCTCGGCCGGTGCCCCGGTGAGGGTGAGGAGCGGCCGGCTGGGGCTGGTCGTGTTGGCCTGGCCGCCGAACCCGCCGCCCTGCCCGCCGGCCTGGGCGGTCGCCGTGCCGCTGCCGGTGAACAGCCGGCGGACGAGCGTCTCGACGAGCACCGCGTCCGACTTCTTGAGCGGGAAGACGTTCACGAACGCCTTGGCCGCGCTGACCGTGTCGAGTTCCTTGATCAGGGCTTCGAGCAGGATCATCGTCTTTTCGGGCGCGGCGACGAGCAGGGCGTTGATGCGCACGTCCGAGACGATGTGGACGTCTTCGAGGAAGCCCGACTCGACCGCCTTGCCGTCGCGGCTGCTGAAGAACTTCAGGGTCGTCGTCTTGGTCGTCAGGCCGGTCGTGGCGTTGCCGGTGAGGGTGCCCGTGGCCCCCCCGCCGAGGCCGCCCGCCGCGCCGCCGCCGGCCCGGTTCTGTTGCCCGCCGAGGCCGCCGGCCTGGCCGCCGAGCGCGCCCTGCCCGCCGAGGCCGCCGCCGCCGACGTTGACGTTGCCGAAGCCGCCGGCCGCCGCCGTGCCGGTCGCGCCCTGGGTGCTGGCGGACGCGGTCGTGCTGGGGTTCACCACCGAGGCGAACAGCGCCTGTTGGAGGACCGCGGCGACCTCCTCCGAGAAGGCGTTGTTGAGCTTGATGACCTTGACCGTGTTGACCGCGGCCGACTCGCCGGTGTCGAACAGCCGGATAATCGTGGCCACTTCGGCCTGGTCGGCCCGGCTGGCCTGGACGAAGACCGTGTTGTTGCTGGCGTTGGCGAAGACGCGTAACTGGTTCTGCGCGAGCGTCTCGCCGGGGTACCGGCCGGCGAAGAAGGACTGCAACTGCTGAGTGACGATCGACGCCGAGGCCCGCTTGAGCATGTACGGCTGCGGGGTGTTGTCCTCGGCGTTCTTGCGGTCGAACTTCTTGATCGTCGCCAGGATGTCCGCGATGCGGCTCTTGGGCGCGGCGACGAGGACCTGGTTGAACCGCGGCAGCGGGAAGAGCAAGAGCGACCCGGAGGTCTGCGGCTGCTGGTTCGCGCCGCCCCCCCCGCCGCCGACGCCGAACCCGGCCCCGCCGAACGGGAAGCCGCCGCCGCCCGCACGGTTCTGCTGCGCCGGCAGGACGAGCGTCGAGCCGGGGCCGACCTGGAGTCGGGCGTAGAGTTGGGTCAGGATGCTCACGAGTTCGGTCGCGTCGCCCAGTTCCAGGGTGACGTACTCGATCTGGATTTCGCTCTGCTTGATGCTCTCCTTGAGGATTTCGATGAACTTGACGATCTCCTCAATGTCCTCTTTCGTGCGGCCCTTGATGATGACCGCGCCGAACTGCTCCAGCGGCGTGACGGTCACGTCGCCCGAAGGGACCGGCTGCTGGGCGACGGCACCGGCGGTGCCGAGGAGCGGCGGTTGCGCGGCGGGCGGCGGGGCCGGCCGCTGTTGGGCCGCCGCCTGGCGGACCGCGTTGTCGATCGTCGGGCCGGGCCGCTGGGAGGTCGGCTCGCCGTCGGTTTCGGGGTCGTAGATCAGGGCCGAAGGGGCATCCATGCCCCGGTCGTCAAAAAAATCGCGCCCCCCGAGGTCGCGGTCGGAGCGGTTGTTCCCCCGCATCCCGCCGCCGCCACCCCGGCCGCCGCCCTGGCCGCCGCCCCCGCGGCCGCCGCCGAAGTTACCCTGGCCGCCGCCGATGCCGCCCTGGCCGAACCCGCCGCCGAAACCACCCTGGCCGAACCCGCCCTGGCCGCCGCGGCCGCCGCCGAAGCCGCCCTGGCCGAACCCGCCTTGTTGACCGCCCGCGACGCCGCCGGTCGTGAGGCCGCTGCGGTTCTGCGGCGGGCGGCCCATGAGGGCGTCCACGGCGTCCGCGAGTTGCGACGGGCTGAGGCCCTGGACCGACACCACCCTCACGACCTCGGCACTCGTCTTGGTCGCCGTGTCGAGTTCCTTGCAGAGCTTCTGCACCTCGGCCTGGACCTCGTCCGTGCAGAACAAGATGACGCGGTTGGTCGGCACGTCGTAGGAGACCGACAGGGTCGAGGCCTGGGCCGGCTGTTGCGGCTGCTGGCCTCCGAACCCCGGGAAGCCGCCGAACTGCGGCTGTTGCGCGCCGCGGGCCGGGGTGGTCAGGTTGCGGAAGATCGTCTCGATGGTCGCGGCCACGTCCGCCGCCTTGGCGTACTGCAGGGCGATCGTGTGCGTCTTGGCGACGCCGCCCTCGGGCGGGCCGTCGTAGTCGATGGCCTTTTCGAGGAGCAGCCGGATCTGGTACAGGTCGGCCGGCTTGGC
>JANYHV010000256.1 GCA_025362195.1 Fimbriiglobus sp. | reverse complement strand
GCCCCGAACCCGCCGCCGCCCCCGCCGAACCCGCCGGAGCCGCCGCCCCCGCCGCCGCCGAACCCGCCAGTCTGGCCGGTGCTGCCGAGGCCGACGCGGCCCGCCCCGCCGCCCCCGAAGCCCGGCTGCGCCCCGCCGGCGACGCCGCCGTTCGGCCCCTGCCCGTCCCGGACCGACGCCGGCCGCCGGGCCGACAGCCCCCCGCCGCCGTCGCCCAGTTCGATCTCGGTCGTCCCGCCGGCCCCGCCGACCGCCCGGTTCGCGTTGAAGGTGCAGTCGAAGACGTTGAGCGCGCCCTGGTTGTAGACCGCCCCGCCCAGCCCGGCCCCGCCCCCGCCGCCGGGGCTGCCGTACCCGCCCAGCGCCAGGCCGTTCGACAGCGTCACGTTCCGCAGGGTCAGGCTGCCGCCGTTGAGCACCTGGAACAGCCGGAAAGCGTTCGACCCGGCGCGGGTGATCGTTTCGCCCGTCCCCTCGATGGTCGTCGGCCCGGAGACGATCAGCGCCGTCGGCCCGGCGAACTCGTTGGCCGGCGGATCGACGTAGGTCGTCAGGTTGACGATGTTCCCGCGGGTGGCGGCGTCGAAGACGACGGTGTCCGCCTCCGGGGTGGCGTTGGCCAGGTCGATCATGTTGCGGAGGCTGCCGACCCCGGCGTCGTTCAGGGTCGTGACCGTAAGGGTGGCCGGGGTGTCGCGGCTCTCCAAGGCTTCCAGGCGGAGGCGGGTCGAGGGTGTGGGCGGGACGGGGCGGAGGAACCGGGTCATGGGGCACCTTTGCTGCGAACGCAGCGGTTAGCGGACGTGCGGACGCGAAAGAGGTGCGGAGGCCCGGAACGCCCAGGCCGGTCGCCGGCCGCCGTCGGCGACCGCGACCCCTCACCGGGAGTCAGTGCGAAATGCGGGGGCCGAACCCCCAACGGATTCCGGGAATTGTCCGCGCCGTCCTACTCCGCCGCCTCCCCGCGGACGCGGGCCGCCTCGCCGGGCCGGCCCCGCTCGTCGTGCAGCCGGGCCAGTCGCTCGCGCGCCTCGTCGTGCCGCTTGCGGGCCGCCTCGGGGATCGCGTCCCGCCGCTGCTTCAACCCCTCGTAGCCGTCCTTGAGCAGCGGCTCGGCGGCGTCGTACTTCTGCTGCCCCAGGAGCGCTGCCCCCAGGACCGAGCGGGCGGAGAACGTCGCCCAGCCGTCCGGCTCCCTCGCCGCGCGGATCGTGAGGCAATCCCGCGCCGGGGCGTCGGCGTCCGCGAACTTCCCTTGGTCGAGGAGGTTCAGGGCCAGCCGCGCGAGCTGGCCGGCGTAGGCGGGCGAGCCGGGGCCGGACGCCGCCCGCGCCAGCTCCGCCAGCTCGCGCAAGGGCGGCTCGGCGAGGGCGTGCTTCCCCTGCCGGTCGTAGACCTCAGCCAGCGCCTCGGCGAACCACCTCAACCGCGGGTGCCCCGGCGCGAGCTTCCGGTGCGCGGCCGCGGCGGCGTCGCGGGTCAGCGCCTCGGCCTCGGCGAAGCGGCCGGCGTCGCGGCAAAGGGCACCCAGGTTGACCATCGTCCGCAGCGTGTCCGGGTGGTCGGGTTCGAGCTGCGCCCGGCGACCGGCGAGCGCCTCGCGGAACAGCGGCTCGGCCTCCGCGGGGCGCTTCAGCCCGCTGAGCGCCAGCCCCAGGTGGTTCATGCTGGCGAGCGTGTCGGGGTGGTCCGGCCCCGGCTCGGCGCGGCGCACCCGCAGGACATGGGCGAACATCTCCGCGGCCGCGCCGTGGCGGCCGCGGTCGAGGTACTGCCCGCCGAGGTTGGACTCGGCGAGGAGCGTGCCGGGGTGGTCCGGCCCGGAGTTCTCGCGGTGCCACGCCAGCACCCGCCCGAGTAGCGGCTCCGCCTCGCCCCAGCGGCCGCGGGACTGGTACAGCATCGCCAGGTTGTTGACGCCCTTCAGGGTGGTGAAGTGGTCGGCCCCGAGCCGCGCCTCCCAGGCCGCGACGGCCTCGCGGAAGAGCGGCTCGGCGTCGTCGTACCGGCCGAGGTCGAGGTAGACCGCGGCCAGGTTGTTCGCGGCCTGCGCCGTGTCGGCGTGGTCCGGCCCCAGCTTGGCCCGCCGCAGCGGCAGCGCCCGCTCGAACTGCGCCGCCGCCTCCGGGTAGAGGCCGAGCGCCCGGTAGGCCCCCCCGACGGACGTGCGCACCGCCGCCTCAGTCCGGGGCTGGCCGGCGAACTTGGGGCCGATCCGCCCGGCCGCGCGGTCGAGCAGCGTCCGCACGCTCACGGTCTTGTCCCGCGGCCCGCCGGCCTGGTTGCCGACGGCGGCCTGGCCGAGCAAGTCGTTGCACAGAAAGTCTTCGACGGCCCGCGCGACCTCGGCCTCCTCGTCGGCCCGGTCCCGCTCCGCGACCGCTTGGCGGCGCTGCGCCGCCTCCGCCTGCAGGGCAAGTTCCTTGGCGTCCCGCTCGGCCGTCGCCCGCACCGCCTGCCAGGCGCTCCCCGCCGCCCCGAGAACCAGCAGCGCCGCGAACGCCGCGGCAGTCACCAGCGCGGCGCGACGCCGGCGGGCGAACTTCCGCGCCCGGTAGCCGGCCCCCGGCGGGGACGCCTCGACCGGCTCGTCCCGCAGGTGCCGCTCCACGTCCTGGGCCAGCCCCTCCACGGTGGCGTAGCGCCGCGCCCGGTCCTTCTCCAGGCACTTCGTCGCGATCCAGTCGAGGTCGCCGCGTACCAGCCGCACGAGCGACTTCGGCTCGACCCCGCGGGCCGCCGCGACCCCCGGCGGCCCCCCGGCCTCGGCCAGCCGCACGCTCGGCCGCGGCGGCTCGTCCTCGCGGACCGCGCGCAGGAACTCCGCCAAACCCCCGGCCCCGACCCCCCACCGCAAAGGCGGCGTTCCGGTCAGCAGCTCGTAGAGCAGCGCGCCGAGGGAGTAGACATCCGCGCGGGTGTCCACGTCCGCCTGGGCCGCGTCCGCCTGCTCCGGGGCCATGTAGGCCGGCGTGCCGACGACCAGGCCGAAGTGTGTGACGACCGTGCTGTCGGTCAGCGGCCGGCCGGTCGCCTTGGCCAGCCCGAAGTCGATGATCTTCGGCACGGGCACCCCGTCGTAGCTCGCCACCAGCACGTTCGAGGGCTTCAGGTCGCGGTGGACGACGCCTTTTTGGTGCGCGTGCTGCACGCCCCGGCAGACCGCCACGAACAGCCCCAGGCGCTCGCGGACGCCCAGCCGGTGCTCGTCGCAGTAGCGCGTCACGGGCGCGCCGTCCACCAGCTCCATGGCGATGTAGGGGCGGCCGGAGGCGGTCGAGCCGGCGTCGAGGAACTTGGCAATGTTCGGGTGGTCCATCAGCGCCAGCGCCTGCCGCTCCGCCTGCAATCGCGCGAGGAGCGGCCGCGTGTCCATCCCCGGCCGCAGGATTTTGAGCGCGACCGCCCGCCGCACCGGCTGCTCCTGCTCGGCCCGGAAGACGACGCCCATCCCCCCCTCGCCGAGCTGCCGCGTCAGCGTGAACGGCCCGACGCGGTCGCCCACGCCCTCGGCTGCCGGGGCGGCCCAGTCGCGGCCGACGCCCTCGGCGGGGCTTCGCAGGAACTCGCCGTCCTCGCCGTCGACCCGCAGCAGGGCCTCGACCCGCCGCCGCAGGGCGTGGTCGTCGCCGCACGCCTCGCGCACGTAGTCGCGCCGCGCGTCCGCCCCGGCGAGGCCCCGCGCGGCCAGGAACAGCGCCTGCTCGTCGAGCTTCGCCGCGGCCATGAGTCGCCCCCGAGGTGTGCGGCCGGTCCGCGTCCGACGCAGTGGGAAATCCGCGGCCGGACCCCCGAACGGAATCCGCGCGGATTGCGTCTCACTAAGAGTCTATCCGGGAAGTGGCGGTGACGGGAACGGTTTGCGGGGTTAGACTTGCGGGCGACCCCAACACCCAAGGACGGGCGTGCCATGACCAAGGTCTACCCGACGGACCTGACCGACGACCAGTGGGCCCTCCTCG
>JANYHV010000232.1 GCA_025362195.1 Fimbriiglobus sp. | reverse complement strand
TGTGGTACATGGTCTACCGGGACGCCGCGAACAAGACGCACACGGTCAAGGGCGCGACGGAGAGCATCCGCAAGAACCTGATCGCCGGGGCGCTGGGCGACCTGGGGACGATCCTGGTCAGCCGCACGAAGGCCGGCCAGTTCCAGCCGCTCCGCAGTGCGCCGGAGTTCCGCGACCTCGTCTTGCAGTACCAGTCGGCCGCGACGGCCACGCCGGCGATCCCGGTGCGGGCGCACACGCCCGGGTCGAAACTGTCCGTGGGCGGCCCGCCGGTCGTCTTCGGGGCGGCCCGGTCGGCGACGACGAACACGCCCGACGGGGCGAAAATGGCGACCCTGCGGTCCGGCACGACGATCCCGAGCGACCCGCCCCGCGCGTACGAATCGACCGAGGTCCACGCCATCTCGCCGCTCGCCAAGGCGTCCAGCAGTACCGAGGTCAAGCCCCCCGCCCGGCCGACCACTCCCCCGGAGCGCCCGGCCGCGCCCGAGTGGCTCCCCTACGTGACCCTCGGCTTCATCCTCGCGCTACTCATCCTCGTCGGCATCTTCCTCGCCACCCGGTAAGCGGTCGCCTGCGGCGGGGCCGCTTACCGCCGGGCGACGCGGGCGTACTGGACCGGGAGGACGGCGTGCGGCGTGTCCCGGCCGAGTTTCACCGCGGCGTGGTACGGCCAGTGCGGGTCGCGGAGCATCTCCCGGGCCAGCATCACCACGTCGGCCTGCTCTTCGCGGACGATGGCGTCGGCCTGCTCGGCGTCGAGGATCAGCCAGCCGACGCTCGTCGGCAGGCCGGTCTCGCGGCGGAGGCGGGCGGACGCCGGGGCCAGGAAGCCCGGTGCCCACGGGATGCCCGACACGTCCGGCACGTTGAACCCCATGCTCACGTCGATCATGTCCAGCCCGCCGGCCTTCAACAGCTTGGCGAGTTCGATCGCGTCGTCGAGCGTCACCCCGCCCGGGGCGTAGTCCTCGACCGACAGCCGCGCCGTCAACGGCAGCCGCTCGGGCCACACCTTGCGCACGGCCGCGAGGGTTTCGGTCAGGAAGCGGGCGCGGTTGACCAGGCTGCCGCCGTACTCGTCGGTCCGGTGGTTCGACAGCGGCGAGAAGAAGCTGTGTGCCAAGTACCCGTGCGCGAAGTGCAGTTCGAGCCACTCGAACCCGGCCGCCAGCGCCCGCCCGGCCGCGGCGGCGAAGGCGGCGCTCGTGGCGGCGATGTCGGCCTTCGTCATCGCCTTGGGGACGATCGGCAGGTTGCCGCCGAACGCCTCGGCCGACGGCCCGAGGATTTCCCACCCGCCCTGGGCCGGGGTCAGGTGAGCGTCGCCGTCCCAGGGGCGTTGGGCGCTCGCCTTGCGGCCGGCGTGCGCGATCTGAATCGCCGGCACGGCCCCGTGCTCCTTGACGAACCGGGCGATCCGGCCGAAGGCGTCGGCGTGCGCGTCCGACCACAGGCCGGTACACCCCGGCGAGATGCGGCCGGCCGGCGTCACCCCGGTCGCCTCGACCGACACCAGGCCGGCCCCGCCGACCGCCCGCGCGCCCAGGTGGACGAGGTGCCAGTCGTTCGGCATCCCGTCGATGGCGGAGTACTGGCACATCGGCGACACGGCGATGCGGTTGCGCAGGGTCACGTCTTTGAGGCGGTATTCGTCGAAGAGGCCGGGCATCGGGGGTTCGCTCTGCGTTCGGGTGTCGGGTGTCGGGGTTCGGGTGTCGGGCGGCCGACTGGTCCTGAGTATAGGTCGCCGCGGCCGGGGGGCTTACAATGCCGTCGCTCGGCCGGCGGTTTTGCCGGCGGAAGTGGGAGAGTGATTGTGGAACAGCTTTGGGCACCGTGGCGGCTGGCTTACGTGGCGCAACCGGACCGACCGCAGCCGACGGCCCCGGCCGACGCCTGCTTCCTGTGCCGGGCCGCCCGCGGGGACGGGTCGACGGACCGGGCGGACTACGTCGTCGGCCGGACGGCGCACTCGGTCGTGGTGCTGAACCGCTTCCCGTACAACAACGGCCACCTGCTCGTCAGTCCGCTCGCGCACGCGGCCGACCTGGCCGACCTGACGGCCGCCGAAACCCTCGACCTGCAAGCGACCATCGCCCGCCTGATCGCCGTGCTCCGGCGGCGGTTGAACGCCGAGGGGTTCAACGTCGGGCTGAACCTCGGCGCGGTCGCCGGGGCGGGGCTGCCGGGGCACCTGCACTGGCACGTCGTGCCGCGGTGGGCCGGGGACACGAACTTCATGCCGGTGCTGACCGACGCGAAGGTGATCGTGCAGTCCCTCGATTCGCTCTGGGACCTCCTCCGCGCCGAACTCGCCCCGTAACGGCGTCACGGGCTTCGGCCAGGTTTTCGGCTCCGCCGCAGGCGAACTCTTGTTAGCCCGACGCGCGAGCGAGGGTCGAACGGTCGAGGGCAAGGTGGCCGCCGAAGACCGCACGGCCGACGACCCCGAACACTGTCAACGACCGCTCGACCCTCGCTCGCGCGTCGGGCTAACAAGAGTCGCCTGCGGCGGAGCCACCAGGTCGGCGTTACTTGGCGCGGGGTTTCTCCGCCCGGTCGATCAACTTGAGGTACCGCTCGGCCCGGCCGACGCGCTCCGGGTCGCCGATCTCGGCGAGGGGCACGCCCTGCGGCTTGAGCGCGTCGCGGAGCCACGACTTGGCGTCGGCGGTGTTGCCGTCGAGGATGGCCAGCATCGCCCGGTCGTAGCTCAACAGGGACTCTTGAAGGAGGACCTCGCGGGCCTGGCCGATCCGGCCCAGGTAGTTGAAAATCGGCGCGCGGGACGCCGCCCCCTGGTCGGTCAGTAACAGGACGACGTGCCCGCCGCCGAGCGCCTGCAGCCCGGTCATGACGGCGGGGATGCGGGTGGCCGTGGGGTCCCAGACGACCTTCGGGTAGGCCGGGCGGGGCACGACGGCGGCATCGCTGCCCGGGTTGCCTTCGAGCCGGGCGACCGCCATTTGCAGCATCTGGAAGCCGCGGCCGACTTCGTCCCGGGTGTCCTGGCGGACCAGGTCTTGAATCTTGTCGTCGAGCGCGGCCAGGTCGCTGGACGCCTCGTCGAGGCGGCCGGCCCGGACCTCCAGGACGATCTTGGCGATGACCATTTGCGGCGGGATCGGCTTCGCCGGGTCGGGCGGGATCGCGTTGAACAGTTCGATCGCGTGCAGGGGCAGACCGGTCTGGGCGGCGGCGCTGAACCGGGCCATCGGGTCGGGGCTGCGGGCCACCGCGTCCCGGGCCCGCTGGACCTTGCGGGCCTGGGCGTCCTGCTGGTTCGACATGTCCGCCTTGCGGGCCTTGAGCGCGTCGTCGGGCTTGTCCCCGGGCGGCGAGATCGACGCGGCGAACTCCTTCTGCGCCGCCTCGGGCAGGCTGTCGAAGTACCCGACGAACTTGTCGAACGCGGACTTGGCCGCGTCCAGTTGCCCGGTCTGCTCGTAGTTCCGGGACAGGCCGATGGCCTGGTTGAGCACGACCTCCGGGCCGACCGAGCTGCGGTACAGCGACGGCGTCCGCTCCAGGAGGCGGTACTGGGCCGTGATCGTCTGGAGGACGCGCTCCGTCGAGTCGCCCAACAGGGGCGTGTCCAGGACCGGTGCCCCGGGCATGGCGTAGGCCTCGACGAGCATGGCGTAGGCGTCGGGCGAGTCGGGGTTGGCGGCGACGGCCTGGCGGGCCGCGCGGATCATCAGGACGGGCACCGTGAGCTGCTCGTCGTCCGGCTCGCGGGTGCGGAACGGGGTCGCCCGGCCGCCGCCGAGCACCGCCCACCGGGCGGCCAGCTCGGCCTGGACGGTGCGGGTGTACACGAACTCGCCCCGGGCCTGGACGTACTCGGCGTAAATCCGGGCGACGACCGCGTCGTCCGCCCCGGGCGCGGTCGGCAGCGGCCGGTCGATGTACAACTCGGCCGTCTCCTGGGGGGCGGGCACCGGCGGGTACGCCTTGACGGCCGGCAGCCGCGGCAGGCCGGGGCCGAACGCCGACCGGGCCGTGTCGAACTTCAGGGCCTTCGCCCGCGCGTCGGCCGCCGGGTCGATCCCGACCCGGCCGAGGACCGCGCTCCGGCCGTCCAGGTGCCACAGGACCCAGTGCGCGTCGTCGTTCACCAGTTGCAGCACCGACTCCATGTCGAGCCGCTGGCCCGGCGGCGAAATCAGGGCGAAGTACCCGGCGGCCCGGTCGGCCGCGACGCGGTTCAGGTCGTTCAGCTTGGCGACGACTTCGGCCGGCGTCCGGCGGGGGCCGGAGATTTGCCGGGCGGCGATCAGGTCGGGAAGCTCGTGCCGGTGGAACGGGTACCGGGTGTTGACGAACGCCCGCTCGCCCGGGGCGTACCAGGCCAGGTAGTTGCCGAACTCGGCGCTGTTCCCCAGGCCGCGCAACCCGTCCGGGATCGTGCCGTCGGCCCGCCGGGCGGCGAACAGCTTGGCCGCCCGCTCCAGGCCCGCGTCCGGGGCGAGCGCCCAGTCGAGGCGGTTCTGGGCGGCCCGCACGGACGCCTGCGGGTGCAGCCACCCGGGGTACGTGATCGTCACCAGGACGAACGCGAGGAACAGGCACAAGACCCGCCCGAGGCCGCACGCGGTGAGCAGGATGCGCGTCTTCGGGTCCGCCGGCCGGCCCAGGGTGAGCCAGCCCGACAGGCCGTTCACGTGCCCGGCGATAACCGGCGCGACGACCGCGGCGAAGTACGGGATCAGCCGGACGTGGACCAGCGACAGCCCGGCGAAGGCCAGCCAGAGCAGGACGTGCGCGGCCCGCACTCGGGCGAACCCGAGGACCAGCGTGAGCACGCCGGCCACCAGCAGCGCCGCGTACGAGAAGCCGTTGACGCCGTACCCGAGGCTCTCGCGCGACTGGTACAGGCCGCTCAGGGGGGACATCGTCAGCGCGCCGAGTTCGTAGTTGTCCGACGCGCCGGCGGGGACGCCGAAGCCGAGTTCCATCGGCACCAGTTGCGCGACCGCCTCGCCCGGGTCTTTGACGACCGCGGCCAGGAAGAACGGGTTGAGGAACATGGCCACCACGCCCAGCCCGAGCGCCTTGGCCAGCGCCGGCACCGGCGGTGCGGGGGGGAACGGGTCGGCCGCGGTCGCCGGCGGGGCGGCCCCGAGAAGCGTGCGGTTAACGAATTCCCCGACGAGGACGCACGCCAGGGCCAGCGGCCCGAGGAAGAACCAGGCGTCGGCGTTCGCCCACACCGCGAACACCCCGGCCAGGATCAGCGGCTCGCGCCACGAGTTCGCCCGCCACGGCAGCCGGCCGATCAGCACCATCGTCAGCGACAAGAAGGCGACCGACACGACGGCCGGCCGGAGGACCGCGTAAGGGGCGGCGGCCAGCACCGCCAGCACCCCGACCACGGCCCACGGCCAGAGGGCGTGCCCCGGCCGCCGGAGGAAGTAGAAGAGGCCGAAGGCGACGGCGAACACGGCCGCCTTGACGCCGACCAGGATCACCCCGGTCGGGTCGGCCTTGTACGCCAGGTACGCGGCCAGGTCGGTCAGCCAGCTCGTGTGGACCCACGGCCGGTCCGGGGCGACGACCCCGAACGGGTCGGTGCCCAGGTTGAGTTGGCCCTCGGCGATCAACCGGCCGCCGGCCAGGTGCAGCCACAGGTCCGAGTTGCGGGCGGCGAACGAGCCGAGCAAGAACGCCAGGACGACGCCGACGAGGGCCAGGACCACGTCCAGGGCCGCGAACCACTCGGGCCACGCGGCCGCCCGCGGCGCGGCCGGGGCCGACGGGTCGGCGGGCGGCGGCACGGGGTCGGCCGACGGGGGAGCGTTCGCCTTCACGGGTCATCCTCGGGCCAAGAATCGCGGCGAACACGCCGTCCCCACCAGTACGCCCCGCGCCCGCACAAGGTGCGGTCAGCGTGCCGCGCGGGGTAGTGTCCGGGAAACGTGACAAGCTGGCAAGAATTTTCTTGACTCGGCTGCGGCATAACCGTTAATCTTGATCGCATACCTGAGCTCGCCACTCAGAAGTTCACTGCTCCGGAACACACCGATGAAGAATAATAGTATTCGCCTCAATCTGACTTCGCTCGATGATCGGGTCACCCCGTCGATCACATCATTTATGCCAGACGAGTCTGGCATCGTGAACTCGATTTTTATCAACGATGGCTCATTTGACATTGGTGTCGATATTAGCAACCCACCAGGTGGCAGCAGTTTTACTGGTGATTCCGACATCGGACTGATGCAGGCCATGCCCACGATACTAGGCCCTACTATACTAGGCCCTACTCTCCGTCCTCCCCGTACCAGCCCATTAAGGCCAGGAGACTTGCTAGATTCTGGCGGAATTTACGGGCGTGAACATGGGTACTGGGGCGAGCCTGGTGTTTGGTACAACAGTGCAGGAAATCCTGCACTAGACTTTAGAAGAAACTTGCCCCAGCCTCCCCTGACGTGGTGGGAGCAGGTGTACCGCAGAGACATCGAGTTCAGGAAAGCATTTGAAGATGCCAGATCATATGATCCTGTTGTTCGCGCAGCCGGAGAGCAAAGACTAGCCGAACTGTACCAGCAACTCCGTGACGCTCGTCTGAATCCGCCCAACCCGCCTAGCCCTGGTACGGGTGCAAGTGGCGCTACAAGTGGTGGTATTCCTCCGGGTGTGCCTCCAGTTGGCGTTGCACCTTCCCCGAATCCAGGCGAAGAGCAAGGACCGAAGGGCCAACTCGGGCCGAGAGACCCCAAAAGTTTCGTACCGCCGTCGAATCCGCCGTCGATGCCGTCGATACCCGAAGGCTATGTTCGTGAAGACATTCCTAACGGAGTGATCTTCCGCAAGCCTGGGTCCACCGGCGACGCAGATACTATCCGAATTATGTTCCCGACCAAAATGTACCCTAACGGATACTGGCGACAGTACAACAGTGCCGGTCAGCCTATCAATCCTTCGACTGGTCGAACTGGTCCCAGTTCCGAAACACACACACCTTGGCCTCCTAACTCTTAGGATACCCCATGCACGGTTTCCCCGGAAGTGAACATTTTACGATCCTTACAGGCCGAGAACTTGTCCAACTTCGTATCGGCCTGTACAATTTACAATTTGTGTTTGATAAAGATGTCTCTTTGAGTGTCGAAGGTGTTTTCGTGCATTCTCATTCGGCTGATGAAAATTCACCATTGATTTTTTCGTTCAAACAAAGCATCGCAACACTCACTTCGATTATTGGGTCTACAGTCATTTCTGCGACTTCCAACACGCCAGAAAAGCTCACAATTCATTTTTCTAACGGCGAGAATTTTTCTGTTTTCGATTCAAACCCTATGTCCGAGTCTGTTCACCTAATTGCTCCTGGAGTCAGCCTGATCGTATAGTATTTTTATGCAAACTTACCCAGTACTAGAGCTGGGCGGGGCAACGTATACACGCATACGATTCGTAGCTAAAATTTATCCCTGTCTTGGTAGTTACTGTCACCACGCCATCGGGGCCAGCCCCAGTAGTTCGGGCGTTTCCCGCAGGGCCACGCCGAGATCGGATTTCGGAAACGTCGGTCTCAAGCCCGTCCTACACGACACTCCACGCCGCCAGTCGGGCTTGCGGGAATCGGGCGGATGGGGTCCAATCGGGGACGACGCCCGGCGCGGCCACGGACTGGCCCCGCCTCGGACTACTGCCGGGCAAGACGCCCACGGGACCATGACGCCACCGTACCTCACGCCCCGACTGCACCGCCTGGCCGACCCCGAACCCGCCCCGGGTGCGGCCGGCCTCGTCGCGCTCGAAGTCCGCCTGGGCACCGGCCGCCCGGTCCGGTACGAGCTGGAAGGGGCCGAGTTCACCCTCGGCGCGGCCCCGGACTGCGACGTGCGCCTGCCCGGCGCGGACACCCCGGCGTGCGTCTGCGCAGTGGCCCGGACCGCCGACGCCCTGTTCGTCCGCCGGCTCGACCCGGCCTTCCCGGTCTTGTGGAACGACCGCTTTCTGCCGCTCGAAACGCCGACGCGGTTGAACCACGGGGACCGCGTCGCCGTCGGCCCGGTGGACGTGACCGTCCACCTCGCCGGGGTTTATTTGCACCCCGACTTGAGCACGCCGACCCCCACGCCGACGGCCGACGTGCGGCCGCCGCGGCCCGGCCCCCTCGCCCCGCCGGCCCGCCCCGAGCCGCCGCCGACCTACGGCCCGGACGCGACGGCGCAACTCGCCGAAGTGGCGCAAGCCCGGGCGGAGTTGCAGCGCGAGCGGGACGACCTGGCCGCCCAGGCGACCGAGTTGGAGGCGGACCGCGTCTTGTGGTACCGCCGCCGGCAGGAGATGGAGGCCGAGCACGCCCGGCCGCCGGCAGTTTCGGCCCCCGGGCACGCCGAAAATCTGGCGGCCCGCGAGGCCGAGTTGGAGCGGTTCCGCGAGGAATTGACGAAGCTCCGGGAACAACTCGTCGCCCAGTACCAGGAGCGGCGCGACCAGCTCGCGCAGATGAACGCGGCCGTCGCCGGGGCGAGTGCCGACCTGAACACGCGCCGGGACCGGCTCGACCGGGAGACGGCCGACCTCGCCGCCGCCCGCCGCGCCCTCGACGCCGAACACCGCGACCGCACGGCGACCCTGGAGCGCGAGGCCGAGCGGTTCCGCGCCGAGTTCGTCGAAACCGAGACGGGCAAGATCGAAGAATCGCTGCTGGCCCGGCCGACCGCCGACGGCCGCACACTGCCCGAGCGCGAGTTGGAAGTGCAGCGCGAAGCGGCCCGGCTGCGGACCGAGCGCGAGCAGTTCGCCGCGGAACTCGTGCGGCTCGAACGCCGGCAGACGACCTTCGACGAGAAGCAGAACGACCAGGACCGCCGGGCCGCCGACATCGACGAGCGGGCCGAGCGGTTGGCCCGGGACGCGGCCGAATTCCGGGAGCAACTCGACCTCGCGGCGGCGGAGCAGGGCCGGCTCGCCCACGACGCCGGCCGGCACGACACCCGGGCCGCCGACCTCGACGCCCGCGCGACCGCCGTCGCCGAGCGGTCGGCGCAACTCGACGCCCAGCAGGCGACGCTCGCGGTCGTCCACGCCGCGCTCGACCGCCAGCGGGACGACGTGAACCAGATGTCGGCCGCGCTGACCGCCGACCGCGCCCGCCTCGACGGTGCCCAGCGCGACCTCGACGCCCGGCTGCGCGACACAGAATTGGCGCACGTCGCGCTGTCCGGCGAGCGGGACGACCACGCCGGCCGCGCGGTCCGGGTCCGCGAGCGGGAGCGGTTCCTGGCGGCCACGGTCGCCGAGATCGACGGGCACAAGACGGCCGTCGCCGCGGAGGCCGCGCGGCTGCACGCCAAGGAAGACGAGTTGAACCGCCGGACGGGGGACCTCGCCGGGCAGACGGCGACCCTGCAGGCCAAGGCCGAGCAACTCGCCGCCCTCCAGGAGCGCCTCGACGCCGACCGGCAGGGGGTGCTGGCCCGGGCCGCCGCGCTCGCCGAAGCCGACGCGGCCCGGCAGACGTTCCAGGAACAGTTGCGGCGGCGGGCCGAAGACCTCGCGGCCCGCGGCAAGGCGCTCGACGAGGCCGGCCACCGCCTCACGGCCGAGAAGGCCGACCTCGACGCGACCCGCGCCGGACTCGCCGGGGAGCGCGACCACTTGACCGGCCTGATGGCGTCGAACACCGGCGAATTGAGCGTCCAGGCCGGGGAATTGCAGCGGCAAGCGGCCGACCTGACGGCCCGGGAAGCCAACCTCGAACGCCAGTCGGCCCGCCTCCGCGAGGTCGGCAAGCTGGTCGCCACGCAGAAGCGGGAACTCGCCGGCGAGCGGCAGGCGTGGCTCGCCGAGCGGGCCGCCGACCGCGAGCGGGAGGTCACGGCGCGGACCGAGTTCGAGGCCTTCCACACCCGGGCGACGGCCGAGATGCAAGTCCTCCAGCGCGAGGCCCCGGCCCTGCACGACCGCACCCGCCAGGCCCTCGACCGGCTCACGTCGGCCCGGGACGTGTTGCGCGGCCACCTCGGCGAACTGCACGCCTACGCCGGCCAATCCCGCGACGACCTGCGGGCCGAAGCGGTCAAACTCGACGAGCGCGAACAGACCCTGGACAAGGCCCGGGCCGAGCACCGCCTGGCCGTGACCGAGTTCCGCCAGCAGCTTTTGGAGTGGCAGGCCAAGCTCGCCGACGCGAAGGCCCACCTGGCCCGCGGCGAGTCGGCCGCGGAGGCGCGCTCCACAGAAGTCGCGGTCGCGGCCCGCCAGGTGGACGAATCGACGCTCGCCCTCGCCCGCCAGGCCGAGGAGTTGCGGGCCGAGCGCGAGGCCGTGGCCGGGCGGCGGGGCGAGGTCGAAGTCCACCTGAACGACCTGCGCGAGTGGTACCGCCGCAAGCTCAAGGAACTCGTCGCCGGCCGCGCGGCCGAGGCCGACGCCCGGGCCGACGCCGGGGCGGTCCTGTTGCCGCTCACCGCCCGCGACCCGCACGACGACCCCGAACCCGGCGACCGCCAGCTCGGCGAGCGGTTGCGGGCGCTCGACCTCGTGGACGCGGACACGCTCACGACCCTGTGGGGCGAGGCCCGGCGGCAGCGGCGCACCCTGCGCACGGTCCTGCTCGCCGGCGGCGCGGTCACCCTGTACCAGCTCGCCATGATGGAGGCCGGCAACCTCGGGTCGCTGATGTTGGGCCGGCTACGCGTCCTCGACCGCCTGCGGGTGACGCCCCGCGAAGTCGTCTACCGGGTGATCGATCCGGAGCGCGGGGGCGGGCCGTCGCGCGGCGTGTTCACCCTGCGGCACCTGGCCGAGGCGGAGATGGACGACGCCGTCCGGCCGGACGAGTTCCGCCAGATGTTCACGGCCGCCCGGGACGCGGCGCACCCGAACCTGGCCGGTACAGTCGAAGTGCTTGAACTGTACAATCGCCCGGCCGCGCTCCTCGACTACGCCCCCGGGCTGCCGTCGAGCGACTGGCCGGCCGACGCGGCCACGCCCGGGGCCTGGGTCAAGCTGGTCCTGGACGCGGCGCGGGGCCTGGACGCGGCCCACCGCCACGGCCTGACGCACGGCCGCGTCTCGTCCGAGTCGTTCGTCCTGACGGCCGCGGGGGACGTGAAGGTGGTCGGCGTCGGCGAGCCGATGTGGCTCTCGACCGGCGTGGCCGCGGCCCTCGACCCGACCCCCGAGGCCGACCTGCGGGCGCTCGGGCAGGTCGCCTACGGGTGGTCGCAGTTGGGCCGGCCGGCCGGCAAGCGGCGGGCGCGGAGCAAGGGCTTTCCCGAGTCACTCGGCGCAGTCGTCCGCAGGCTCGAAGCCGACCCCGAAACGCCGATGGCCGACACCGCGTCCGGGGCCGTCCCGTACCGCACGGCCGCCGACCTGGTCCACGACCTGACCCGCCTGGCCGCGATCTTCCCGTGCCCGGCCGACGCCCGGGCCGCCCTGATCGAAGCCGTCGCCGACAGCCTCGGGCCGGTCCGACAGTCGGCGTAAAAGTGTCTGATTCAGACGCACGCTACTTAATGAATTCCCAATGATACAGCGGGACACCCTGTTGACTTCTGACCGGCACGACAGATAATCAGAGTATGAGCTACGCGTTGTTATTTGCCACACTTTGCGGGCATAACGCGGCGAGTTCGTAAGCCGGTCATTCTCCCGGCTTTCTCGATCTACTGAGGTGTTTGATGTCAATTTCTCTCTCCCGAAAGCGGCCAGAAGGCCGTAGCGGCTTTACGCTTATTGAGTTGTTGGTGGTGATTGCTATCATCGCCATATTAATTGGGTTGTTGTTGCCGGCTGTACAAAAAGTGCGCGAAGCCGCCGCACGGATGCAAAGCTCGAACAACTTAAAGCAGATCGGGTTGGCCGTCCACGGTGCACACGACGCGATGGGCGCGTTCCCGCCCATCTCGGCCAGCTGGTGGGCCAGTCACAGCATCGGCGGCGGGTGCGGGTCTAACTGTTACTCGTACCGCGGGCCGTTCGCCCCGTTGGCCCCGACGACCGGGAACCCGGTCTATTACGACTTCACGTTTTACCACGCGCTGCTGCCCTATCTCGAGCAAGACAACGTTTACAAAGCCAGCGGGTCGGTGCCGAACACTTACGCCGGCGTGAGCGGGCCGGCCGACATCGTCATGGGCCAGAAGTTGAAAGTTCTCCGGTCGCCGTCCGACCCCACGTCGGCGGAAACTTTGCTTTCGCCGAGTTGGGGCTGGGTGAACGGGGGAACTCCGGTGCCGGTCGCGCAGACCAGCTACGCCCCCAACTGGAACGTGTTCGCCCAATTCCCGAGCACGATGTCCCAGGGCGGCACCAACCAGACCCCGGCATTCTGGGCCATCTGGGCCAACGCCGGGGCCGGGGCCACCAAGATCGGTGGCGTTGCTGACGGGCTGTCGAACACCCTGTTCGTGTCCGAAAAGTACGCCGTCTGCGGCAACGGCAGCTCGGCCACCCCGTCGGTAGTCCAAGCCCCGAACGCCAACGGCGGCCAACCGTCCTCGAACAGCTGGGGGTACGTGAACGACTGGCAGGGAACCCCGGTGTTCGCGGGGATTGCCACCGCGTCTCCCGCCAACTGGTCCAACAACTTGGGGCCGTGGGAAGTGCCGCAAAACAAGCCGTCGCCCAAGGACGCCGTTTACTGGCGGACCCAGGCCCTTTCGAGCGGCGGGTGCTTGAACTTGCTCGGCGACGGCAGTGTCCGCTCGGTCAGCGCCAGCATTTCCCAGCAGACGTACAGCGCTGCCATCACCCCCAACGGTGGCGAAGTCCTCGGTGGCGACTGGTAACCTGCCCGGCGGTATCACTCACCACAGAACCGGGAGGCTGATCCAGCCGCCCGGTTCTTCTTCATTAAACCCCCATCAGATCGAAAAAGGTGCCCCATGCGACTGTTCGTGCAAAAATGTCTCAAAGCCGGTGCGTTGGGCTGTTTGCTCGCGGGTGTGACCGCTTGTAGTAACAGTAATCCTCGATTTCAGGTGACCGGAGTCGAAATCGAAGGATTGGTGACGCTCGACGGCAAGCCCCTTCAAATCGGGATGGTCCAAATCGTGCCCGAGTCCGCCATGGTGTCGGCGGACAGCGCCGTGGGTATGATCGGCGACGACGGACGGTACTCCGTGTCGAACGTGCCCGTCGGCATCGTCAAAATCTCGGTAAAAACGTCCCACCTCAAGGGCATGGCGAATGCCGGCAAGATGGCCCCGTCGCGGCCCGGTGTCAGTGGCGCGCCCCACGTCACCGCACAGTTCGTGGACGTGCCGAAAATGTACGAGAACCCGGAAACTTCCAAGCTCACCGCGACGGTCACCAAGGGCAAGAACACGGTCAACCTGGAGTTGAAGAGCAAGTGACCTCTCGCCCCAGGGTGCCGAGGGCCGGCCGGCCAGCCGACGGCGTGGGTGGCGATTTGGCCGCTCTCGCGGCTTTCTCTCCGCCTTGTCTTGCAGGAGCCGAATCGTTAGTTCCGCGAAAAATCCGTGAAATCCGAACTTTACCGTTGACTGGAAATCGAGGGCGAGCCTATAGTGGACAATCGCGCGTTCTCTCTCGCCTTATTTTTGGCCAGCTCGCACGAGCTTCGTGAGCCGGAAATTATCCCGGCTCCCACTTCCATCGAGGGGTTCGATGTCACTTTTTCTCTCCCGAAAGCGGCCAGAAGGCCGTAGCGGCTTTACGCTCATTGAATTGTTGGTGGTGATTGCCATCATCGCCATCCTGATCGGCCTGCTGTTGCCGGCCGTGCAAAAAGTGCGTGAGGCCGCCGCGCGGGCTCAGTCGCAGAACAACCTGAAGCAGATGGCCCTCGCTTGCCACGGTGCCCACGACGCCTTCGGGCAACTGCCCCCCGGCGGGCCGATCAACCAGTGGTCTTCGGTGAACGACGCCGGTGCCGTCAAGTACAAAGGCCCGTACGTCCCGTTCAACCCGGCGACCTGCGGGTCGGACAAGACGACCTTCTTCTGGTGCCTGCTGCCCTTCATCGAGCAGGAAAACCTGCAGAAGGACATCAACTACCCGTACTACATCATGGACACCCGTAAGAGCAAGCCGAGCGAGATGCCGGGCGGGACGGTGCCGAAAACCTACGTCGCCCCGTACGACACCAGCCCGTACAAGGAAGTCGATTGGTCCTGGCCCTACACCGGCGGCGGCGCTGTCTACAAGATGGGCCTCATCAGCTACGCCGTGAACGTCCGCGCCCTGGGGACCAAGTCCAACGGTCTCGAGTCGTGGAAGGTCGCCTGGTGGAACGTCGGCGGCGGCCAGAAGACCTTGACGAGCATCAGCGACGGCCTGTCGAACACGATCTTCATCGCCGAAAAGCCGATGGTCACCGGCGACGGGGTCATGAAGTACGCCAGTTGGGGTATCTCCGGCTCGACCGGTAGCCAACAGGGCGGCATCAACATGTGGGCGACGACCGATTCGCCCGAGAACGGCATCCCCTTCTTCGGGACGACCTGCAACGACCCGTCCGTGTCCTGGGACGACGAGTACGGCCAGTGGTGGGTCTCGACGTGTAAGTTCGGCTCGAACCAGTTCGAGACGCACCAGCCGCCCCGCCGCAAGCTCGTGGCCTCGCAGCAAAACTTCTACAACATCTACCCGATGTCCGCCAGCGGCGTCCAAGTCGCCATGGGTGACGGTAGCGTTCGCAACGTGACGACCAGCGTCTCCATCGCGGCGTGGAGCGCCGCGGTCACCCCGGACGGCGGCGAAACTGTCTCGCTCGACAACTAATGTCGGCACCGAAATCGTAATCCTCATTCGGCGACCGGACCGTTCCGGTCGCCGAATGGCGTTTGACCGCCCGCGTTCCACTCATCGCACTCTCTCGAAAAGGTTTCCCATGCCCCGCTTCGCCGCAATGTTCCTCGCCCTGGGCCTCGCCGTCACGACCACCGCCTGCGGGAGCAACCGCCCGATGACTCTCGACGAGTCCGGGGCGACCCTGGAAGGGACGATCAAGTTCGGCACTGAAGACGTCCAGTTCGCCATGATCATCGCCCAGACCGCGACCGGATCGTCCACCGGCAAGGTCGGCCCGGACGGCAAGTACAAGCTGCAAAACGTCCCGCTCGGCGAAGTCACGATCGGCGTGAACACGGACGCCGCGACCGGCGATTTTCAGAGCGCGTCGATGTCCGCGGGCAGTTACAAAGGCCCGGAGTCGAAGGGCAAAGCCAAGGTGGACGTCAAGTTCACCAAAGTCCCGGCCAAGTTCGCCGACCCGGCCACGTCCGGCCTGAAGACGACGATTCAGAAGGGCGCGAACACCTACGACATCGTCATCGCCAAGTGACGCCGACGGACCCCCCTCACGTCGAGTAGACCCGGCGGCCCAATAGGCGTGCCGGGAGGTACAGGGCCAGGATGCCGAGGCCCGGCCAGCCGACGGCGTGGGTGGCGATGACGGCGTCCAGGGCGATCAGGCCCAGGATGGCGCGCTTCACCCCGGCCTGAACCAGCGCCGGCCGGGGGTCGAGGATCGCCGCTCGGAGCGGGACCAGCAGCACGATCCCGTAGGCGACGACGAGGTACGGCAACGCCCGGTTCGCCGGGGTCGGCACCTCGTGCAGCGGCAGCAGCAGGACTGCCCCGACGGCGAGCAGCATCACGGCCGTCGCGGGGACCAGTTCGCGCGGCCGGCCGGCGAACTCCTCGGTCCGCGCGAACCACGTCACCCCGGCGATGTACACGCCGACGATCCCGGCGACGTGCCAGCCGACCGCCGCCGGGAAGCCGTCCGCCAGCGAGAAGACGAAGAGCAGGTGCAGTAGCCGGCACGACCCCATGGCGACCGGGCCGACGGGCGTGTGCTTGAGGCTGGCGTTGTACGCGAAGATCGCCGCGACCAGGCCGCCGAGCCACCACAAATTCCCGTCCGCCAGCAGCCCACACGCCACCCCGCCGGCGGTGAGTAGCCCAGTCAGGGCGACCGCCGCGCGCACGCTCACCCGGCCACTCGGGATCGGGCGGAACGGCCGGGCCTTGGCGTCCTCGGCGCGGTCGAACACGTCGTTCGAGGCCATGCCGGCGAGGTAGAGCAGGCACGACGCGGCGGCGGCCAGGGCGAACCGGCCCGGGTCGGCGAAGAGCACGCCGCAGACGAGGCCGGCCATGAGCGCGTCCGCGACGACGGTGAACACGTTCGGCAGGCGGACGAGTTGGGCGTAGGCGAGCAGGCGGGTCATGCGGGGGTCACTCAGGCGAGGGTCGTCTGGAAGCCGTAGTCGGCGGGCATTCCGGCGGCGGCGCGGTCGCCCAGGAGCGCGAGCAGGGCTTCGCTATCGACGAGCCGCACGTCCCGGACGCCCTCCGCGGCGAGCCGGCCGACGGCGACCGCGCGGTCGTCGGTCCCGTCGTCGGCCAGGCCGACCAGCACCGCCGAGATGGCGAACCCCTGCCGCCGCATCATGCCCAGCGCGACGGCCGTCTCGACGCTGACCGCCGGCAGGACGGCGACGAGGGTCGCGTCCCGGGGCAGCCGCGGGGCGACTTCGAGGAGCATCTGGGCGAAGGTCGAGCCGTCGGTCAGTTCGAGCCGGGCGAGGGTCTCGCGGACCTGCTGGAACTGGTCGAAGCCGCGGCGGGTGCCGACGACGACGGGCCGCAGGCGGGTCGAGTCGGCGTCCAGTTCGAACCGGTCGCGGGCACCGCCGCGCGTCTCGTAGCTGGACTGCGCGGCGGTCTCGACCGGCTCGTCGAGGGCCTCGGCGCGGACCCGCTCGGCCGCGTCCCGGCCGTTGCTGGCCAGCCCGACTTGCTGGTTCAACAGGCTGACGGCGTAGGCCAGGGCGCACGCCGTCGTGACGACCAGGTCGGACCGCATGGGTTCGCCGCGCTTCGGGTACCCGGCTTTGTGGAAGTCGATCAGGATCGTCGCCCCGGCCAGCGAAGTCGGCTCGTACACCCGCGAGTGCAGCACCCCGGTCCGGGCGGTGGCCCGCCAGTGGACGCGCTGGAGCGGGTCGCCGAGTTGGTACGGGCGGACGCCGGCCGTCCGCGTCGGGTCTTCAAAAAGCCGGTTGGCCAGGCGGATTTCGCCGATCGGCCGCTTCGACGCGAAGTCGTAACTGGGCAACGTGACGATGACCGGCAGGACCATGACGTAGACCGGCTTCGACAGGGTGCGGTGCCGGCGGTAGAAGCCGAAGACGTCGCCGGTTTCGGCGAGCGTCGGGCCGACGGGGTAGTAGCCGCGGGCGTGGAAGGTGAGCTTCAACTTGACGGTCTTCGTCTGGAGCGGCCGCAGGAACATCACCTGGATGCGCGGCCCCTCGACCGTGATCCGGTTGCGGCGGACGGCGGCGTCCGGCAGCATTTCCTCGACGAGCACCCAGCCGATGGGAATGGTGCCGGTGTTGCGGTACTTGAGCGTGACGGTCAGCGACTCGCCGACCTGCAGCGGCCCGTCCTCGTCGGGCCGGTTCGTAGTCCGCTCGACGGCCAGGTTCTGCGCCCACTGCTTGGCCAGGTACCGGGACAGCAGGTAGACGCCGATGAGCACGTACCCGGCGAAGGCGACCAGCCCCGCCTTGAGCACCAGGGCGAGGACGAGCAGCCCGACGACGACCAGCAACCACCGCCAACCTTTGACCATGATGCCGGCATCTTATGGAAGCGCCCCGGCGCGGAACTCTCAATGCCGGAAGAGGAACTCGCGGGTGTTGAGGACGGCCCAGAGCACGTCTTCCCAGGCCTTGCGCTTGTCGGCGCGCTTCTCGATGTGCGTCAGCGCGACCTTGGCCTCGTCGTCGTTGGCCGTGCGCGAGAGGGCTGTCAGGTACAGTTCGTCGAGGCGGGAGCGGTCGCTACCGGGGCCGGTCATCAGCTTGGCCAGGCGGTTGGCGGGGTTCTTCACCTTGTCGTTGATCGTCGGGCCGTTGATGAGCTGCAAGGCTTGCGCGAGGTTGCCGTCGCTCTCGCGCTCGCACTCGCAGGCCAGTTCCCGGGCCGGCTGGCCGAAGGTCTTCAGGAACGGGTGCGCCACGTCGGTGTCCGGGAGTTGCACGGCCCGCGTCCCGGCCGGCAAGCCGGGGAACTTCTCGGGCACGCCGGTCACGTCGCCCAGCGCGTCCAGCAGTTGCTCGGCGGTCAGCAGTTTGGTGGCGGCGTGGGAGAAGTACTTGGCGTCGTCCGCGTTGGTCTCGTTCGGCTCGGCGGCGAGCTGGTAGGTGCGGCTGGCCATGATCGTGCGGACCAGCGGCCGGAGCTTGAACCCGGCCTTGGTGAAGTCGGTCGCCAGGGCGGCGAGGAGTTCGTCGTTGGCCGCGGGGTTGGACTCGCGGAAGTCGTCCACCGGGTCCACGATGCCGCGGCCCATGAGGTGGAACCAGACGCGGTTGGCCACCGACTTGGCGAAGAACTCGTTGCCCGGCTTGGTCAGCCAGTCGGCGAAGGCGGCGCGGCGGTCGGTCCCGGCCGGCACGTCCTGGTCCCCGGCGAGCGGGAAGCGGGGCTTCATGACCTGGCTCGTGCGGGGTTGGCTGACCTCGCCGGCGCGCAGGCTCAGGATGACCTCGGCGGAGGTCGCCGGGTCCTTGCCCGTGAGCGCCGCTTCGGGCTTGCGGCCGACGCGGGCGAACACCGCGGCCAGGCCGTAGTAGTCGTCCTGCGTCCACTTCTCGGACGGGTGGTTGTGGCACTTGGCGCACTGCATCCGCACGCCCAGGAAGAGTTGCGCCGTGCTCTCGGCCAGGGCGAGCGGGTCTTTCGCGGCCCGGTAAAAGTTGGCCGGCGGGTTGGCGTAGGTGTTGCCGCTGGCGGTGAGGAGTTCGCGCACGATCGCGTCGAACGGCTCGTCGGCCAGGAGCTTGTCGCGCAGCCACATCTGGAAGCCGTAGCTGCCCTTGGCCTGCATCGTTTTCCGGCTCGACCGGAGTACGTCGGCCCACTTCATCGCCCAGAAGTCGGCGAACTCGGGCAGCCCCAGCAGGCGCTCGACGAGCTTGGCCCGGCGGTCCGGCGACGGGTCCACCAGGAACGCCCGCGCCTCGTCCGGGGTCGGCAGCCGGCCGACGGCGTCGAGGGTCGCCCGGCGGACGAAGTCCGAGTCGCCGCTCAGCGCCGACGGCTGGATCGTCATGGTGCGGAGCTTGGCGAAGGTCAGCGTGTCGATGAAGTTGCTGCTCGGCGGGTTCGACCAGACGAACCCCGGCCGGGGTTCGAGGTACGTCAACCGAACGGCGACCATCGTCTCCAGGTAGCGGGCCAGAATGGCGACCTCGCCGGGCCGCTTGAACTCGACCCGGCCGGTCGGGCCGACCTCGCCGATGAGCGGCTCGCTGCTGCTCAAGTTGGTCAGCCGGGTCACGTCCCGGCGGCTGCCGTCCGCGAACGTGGCGACGACGGCGAGTTGTTGCGACTTGGCCGGGGACGTGAGGACGCGCGGGCCGGGGGTGACTTCCAGCGAGACGACCGGGGGCAGGATCGGCCCGTCGTCCTTCGTCCCGGTCGTGAGCCAGGCGCGGATCATCTCGGTCGGGTAGGCGGTCGGGCCGAAGCGGGCACCGCCCTCGTGCGGCAGGCGGCCGAGACTCTTGAGTAGCACAAGCGACGCGTCCGGGTTCAGCGGGTCGGCCCGGCGGCCGAACTGCTCGCGGGTGAGTTGCAGGAAGTCCGCCGCGGGGTCGAACCCGCGGAGGCTCAGCTTGAACCCGTTCTTGCCGCTCGGCGTGCCGTGGCAGGCCCCCATGTTGCACCCGCCGACGTTCATGGCCGCGACCACCTCGCGGCGGAAGCTGACCGGCGTGGCCGCGTCCATCGCCGCGACGGCGACCGGCACGGCGACCGACTTGCCGCCGACGGTCAGCGTCACGACCGTCGCGCCGTCGCGGGTGCCGCGGAGGTACAGCCCGTCCTCGACCCGGACCACCCCTGGCGACGCTTCCTTCGCCAGTGCGGTGCGGGTCAAGTCGCGGACCGAGCCGTCGGCGAACGTGCCGGTGACGACGAGTTGCCGGGCGTCCCGCGGGCCGGAGAGGGCGACCGCCTTGGGCTGCACCGTCAGTTCGACGGGGTCCTGGGCGGAAACGGGGAGTGCGAGCGCGAAAACCGCTACGAGAGCGCGGGGAAAGGACATCGCTGACCTCGAAATCGTCGGGCGGGTCTAGGGCCGCGAGAAGCGGCCCGGTGGGAGACCCGACCCAGAGCCTACCACACCCGAAGAGCGGCGCGAAGAGTGTTAGAAGAAAAAGTTTCGGACGCTGTCGGCTCGGGATTTGCGAGATCGTTCGCCGGGAGGCCGGACTTGCTGCGTCGTGGCGGCTGATTCCGAAGAGTCGTCCCGACGCCATCCCGACGGGTGCCGAAACTCAAGCTCGCGGTTTTTGGGCGTTCACGGGCCGGGATTCTCCGGTATAGTGGAGCGTGTTTGTCGGGCAAGACCCGTCGGCCGTTCGCTGGAGTCGAACCGATGCGGAAGATGAACCTGTCCTTGCCTTCGATGCCCTCGATGCCGCACCTGCCGTCGATGCCCTCGATGCCGCACCTGCCGTCGATGCCCTCGATGCCCACCGCGGCCGAAGCGGCGGCCAAGTCCCGGCAACTGGTCATGGCCGTGATGCTCGGCACCGGCCTGGCCGCGTCCGGCCGGACGTGCGCCGCCGCGGTCGAGCAGTCGGCGCAAATGACGCAGGGGGCGCAGCCGTCGCTCGACGAGGCGACCATTCGCAGCATCGCCCGGTACTGCAACGTCTGCTGGCGGAACGCCCGCGTGCCGGCCGACGACTGGTCCGATTGCACCCAACAAGTCCTCACGCGCCTGCTCGAACGGCTCGAACCGGACCACTGGGCGCTGGCCCTGGTGAACGACGACAGCGACACCCGGCGGGAGTTCGTCCGGGCCATCGACACGGTCAAGAAGCGGGCGCAGCGGGCCAAGCAGTACAGCGAGCTGGCGGCCGACGTGCCGGACCACCGCGACGACCCGGACGGCCAGACGGCCGACCTCCGCGAGCAGGTCAGCCGGGCCGCGGCCGACGTGCTGAGTCCGCGGCAGCAGCGGATCGTCGAGTTGTGCGCCGGCGGGTGGAACGTGCCCGAGATCGCCACGGCCTTGAACACGACGCCGGAGCGGGTCAGCGACGAGAAGTACAAGGCGATTCGGAAGCTCCGCACGCACCTCGGCGTGGATGCGTGAACCGACTTCGCTAGAGTAACGGCCGTGGGGAATGCCCCGCGGCTTTTTTCATTCCCCTCCCCAGCCCCGACCCTCCCCCATGCCGAAAAAGAAGCCCAAGCGGAAGTCGCTCGCCCCGGTGCCCGTCCCGGTCCACGCCCCGCCGCACCTCACCGCTTCGGACTCGGCCGCCGTCACCGCCACGCTCAACAACCCGCAGGGGTTGAAGTCCCGGACGTTCCTGGGCCTGCTCGTCGCGCAGTTCTTCGCCGCGTTCAACGACCAGGCGATCCACGCGGCCGGCATGTTCTTCGCCATCAACACGCAGACCCTGACCGAAGAGAACGCCATCACCCTGATGCCGATCCTCTTCTACGCCCCGTGGGTCATCTTCTGCACGATCGCCGGGTACTTCGCCGACCGGTACTCGAAGCGGAACGCCCTGGTGTTCTGGAAGGTGGCCGAAGTCGGCATCACCCTGGTGGCCACGCTCGGCTTCTACGTCGGCCGCAACGGCGACCCGACGGTCGGGTCGTACCTGGTCCTCGGGTGCGTCTTTTTGATGGGCACGCACTCGGCCTTCTTCGTCCCCGCGAAGTACGGCATCATGCCCGAAATCCTGTCCCCGCAGGAGCTGTCGCGGGGCAACGGTATTCTCGAATCGCTGTCGTTCCTGGCCGTGATTCTGGGCACCGTGTTCGGCGGCGTCCTGTCGTTCCTGTTCCTGCGGAACGAAGTCGTCCTCGGCCTGATCCTGGTCGGCCTGGCGGTCGTCGGGGCGGCGGCGAGTGCGCTGATTCGCAAGGTGCCGGCGACCAACCCGGACCGGCCGTTCCCCAAGAACGTGTACGGCCCGCTCGTGGCCAACGTCCGCGGCATGTACGCCGTCCCGTCGCTCCGGCTGGTGCTCATGGGCCTGGTGTTTTTCACCTTCGTCGTCGCCTTCATGCGGGCGACCGTGTACATGCTCGGCGAGTCCCAGAACCCCCGGTGGGACGAGTTGAAGACCAGCGCCATCGTCGGCACGGTCGCCCTGGGCATCGGCCTGGGCAGCCCGCTCGCCGGGTACCTGTCCGGCAAGCGCATCGAACTGCGGCTCGTGATCGCCGGCACCTTGGGCATGATCGCGCTGCTGCTGACCGGGGCGTACTTCATCGACACCGTGCCGATTTTGACCGCGTGCATCATCGGCATCGGCTTCTCGACCGGGTTCTACATCGTGCCCCTGTTCACGCTGTTGCAGCACAAGGCCCCGAAGGCGAGCAAGGGGGACACGGTGGCGACGAGCAACTGCGTGAACACGGCCGGGGCCATCGCCGCGACCCTGCTGTTCAAGCTCGTCGTCGTCGGGGCGCACGCCACCGGGCTGACGCCGAAGGTCGAGAACCGGGAGCAGGTCACCCGGGGCACGCTGGCCGACGTGGAACTCGAGCAGGGCCGGCCGGTGTACGTCGAGGTGACGACCGCGGCGGGCGAATCGGTCGCGGTCGGCAAGCACCACGACGAGGCGCGGAAGAAGTCGGCCGCGTGGCTGGTCAAGCACATCTTCGAGGGCGGGCACGCCAAGGACGTGATCGACATCGACCGCACCATCTCGCTCAAAGAGATCGACCGCACGCAGCCGGTGGACCTGTGGCGGTACACGATCGGCGGCGTCACGAGTTACGACGTGGTCCCCCGCGGCGTGGTGCCGGCGGACGACTACGACAACCACCACCTGCCCCGCTTCCTGCTCCTGGGCGCGGCCTTCCTGACCTTCCTGAACCTGCTCCTGATCTGGCGGCCCCTCCAGCGCGTCCGCCGCGAAGCCCTGACCGGGGCGTAGGGGA